>CAJXYV010000094.1 GCA_913063525.1 uncultured Verrucomicrobiota bacterium
CCACCGACCTGCTCGCCCGCGGCATCGACATCGAGTTCCTGCCCTGCGTCATCAACTACGAGCTCCCCCGCTCGCCCAAAGACTACCTCCACCGGATCGGCCGCACCGGTCGCGCCGATTCCCCCGGTCACGCCATCTCCCTCGTCAGCCCCGCGGAAATGGCGCACTTCCAGCTCATCCAAAAGAAGATGGGCCAACGCGTCAAAACCCTCCACGGCGACGCCCTCGACCTGCACCGCTGCTGAGCAAGTATTTTGTCAGTGAAAGAGATCCAGAACGCGAATCCCCTCGCGGTCTTGACGCGGTTGATCTTCGGTAGCTGCGGAGGCAGCATATTTCAAACAACCCTAGAGTTAAAAAATGGCCCGGGATTACACCGCTCCAAAAATCACCCCAACAAAAAAGGGAGCCTTTCGGCTCCCTAAATTGTTCATTTAGAAAATGGTGGGTAGAGATGGATTCGAACCAACGTAAGCTTACGCTAGCAGATTTACAGTCTGCCCCCTTTAGCCACTCGGGCATCTACCCATTCCGCTTATCGCGGGGGCGGATGTATGAGGAACCCACCGCGATCTGACAAGAGGAAATTGCCACTCGCCGACATTTTCTCACCGTTCTTTCAAATTCAGCCCACCTCGATCCGCCATTCCGTCGGCCCAGCACCTCACCAAAGTCCGTAATGGCCGGTGGCGATGATGTAGAGGCCCATCATGAAATTCGCCGTGCCGTGCATGATCACGCAGGCGCCCAGGCTTTTACTCCAGACGCAGAGCAGGTAGGTCAGGCTGCCGTAAACCAAGGCCCCGGCGTAATCGACAGGCGCGTGGGCAGCCATGAACAGCCCCGTGACGATCAGGTAAGAAATCCAGCGGGGTTGACCAAAAGGCAGCTTCCAGTAATCCCCTTCCCAATCGCAAACAAAGCGCATCAGAAAACCGCGCCAGAAAATCTCCTCCACCAGCGCGACAACCACCGCAGCGCGCAGAAAACGGCAACCTAGCGCCGCCCAGTAGGCGACCGGATTGTGAAAAAGCCCCGGGTCGAATCCCTCCCGGCGCTCCGCAAAGCCCAGCAGCTTCAGCGCGCCTTGGGCAGGCCCGTGCATCCCCCATGCATCGTACAGCACCGTCGGCAGCAGCCAAAAACCAATCCCCACCGCACCGAATGCGATGCCGACCAGCCCCCATTTCAGCGACGCGTTAAACGTGAAATACCGCCAGTAGCGAACCAGCACCCCCAGCGTGACCAGCGTCTGGATCGGATAAACAAACTGCGCCGGATCCTGCCGCCACCATGGCGCATCCGGGTGTTTCCACTCGATCGCCCCGCCGATGATCTGCAACAGAATCATGAACCCCATGAAAACCACAAACGGCGTCACGTGCGCCCGCGTCAGCAGCTCGGGATTCTGGCTCGGCGGCGGCGGTTTCATGCCCCTTAAAGTCGGCCAACAAACCGCTCGATCCGGTCCGTGGCGGTGCGAATGTCGTCAAACGCGGTCGCATAGCAACAGCGCAGGAATCCCTCGCCCGATGGCCCGAAAGCACTGCCCGGCACGCAGGCGACGTTTTCTTCTTCCAGCAGACGCATTGCAAACTCCTTGCTGCTCAGCCCCGTGCTGCGGATGTCCGGAAACACGTAAAACGCGCCGCCCGGCGTGTGGCAGTCAAGCCCGATCTCGTTCAGCCGCTTCACCAGAAAATCTCGGCGTTGATGGTAACTGTTGCGCATCGCGATCATCGCGGGCTGGCCGTTTTCCAGCGCCTCGATCGCCGCATTCTGGCTCATGATCGGCGCACACAGCATCGCGTACTGGTGAATCTTCATCATCGCTTCGATGATCGGCTGCGGCGCACAAGCGTAGCCGAGGCGGAAGCCCGTCATCGCAAACGCCTTCGAAAAACCGTGCAGCAGAATCGTCCGCTCCTTCATCCCCGGCAGCGAGGCGATCGAAAGGTGCGGCTCCTCCTCGTCATAGCGCAGCTCGCTGTAAATCTCGTCCGTCATCACGATCAAGTCGTGCTCGATCGCGAGCTTGGCGATGCCTTCCAGATCCGCGCGCGAAGCACAGGCTCCCGTCGGATTCGTCGGGAAGTTGATGAAAATAATTCGCGTCCGCGGCGTGATGGCGGCGGCCACTTTCTCCGGCTTCAGCGAAAACTCATCCTCCTTGGTTGTCACCACCCCCACCGGCACCCCGTGCGCCATCACGATGCTCGGGCTATACGAAACGTAACAAGGCTCGTGGTAAATCACCTCGTCGCCCGGATTGAGCAAGGCGCGCAGCGCAATGTCGATCGCCTCCGAAACCCCCACCGTCACCAGCACTTCCGTCGGCGCATCATAGCTCACCTTGAAAAAATCCTCCACATAGCGCGAGATCGACTTGCGCAGCGACAGCAGCCCGAGGTTGGACGTGTAAGTCGTCTGGCCCTTTTCCAGCGAATAGATAGCCGCCTCGCGGATGTGCCACGGCGTCACGAAATCCGGCTCGCCCACGCCGAGCGAGATCACGTCGTCGCGGCCTTGCACGAGCTCGAAGAAGTCGCGGATCCCCGAGCGCGGGATCGAGGCGACATTGGTGGCGATTTTCGCTTGGTAGTCCATGAAGATTGTCCGCCCTGCGGCGGATGGGAATCTCAGCGGGCCACGCCGCCCACGTCAATCCTAGGGCCGCTTTTCTTTCGACGTGCTTCCCCCGGTTCCAGCTGCCACTTACAAGGGCCCGCGGGGGCCATCTTTAGCATCGCGGAATTTCATCGCGGCTTCCGTGCGCGAGTGGACGTGCAGCTTCTCATAGACCCGCCGCAAGTGGACGCGCACAGTCTCGACACTGATTTCGAGGCGGTCGGCGATTTCCTTATTGGCCATCCCCTTGCTCAGGTACTCCAGGATTTCCGTCTCGCGCCTAGATAGTTTGACCTCGTCCGCTACCGGCTTGGCGACGGGTTGGTGAAATGCCTCGACCACGCGGCGGGCGATCTCCGCGCTCATCGGTGCCCCGCCAGAGCGAACGTCGCGGATCGCCTGGCGGACCTCATCAGGGGTCGAGCGCTTGAGCAGGTAGCCCGAGGCCCCCGCCTTCAGCGCGGCGAAGATCTGGTCGTGATCGCGGTAAACAGTGACCATGATCACCTGGATCTCGGGCAGGTGCCGCTTGATCCGGGCCGTGGCCTCGATCCCAGACATCCCGGGCAGGTTGATGTCCATCAGGATCACCTGCGGCATGAACGCTTCGATTTTTTTCAGCGCCTCTTCAGCGCTCGTCCAGACACCGACGCAGCGGAAGTCATCGGCGGACTCGACGAGTTTGCGCAGGCCGTTGCCGAGCGCTGCATTGTCCTCGACGATGGCGACCTGCGTGATGGGATTTTTAAGAGTCGGCATGGAGACTAGGAAATGGGATTGCCCGCGACAAGCAAGGGCAGACTGAGAAAAATCGTAGTCCCCTGCTTGTGGCGGCTTTGGATACGGCATTCACCACCTGCTTCTTGCATGCGCTGGCTTAAATTCCCCAGACCATTGCCGCCACTGCTGCTGCCATCGGCCGCAAAGCCATGACCGTTGTCGGCGATGCAGACCTCCAACACGTCCGCGACGACCCAGATCCGCAGCTCGACCTCCGTCGCGCCCGAGTGCTTGACGATGTTGTTGAGCGACTCCCGCGCCGCCAGGAAAACGCCGTGGCGTTGGGTCGTCGCCAAGTGGACGTCGGGGATCTCGCGGCTCACGTCCAGCCGCAGCCCAATGCGGGCGATGTCGAGAAACTCGCGGGCAAAGGCAGCCACATAGTCCACCAGCGAGCGCAGCGTGTCCTCCCGCGGATTGACCGCCCAGACGATTTCATCCAGGCTGCCAACGACGTGCTTCGCCTTCACCGAAAGCTGCTCCAGCGACGGCTGCAGCGCCGACGCCCCGGCATCCTCCGCCGCCAGCGCCGCCAGGATCGAGATCTCCGTCAGGCTGGCCCCCAGGTCGTCGTGCAGGTCACGGGCGATGCGCGAACGCTCCGCCTCGCGAACGTTGCCCACCCTCAACGCCTCGATGCGTTTTTTCAAACGCGCGCGCGCAGCCAGCCAGCCACCGCCGACCGCAGTGCCCAGCGCCGCCAGGCCTACGAATAAATAAAACCAGACGCTCTCCCACAAATGAGGCGCGATGACCACCGCGATCCGGGCCGGCGCACTGCTGCGCTGACCGTCGCCATTGACGGCGACCACCTCGAACATATAGCGGCCGGGCGGCACCGCCTCGTAGGAGGCTACGCGTTGTCTGCCCAGCTCGCGCCAAGTATCGTCCAGCCCGATGAGCCGCGAGCGGTAGGTGATTTTTTCCGGCGCGCTGAAGTTCAGGCCGACGAACTGGAACTCCAGCCGCGCGCGGCCCGGATCCGTCGTGATTGGGCCGGTCTCACCCTCGTGGAGCACGCCATTGGTCCTCACCGATTTTAGGAAAACCGGGGCATCCACCCGGCTCATCTCGATCAATCCCGGGCCCACCCGCACCACCCCGCCGCCCGTCGGGAACCACAGCATCCCGTCCTTCGCCCGCCAGCCTGCTGGCTGGAACCCGCCGATGCACTCGCGCGATGGCATCCCGTCGCTGTGGTCCAGCCGCAGCCACTGCACCGGCTGCTGCGGATTGCGGGCGTGCGCCAGCAGCTCCTTGCGGTCGGCGCGGATGATGCCGCCCAGCGAGCCGAACCACAGGTAGCCCCCGCCATCTTCCAGCACGCAAGTCAGCCGGGAGTCGGGCAGCCCGTCGTTGGCATCA
Source organism: uncultured Verrucomicrobiota bacterium (assembly GCA_913063525.1). Taxonomy (GTDB): domain Bacteria; phylum Verrucomicrobiota; class Verrucomicrobiia; order Verrucomicrobiales; family Akkermansiaceae; genus Luteolibacter. The sequence goes on from CAJXYV010000094.1 coordinate 4,774, forward strand.
AAACAGAACCACTTTTTCCCATCCCACAGGTAGAGCCCGCTGCCCAGAGTGGTCACCCAGGTCTCCTTGGCAGAGATCGGCAGAATCCCCGATGTCCACTGGTTCTTCAAAATCTCCGGCTCCGCGATCGTTTCAAAGCCGTGGCGGTCGCCTAGCAGGATCCGGCCCGAAGCGCTGCCCGCGATGACCTTGCCGCCGGGAAATGCCTGCAACACCGTCAGATCCTGGCTCCCCACCCCCTCCACCCGGCCATAGGTGTGGACCGCATCATCGAAAAACGAAGCGATCCCCTGCGCCCCGCCGAACCACATCCGCCCTTCCGAATCCTGCGCGATCGCGCGGACCTTGGAAGGAACCTGCGTCTGCGTGAACTGCGCTTGGAATGATTTGCCATTCTGCAGGTACACACTGCCGTCGCGGGATGCCACCCACAGCCGCGCGCTGCGGTCTTCAAAGATCGCCGCCGCCGGCCGGTTGGCCAGCTCCAGGTGGCGCGGCGCCCCCTGCCGCCACTGGTCCAGCCCGCCGCTGCGGTTCGCAACCCACCATTCCCCCGCCTCGGTTTCGAGCAAGGCCGACACCGCCCGGTCACTCTGGCCTTGCTGGCCCACCACCAACTCCACACGCGCCTGCCGGACACGCGCCAAGCCCGCCGTCGGCGATGCGATCCAGACATTACCCTCGCGGTCCTCGATCAACTCACTCACCGCGTAGGCTTGCCCGCGCTGCGGTAGATCCACCGGCACAGCCGCCTCCCCGTCGTGCCGCAGGCTCAGCCCCCCCGCCGTGCCCGCCTGCCACTCGCCACCCTGGCGGTCCCGCAGCAGCGGCTGCCCACCCGGATCGATCACCCGGCCGCTCGCCTGCTGCCGTTCCGAATCCTCCTTGAAACTCTGCACCAGCTCCTCCGAAGGTGCCGCCTGCAACACCTCGCCGCTGGCCACCACCACCATCCCAAACTCATCCCCGCGCTTGAAAAAAACCGCCCCATTCTCCCCCCCCAGCATCTGCGTCACCAAAGGCGGATTCGGGCTGCGCTGATTATCCAGCACCTTCCGCAAGCGCCCCTTCTCGACGCGGAACAAACCGCCCTGATAAGTCGCCGCCCACACCCCGCCGTCCGGCATCGCGAACAAGCGCCAAAACGCCAGCCGGTAGCGCCGCAGATCCCCCTCCGGCTCCACCGTCTCGAAATCAAACCCGTCAAAGCGCGCCACCCCCTCCGCCGTCGCCACCCACAGATAGCCATCGCTCGACTGCACCAGCGACCGCACCACATTCCCCGGCAACCCATCCTGCGACTGCCAAACGCGCGACATCAAGCCCGGCGGCGCAGACATCTCCGCCGCCCCAGCCCCCAGCGCAAACAACAGAAAAATAAACCCGATGATCCGCACAACGCAGACATCATAGCCGCCAAACAACCATTAGGAAAGATTTTAAAGAAGTGCGGAGTTTCGAATGCGGAGCCAAGTAGAAGTGCGGAGTTTCGAGTTCGGAGTGCGGAACGACGCAGAAGTGCGGAGTTTCGAATGCGGAGTGCGGAACGACGCAGAAGTGCGGAGTTTCGAGTGCGGAGCGCGGAACGACGCAGAAGTGCGGAGTTTCGAATGCGGAGTGCGGAATAACTCCGAACTCCGAACTCCGCACTCCGCACTCCGAACTCCCCACTTCTTCTAGCGTCTGCGGCGCAGCAGCGCCAGCATTCCCAGGCCACCCACCAGCATCGCCGCACTCGGCTCTGGCACGGCGGTGACCGTCACAAAGCTCGTGCCCGTGCCGCCGTTGGCGCCGGCCGTGGTGTCGTTATAATTGATCAGCCAGCTGCCACCGCCCGCGGTGAAATTCGAGTCATCCGCCAGCCCCGTGAACGTTCCCGTGACCGTGCCGGTGTAGGAGAACAAGGTGAACTTGTCGTTCGCCGTGTAAGTCCCCAGCTGCACCAGATCCAAGACCGCTCCGGCCGTGATGGTCAGGTTGCCCGTGATATTGCCCAAATCCGCCGTGTTCGCGGTGTAGTCACCACCCACGGTCGATGATCCGACCAGCTCGTAGGTGTAAGTACTAGCCGCACCCAGCGTCAGATCGCTGCTGAAGTTCACCGTGCCCGGCGAATTACCGATCGCCAACTGCGTCGAAACCGCCAGCGCGCCCGTCACATTGCCGGAACCGGTCAGGGCCGCCACCGTGTAGCCACCCGACTTCGCCGAAACATCGAAGGTCCCGCTGCCGGTGCCGAGGTAGACCCCGCTGGAATTGTCGATCGAACCATCAGCACCCAGCGCCAGCGTCCCTTCCGTCACCGAAGTCAGACCGGAGTAGGTGTTGGCACCAGAGAGGGTGAGCGAACTGCTACCCGTCTTGCTGATGCCGCCCGCACCCGAGATCACGCCGTTGGACGTACCCGCCTGGATGCCCACGGTGCGGCCCGAGCTGACGGCGATGGCACCGCCGTTGAGGGTTTGAATCACCGTCCCGGCTCCACTCACCGTGACCGTGCCGCCGCTCATCGTGGTGACCGTGTTGTTGTTGCCACTCAGGGTGACCGTGGCAGAGCCACTCACTGAGGAGATGCTGCCGCCGTCGCCGGCCACCGCAGTAGTGCCACCCGCAAACTGAGCATTACTCAGTGTACCGGCGTTGAGGATGGTCCCGCCATTGTTGATGATCGTGTTGGCGATGTTGTAGCTCGCCAGATCGAGGAAGCCACTGCCACCGATCGTGACATTGCCAGTGCCGAAGGCACTGATATTGCCGGCTGCAAGCGTGCCCGCATTGATCGTCGTGCCACCGGTGTAGGTGTTGGTGCCGGAGAAGATCTGAATGCCTGTGCCGACCTTGGTCACGCTAACGCGTTTGCTGTTGACCGTATCGCCATCTTGAATCACTCCCGAGAAGGTGTTGCTGGCATCGTTGCGGGCACCGATCGTATAGTTCAAGCCGATGCCATTGGAACCCGCCGTGCCCATGCTCAGCGTGCCGGAACCCGTAAGCCCGCCCAACGCCCAGGTGCCGCCATTGCGGGAGGTCATGGTGCCATCGACATTAAAGAGCGTACTGTCGCCGCCGTTGGTCCAAGTGGTGGTGCTGCTCCGGTCTCCCAACGCTGAACCCGCTTGAACACTGACCGTTCCGAGGAAATTCGCAAACTGTCTCGTGGTGTTATTGAAATTGACCGTGTTTCCATTATTAACGATCACCAAGGTCTGATCCGCTGAGCCGGTGATATTGCTGCCGTAACCCGCACTCGGTTGGTTGCTCATCATGGTGACACTCGCATTGGCTCCGGAAAGCGTCACCGCATTGCCAATGCCTGAGTTGGTGGTCATCGAGATCGTCGTGCCATTGGCAGCGGTGATGGTTCCCGAACCCGCTGCGGTTCCATTGTTTAGTACCAGCGTACCTGCATTGAGCGTCGTGCCTCCCGCGTAGGTGTTGGCGTTGGAAAGAGTCAACACACTGCCAGTTCCCGTGCCAGAATTAATAGCCAAGCCGCCCGTGCCGGAGATCACGCCGGTGATCGAACCATTGCGCGCCGTGCTCGTGCTGTACCAGTCGCGCAACGCCACCGTGGTGGTGCCCGTGCCAAGTGAGATCGCACCGGAGAAGATCCCGGAATTGCCGTTGTCGAAGCTCAGCGTACTGCCGCCGTTGGCGGTCACGCCATTGGCCATCGTGATGTTGGAGGCGACCAGTTCACCGCCCGAGTTGACCGTGATCGCACTCGAGCCCAAGCCGGTGGCGTTCTGGTTTTCAACCAAGGCCCCGCTGTTGATGGCCGTGGTCCCCGAGAAGGTGTTGTTCAGTCCCAAACGCAGGCTGCCGGCAGAGCCATTCACCGTCAGAGCACCGCTGCCTGCGAGCAAGTTCGCCGTGTTAAGGAAGTATTGATGGTTGCCGACGTCGATCGTGCCACCGCTGGCGCCCACCGTAATAATGTGGGTACCGGTCACGTCCGCCGCGCCCAATGCTAGGGTGCCGCCGTTCAGGCTGATTGCCGCAGCGCTGGCACCGAGGTGGTTGTCAGCAGAGAAGCCGAGCGTTCCACCCGAGATCGTCGTCGTCCCGGTGTAGGTGTTGGCTCCGGAGAGAGTCACCGTGCCGGAAGTGGTCTTGGTCAGACCGACGCTACCCGCAAGAATTGCGCTCGCCGAACCCGACTGCACATCGAAGGCGCTGCCACTGCCGGTCAAAACCCCGGTGCTGCCGGTGATCGAAGCACCGCCAGTCAGACTGACATTGGCCATCGATTGATTGGTCGTGCCGATATCCAGCGTACCACCGCTGACTGCGGTAGCAACGGTGAGAGTGGACGCACTGCTGAGATTCAAAGTGCCAGCACCCGACTTGGTCAGGGAGCTAGCGCTCAGGGCGCCGCCAGTCAAGGTCGCGGTGCCACTGCTATTGCTCACCGCCACGGTGCCGGCGGAAATTCCAGCGCCGTCCAGCGTGATGGTATCAGCAGTGCCGATGGCCATATTGTCGCCTGCAAAGAAGGCGACGTTTGAACCGCTGCCGTCTTTTTGACCAATCGCATCGGTGGTGTTCCAGTTGGCGCTGCCGCCATTCCAAGTCAGGTTCCACGCACCGCCGGTGACGGCGAGTTGCAGCGCCGTCGCCGTTGCGTTGAACGCGTAAGTGGTCCGGCCGACGGTACTACTGCTTCCCAGCGCAACCGTCGAGTTGCCGACTGCAGAGCCGGTGAGCGAAATTCCGGTGGCCGACAGGCTCGAGCCGGTCAGAAAGTTGTAGGTGTTGCCGGCGGTGGCCGCGCTACCACCCACCGTCATCAGGTTGCTCGATCCAGAGATCGCCACCGCTCCGGTGGAAGTGATCGTGCTGGCCACGCCGTTCAGAAGAATGTTGGCGCCACCCGTGAGATTCACATCGCCGAGATTGAGCGTGCCCACGCCACCGACGCCGGATCCCAAGGTCCCCCCCGTCGAGACGGTCACTGCGCCCGAGATGGTACCGGTACCCGCAAGAGTGCCGGTGCCGCTCACCGCCACCGCACCGCTGCCCGTGGCGGAACCGCTGCTGTTGGTCACCGAAAGGGTGCCCGCGCTAATGGTCGTACCGCCCGTGTAGGTACTAGCACCCGAGAGGGTAAGCGTGCTGGCACCCGCCTTGGTCAGGGCGAGTGTGCCCGCAGCACCGTCCTGCAGAAGGCCGCCGTATGAGCTGGAACCCGTGGTGTTGCTCACCGTCAGCGTCGCCGCCGCAGCGTTGTTGTTTTCAACCGTTCCCACCGAGGAATTGCTGTTCAGCGTAGCGACTGTCGCGCTGTTGCCGTTGAGGGCGAGCTTGCCAGTGCTGCTGCCACCGAAGGCGACACCAGCCGAAGACGCGGTACCCAGTGCCGTTGCATTGCCGAGCTTGAGGGTGCCGGCCGCGTCGATCGACACCGTGCCCGCGTAGTTGCTTGCCTGGCCCAGCAACACCGTGCCGGGGCCAGCGATGTGGGTCACCGAGTTCGCCGCACCGCCCGTGAAATCGTTGGCGCCGTTGCCGATGGTAAACACGTCGCTCGAACCGATCGTGGAAACAGTGACGCTACTGGCCGCCGTGGTATCAACGTTGAGAATCGAGCTCGTTTGGTTTGAGCCGCTCGAGCGGATCGTGCCACCACTCATGAGTTGCAACGTCAGCGCATTGTTGAGGTTGATGCTGCCGTTGATGCTGGAATTCAGCTCGAGCGTACCGCCGTTGTTGATGTAGTTGTTGACCGAGTTCGCCGTGCTGCCGAGCGCGTTACTGTTTGCGGCGACCAGAACCCCCGCGTTGATCTGAATGCCGTTTGCTGTGTTCGCCACCGTTAGCGAACTGCCGGAGAAAGTATTGCTTCCCGAGAGGATCCAGGTGCCCGCTCCATTCTTCTTAAGCACCGCGACGCCCTGTGCAAAACTCGGGCTGGAAATGTTGCCGCTGATCAGGTTGCTACCTGTGTTGGAGCCAGACAACACCAGCAATGTCGGACGGCTGGCACTAACATTGGCCGTGATCGCGCCAGAAAGGGTCAAGGTCACCGCGCTGCTCGTCGCATTATTGCTGAACGTGAATTGCGGGTTGGTGGAACTCGCATAAGCATACATCTGGATCGGTGCCGCGATCACCTGTGAATTTGCCACCGCGCTAGTGATGTTTACCGCTGCTGACGATGACGAGCTGTTGGATCCCAAACCCAAAGCAGAACCCGCATTGCTGCCGATCACGAAAGCACCCACGCTCGCGGTGTCGAAGGTAATACCGCCCAAACGCCGGCCCGCATCGATCACGATCGGATTGCTGGACCCACCGATGGTGCCAGAAAGTGCGGCGTTGAAGGTAGCAACGTCAGCGCTGTTAGCGCTTGTCGAGCCCGGAGCCGCGCCACCGACCCAGTTGGTTGCCGTTGCCCAGTTGGCGTCGGTGGGTGACGCTTTCCACGTCTGGCTCGCCGCCGAAGCGGAGCCGGAGAACGAGATCAGCGAAGCGGCAGGCAACAGGAGGCGGCCGAAGAAAAATGCGCGAGTTTTCATGCGTGGAACGTTGGGTTTGAGAAAGGGTTTGGTGGCTGGGTTTGATCTAAGATGCTCAATCGCAATGGAAATTCCAATACCACAATCGGGTTAACCCGTCTGGAGTAGGGGCGGGAACCGTCTGGTGGGTGGGTTTCACTGCAAAGAAATCGAATGGCGGCTATCTTATAAAGAAAACGAGCGGTCGGCAATACCCCAAGTGGGTTAAACACCCGATGAACGGTAGCGGCCACTCAGCATGCGGCAATCCTCGTCCACGGGCGGTCTCAGGCACCGCCCCCAAACGAAAACCTCGATCCCCAATCTGCCCGTCCAAAATCCCAAAATTCAAAATCCAACTACCCCCGGCACTGCATCCACTTGTTCCGGCACTGCATCCACTCGTTCCGGCACTGCATCCACTCGTTCCGGCACTGCAACCACTCGTTCCGG
>CAJXYV010000095.1 GCA_913063525.1 uncultured Verrucomicrobiota bacterium
TTCAACCAGTCCAGATACTTCTGGATCGAATAGACGTCAGCCGGGCCATTGATCATGTCGAGATCGCCGGATCGGTAAAGCCCTTCGGTGTAGATTGCCACCACCGCGCCTCCTGCCAAAACCGAATGGATTCCGGCGCTATCAAGATGTCATGCCACATAATGCCAAAGCTCTTCCTCGGTGCATCGAGGCCAATTGGGTGATTCGTGGTCGGTGAATATGACTTGAATGAACGGTTAGATTACCCGACTATTGGGTCATGATTTCCCCGGCGCTGGCTGATTTGTTCGGGGGGAGAGCGGCTGAAGCGGTCCTGCTTCATCTTTTTCACTACGGAGAAACCTACGGCAGGGCAGTGTCTAGGGATTTTACCATTTCTCTGGATTCCGTCCAGCGACAACTGGATCGGTTCGAGCGGGCCGGCACTTTGGTTTGTAAGCGCCAAGGGCAAATGTTGATTTACTCATGGAACCTAAAATCCCGGCTTGCCGTGCGGCTGCGGGAGTTAGTCGGTGTGGTACATGAAGGATTGAGCGCGGAGGCCAAAGAGTCGATCTTCCCTCAACGCCGACAACCTAGATCGAAGGACAAGCCGGTGATTCGATAGGCCGCGAGCACTGCGCAGCAGCCGCGCGCTCTTCGGTTAGCGGGTCGTGGTCTGATAGATCGGGACGAGGTTCACGGCATCGAGCGAAAGGGTTGGCGGGCTGCCGGCCGCAGGACGATTGGCCAAATAGATCGGGGCGTCGGCGCGGAGGGGGAGGATTTCGAGGGTGAGTCCGCCCGCTTTTTGGATCTCCGTGGCGTAGCGTTTGAGGCCGATTTCCAGCGCGAGGCCGTTGTAGAAATCATCCATCACCAGTTTGCCGCCGATTTTTACGCGGGCGACGTCGCCTTTGTAATGGATGCGGAGCAGCGCGTCGGTTTTGGCGGGGTCGAAATCGGTGGGAAGCTGGATGCTCCACACGGCGGCGGCCGCGAAGTCGGCATCGTGGGGAGCTGCGGCGATTTTGCTTTTGCCCATCAGAATATCGCGCGGCGGGCCGGCTGGTTTTTCCTGTTGGACGCGGGCGGCGAAGGTTTTCGGCGCGATGGCATCGAGCGGAAGTTTGCCGAAGATGCCGTCCGCTGGATCGCTGGCGTTGATGGGCGGATAGACGGAGGCGGTGAGCGATGCGGCGTTTTCCGACTGCAGGCGCAGCTTGTCGGAATCGAATATCGCATTGGCGCGGGTCAGCACCACGCGGTCGCGGCCTGCGAGATTGCCTTTCCACAGCGCGAGGGAGTCCGCGTCGTCGAGCAGGACGATGCGGGTTTGCGCGTCAGCGGCACCGATCTTGAAGGCGATGTCGTGGCCGGGTTTCAGTGTTTGGCGGCTGCCATTAGAGAAGGTGAAGTTGGCGGGAATGCCGGGAGTTTCGGCGAAGAAGAAGGTGCGCTGGTTTTCCTCGTTGATCAGGCAGACCGGCTGGGCGGTGGCGGATTCCAGCCGCACGCCGTGGCCGAGATCGAGCCGGTAGGGCCAGACGAATTGAGCATCGGCCGGAATGGTGATCGGTTGAGCGGGGACGACTGCCGTGCCGTTCGCGGTCTTGATCGAAAACTGCACGCCCTCGTGAGCGGGGAGGTTTGCAGCGCGTTGGTGGTTGTTGACGAAGATGAACCCGCCGTCGCCACCGGAACGGACCGACCAGCGGAGGGTGCTAACATCCGCTTTCCCCACGGGCTGCACATCGGGCATGACCGCAGGCATGGGGGCGAGCAAACCACCAAAATCGCGCACCATGAGATGAAGTCGCCGCAACGAATGGTAGTGTGGGCGGACCTGACCATAGGAACCGAGAGGTGCCTGGAAATCATAGTTTTTCACCGGCAGGTCGTTGTTGTTGGTCATCGGCGTGTCCTGCGCTTCCATCAACGTGGTGAGTTTACCCTCGGGGTTGATGCCACCCTGATACATATAATAGCCGGGCATGTTGCCGCCGGACCCGATTTTGCTGAGGGCGACCGCAGTGACGTCTTCCCCCGGCATCAGGATGCGGCGGTGATAGGCGCTCATCATGCCGCCGCCGAGTTCGCAGGTGAGGAAGGGATAATTGGCCGTGTCCGCCTCGTCCTTGATCGTGCGCTGGCCGAGCGCTTCGGTGGCGATCGCGGTATCAGTCCGGACGTTCATAAAGCGGTAGGCTGCCCAGTAATTTCCGGGCATGGAGCTGAGGCTTCGATCCCAGAAGCCTTCGGCATAGGCACCGAACAAGGGCGCGATCTCGCCAAAGGGCATCGGCGAAGTCAGCTCCGGCCAGCCGGTGCGCGTGTAAAGCGGCACGTCGAGCCCGACCTCCTGCGCGATTTTCTTCAATGCTAACAGATGCTCCGCCTTGCCGCGGAATTCGTTCTCCAGCTGGATGGCGACGACCGGGCCGCCGTCTTTCCATAACAAGCCGCCGAGCTGGGTGGCGATTTGTTGATAGATGATTTTCGTGTGATCGAGATAAGCCGGATCATTGCTGCGGAACTTCCAGCCTTTGCTCAGCGCCCAATCGGGCACACCGCCGTTGCGCACTTCGCCATGGCACCACGGGCCGCAGCGGACGGCCACCTTGAGACCGGTTTCCTTGCATAGCTGGATGAAGCGTTTGAGATCGCGCTGGCCGCTCCAGTTCCATTTCCCTTCCTCCTCCTCGTGGTGGTTCCAGAAGACATAGGTGGCGACGATGTCGATCCCGCCTGCTTTCATTTTCAACAACTCGTCGCGCCACTCGCTTTCTGGATAGCGACTGTAGTGGAACTCTCCCATCACGGGCATCCAGGGTTTGCCGTTCAGCAAGAGCGATTGGGAATTGAGGGCCAGCGTCTCGCCTTGCGGATTCGCCGAGGTTCCCATCTTGAAGCCATCGGTCCGCGGAGCGGCGGGTGGGCTCACCGAGATGGTGAGAGGTTCCGCCAAGAGGTGGCTGCTGATCAAGGATAGCGGGATGAGGGAGAGGTGGAGTTTCATTTTGAATCGGTTAAAGTGGGATTTTTAGATCAATCTTTTTGGTGAGTCGGATTCCGTAAGGCTGTTTGCCGCAGATTCGTTAGGTCGAAGCGGTAATACGGATGTCACCCAATGGCGGTGTCTGGGCAGGCGGATTCGTTAGGGGAAATTGATGGAAACCGGCTATTGAGTCGGTAAAAGATTCCACCGGCAGGTGTCTGTTATATCTGGATGTGCGCTGAATTTTGCCGTCGCTTCGATCCGATTTTCGCCCGTTGACAAGGTGACCTCCGGCCAGCGGCAGGCTTTGATTGCGTCAGGTTTCACGGCTCCGAACGATTTGCCGTTCACCTTCAATTCCACCGCGTCGGCATTTGAATAGATCTTGATCTCCGTGACTGGCTGCTGGCGATCCACCAGTCGGCGCGAAGTGATATAAACCATCGGCTCCGGATTCCAGTTGGCCTTATAGAAAAAGAAGGAGTCCTTCTTCAATTGGCGGTCGTGGGTCACCATGCCTTTGTCGTTAATGCCCGGCTGCCCTCCTTCTATGCGCCAGTCGCTGGCGAAATCAAACATGCACCAGAGGAACGTTCCCCAGAGTTTTGGATTGGCTTGCATGGCGGCCCAGTCCCGTTCGTGCACCAAGGATTGCCATTCCTCGGTATGCCAGTTGCCATCATTGACCGGTTGTTTCACCGCCCCTTCCTCGTGGTGAGCCGGATTCCCGCCCGCACCATATTCACTGATGCCTATCCGCCGGTTTCCTTGCTCGGCATAACGTTCGTTCAACAGCCGGTTCATGTCTTCCCCAAACTCGCGATACCAGCCCGGATAAACATTGTAAGCCATCCAATCGACCACCTTGTTTGTCGGCAATCCCGTTTTGTTGGAGGCGGAAACCGTCGGCCGCTGGGCATCGAGTTCATGCGCGAGCGCGTTGAGACGTTTCACCAGCGGCAACGCCGCCTGGCTGTCGCTGCGTGAGAGTTCATTTAAAATTCCCCACGCCATCACCGACGGATGATTGATCCGTTGTGAAATCATTTCCCGCATTTGCTGCTCGAGATTGGCGTCGAACTCTGGCGTTGAGATCACGGCACCCGGTGAGGTCGGATCGTTCTGACGCGGCACCACGTTGACGAGCGGTGTCTCCTCCCAGAGCAACATCCCCATCCGATCGCACAGCTCATGGAAACGGATACTTTGCGGATAGTGCGCAAGCCGGATGGCCGTCGCGCCCATCTCGCGGATTAGCTTCAAATCCTGCTCGTCATCCGCCGCGCTCAACGCCCAGCCTTCGTTCTGTCGTTCTTGGTGCCGGTTGACCCCATACACCGGATAGGGCTCGCCGTTGAGGAGAAATCCCCGCTCATTGCTGATCGCCACCGTCCGGATTCCGAGCGGCTGCGTGACTTCATCGACGGTCTTGCCGCCGCGCAGCAACTTCACCACAACCGAGTAAAGATAAGGATCTTTCAGCCCCTGCCAACGGTGCGGGTGGGGAATGGATACCGTTCGCGTCACAGGGAGCGTGATCCCGGGGGCGATTCGGTCGTCGTTCTCTGAAGTCGCCACCGGATTTCCTGCGGCATCCCGGATTTCAATGCGGAGATGGACCTCGGCTTCCGCTGCGAGGCTGTTTGCCACCAGCGTCTTCACCTCCAAGCTCGCGGATTCCGGAGTTACGGTTTTGAGCGATAGGTAAACCCCGGGTGATGCATGATCAAGCGGGCTGATGAAAAGCGGATCGGTCGCAATCAACCGCACCGCGCGATAAATGCCTCCATGCACATTGAAATCTCCGATCAGCGGTGCGATGTCCTTAAACGGGGAGTTGTCGACCTGGACGCGCAGATCATTCGCCTGTCCAAATTTGAGGTGGGGGGTGACATCAAAGCAAAAACCGGTGAACGCCCCGCGGTGTTCGCCAAGTGGTTCTCCATTGATCCATGGTTTCGCCACGGTGGCGGCGGCTTCGAACTGGAGAAACACCCGCTTGTTTTTCCAGCCTTCAGGAATGTCCAGCGACCGTTCATACCAGCAGGCACCGCGATAATAGTTGCCGCGCCGCTGGCCGAGTTTTGGGCTGGAGTCAGGTGCCGGCCCGTCTTGGGCATCCGCTATGTTCCAGCAGTGGGGAATGGAAACCTTTTCCCAGTCCTCCGTGGAGGCGCCGGACCCGGCGTCTTTTTTGGTGAATTTCCAACCGTCGGCGAGCTCGACCGATTCGCGCTGCGCAAACGCTGGTACGGCGGCGAAAAAACCGAGCCAGATCCAGGTGGAAATTGTTTTCCAAGGTGGGGTGATCATCAATTTGGAGTTTTTCATACAATTCGTTTCAGTCATTTCATCCAAGGTGATTTAGTGCGCGATTTCTTTTTTCCCCGGCCAGGACCAGTCAGTGAGGTTGTCACTCCATGCGATGCCAATGCTGCAATCGTTGTCGAACATGGTGCGTTCGTCTTGGGGACCGCTGCCGTGAAAAAACATCAGATATTTGCCAATCTCTTTCTCGGCGTGGAGGTCGAGAACGAACCCGGCGGTCAGGCGCCCCTTTGCCCAAGGCCATTCTTTTTGGCCGAGGACGATTTTTCCAGTATTGCGGAAGGTCTTCAAGTCGTTCGATCGTTTGACACCAATTCCATTATCTGGGGAATAAAACAGGACATACTCGCTTCCATCGACGAGGCCACATGGATTTTCCCCGCCCAGAATGGGGCCTACATCAGTCCATGTGCGCAAATCCCGCGACCAGGAAATCCGAATGCCATTCTGCTTGTATAAGCACCACCACTTGCCCGGGTCGTCTTTATCCTGCAGCAGGAACGGATCAATCATCCGGCCCATCTTTTCAACCGGTACATCGGGCCCCTTTACCCTGAGCACTTCGGGCGCGCTCCAGCTTTCCAGATCCGTACTCCGCATGACCCACAGCCGGGCCGTGTCGTTCCCATATTTCTCACCGTTGGGCCGGGGATAGGTCTGAAGGCACAATACCCATTCATCGCCAAATCGGATCACGTTTCCGGGGCTGGAGAAATTCAGATTCAAATCCCGCGGCGTGAGTAGCCGGGGTGGCGTCCAATTCATCAGATTGGCGCTGCGGCTGACCGCGGTGAACCAATAAGGCTTACCCTCTTCAATCTTGATGTATGAATAAAACATCCGGAAAATTCCGTCGTGGTAAACCACCGCCGGATCCCGATACGCGGTGGTGGCGTCCCCCTTAAAAAGGATAGGCGACGGAATCCCGCCAAGGTTGACCTTGGGCTCGGGTGTTGGCGGTGCTGCTTGTACGGTGGCTAAGCCAAGCAGGAAGGCGATCAGCAGTTGCGGAAGTTTCATCGTGGAAGTTAGATCGGAAAATTCAGAAAAGACGTGATTCAAAAACATAAGTGCCGGAGCCGATCGTGAAGACGGCAGCGGATGCCTCCATGCGCAGGAATTGAATGCCGCTGGTATTGTTGATGGGTTTTCCATGCTCTAGGATGGTTTTTGGATCGAGGGTTGGTAGGTAAACGGTGCTGGTGGTGTTGGCGGGGATGGTGAGTTTCAAGGTGAATCGGTTGCCGTCCTTTTGCCATTCGCTGGTGATTTTGCCGCACACGGAATCATAACTCGCCTTGACCCACTTCAGGTCGCCAACGGCGGCGGGGCGGATGACGCTGCGCTGAAATCCGGGGGCCGCGGGATCGGGTTGGATGCCGGCAAGGTCGTGGAAAAACCACTCGTTGATCTGGCCGAGCATGAAATGGTTTTGCGAAGGGCCGGGGTTGGCGTCCCACGCTTCGGTCAGGCTGGTGGCACCGCGTTGGAGTTGCATGCCATAGCCAGGTTTTTCCGACTGGTTGTTCATTTCAAAAATGACGTCGGAGCGCCCGCCATCGGCGAGAGCGCGGAGCAGGTAGCGGTAACCGACATCACCCGCGGTCAGGCCTTTTTCGCGCACGTCTTTGACGATGGCGTCGAGTACGAGTGGCGCATCCGCCGGATCGACGAGACCGAGCACGTAGGGCATGGCATTGGCGGTTTGGGAGTTCGTCGAGTAACTGTGGGTAGAGGAGTTGAAGAACTTGCGGTTGAACGCGGCGCGGATGTCGGCGGCTAGGGCATCGAATCGTTTCGCGTCTTCGGCTTTGCCAAGTAACCGTGCGGTTTTGGCGAGCACGGTGATGTCCTCGTAATAGATCGCGGTGGCGGTGAGCGCCTTGGGGGTCAACTGGGCCGGACCGGGATGCTTCGGTCCGATGTCGTACCAATCGCCCAAGCCAATATCGATGATCTGGGAATCTGCTTTGCTGGCGAGATAGTTTACATAGCGAACCATACCATCGTAGTGGCGGCGCAGCAGTTCGAGGTCGCCGTTGAATTGATATTGCTGCCACGCGACCAATAGGAATGCACTGCCCCATTCGGGTGAATTGCGGAAGGGATTGCTGTCGCCATCGCCGCCGAATTTGACGTATTCGGGCGCGATGTTGGGCACAAAGCCGTTGTCCAGCTGTGCGTCGGCCATGTCGTTCATCGACTTGGCAAACATCACGCCCATGTCAAAGTTATAGCGCAGAGCGGGGCCGTTGAGGTGATCCTCTTCCAGCCAACCGAGCTTTTCGCGGTGCGGGCAGTCGGTCATGACAGAAAACATGTTCGAGCGCTGGGCCCAGCGGATCAGCGACCAAGTGCGGTTAAACAGTTCGTTGGATGAACTGAAACTTCCCACCACGGGAGACGCGGCGTGCAGCATCACGCATTCGAGCGATTCGACCACCGGCAGTTCGCTGCTGCCCGGTGCGGCGATGAGTTCGACTTGCTGATAGCGTGAGCCGCGGTAAAAGAACTTGGGAAAATAGGTTTCGCTACCGGTGCCGGCGAGGGTGTATTGCCAATAGCTGGGGCCGCCGCCACTCTTTTGGTTTGCCGTCCCATCATCCTTGAGGAGTTCGCTGGGAATGATGCGGACGATCGAACCGGCGGGGCCGCGGACGGTGAGGCGCGGCATCAGCGAGGCGTTTTGGCCCATGTCATAAACGGCCACGCCGGGACGCAGCTCGCGTTTGGCAACGGGCTTGAAAACTTCAAAGGTGCGGATCGGAGGATTGGTGACGGATAGGCCTTTCAGGGCGCCTTTCGGACCATCGACCGTGACGGCCGAGCTCCAGGATTTGGCGTCATAGCCCGGTTGGTTCCAGCCATGGTGTTCGAGCCGCGCGTCGTAATCTTCTCCACCATAGGTGTTTGAAAACGTGATGGGGCCTGCATGGGTGGTCCACAGCGAATCGGTTGCGATCGTCTCGGTGTGGCCGTCGGCATAGTCGAGGCGCAGCAGAGCGATCGCCTTCGGTTGGCTGGCGGCGTTGCTGAACTTGGTGTAGCGGCCGCGTGTTTTTTCGACGTGATACATGCCGTTGCCAAGCATGAGGCCGGCCGCGTTGCTGCCGTCGCGCAGCAACGGTGTGATGTCATAACTGTCATAGATCACAGTTTTCTCATAGTTCGTCCAACCGGGCGTGAGCAGGTCATTGCCAACCTTTGCGCCGTTGATCGACATTTCATAATGACCCACGCCGCTGACGTGAACGATCGCGCGGCGCAGCCCGGAGCTCACCGTGAAGTCGCGGCGCAATAACAGACTCTGCGAACTGCCAGTGCCTGTGAAGTTCGCGGCCGTGATCCAGGTCGTTTTCCAGTCCTGGGGTTTTACGAGACCCATCGTCCATTCGCCGGCGGCACTCCATGCCGAAGGTGCGTCGTCCTGATCCCAGACGCGGACTTTCCAAAACACTTGCCGAGTCGAGTTGAGCGGGACACCCGCATAGGCAATGGCGCGGGTTTCTCCTGACTTGATTTTAGTCGAGTCCCAGAGATCGCCCTGATCCTTGGCAAGTCGCTCCGCGGAGGATGCTGCTAGAATCTGATAAGCCGTTTGCCGCAGGCCGCGCGCCGCCGGGTCAGGATTTTCGAGCAACCAGCCAAGACGCGGCCGGGCGGTGTCGATGCCAATCGGGTTTTCGCGGAATTCACAGCGGAGAGAACCGACTTGCATGGATGCTGCCGAGGCCGACGGTGAAAGACCGACCAGCACGAGAATGCTGTAAATACCCAAATTTAGGAGATGACGCATGAGATGAATGGTTTTTTAAAAATTTTCAAACTCATCATACGGGCTGACTCTGTGCATTTGTTCAAGAATTCTCGGGGGCAGCTACCACGTCTCACCGACGAAGCATTCTTATTCCGCCACTTCGCCGAGTATGTGAATTCGCCGATTTTATTTCCAGTCGTTTTCGATCTGCTCAAGGCTCTTGCCTTTGGTTTCGGGCAGCTTGATCCAGATGAAAATCGCGCCTGCCGCGCAGATGGCGGCGTAGAGCCAGAAGGTTCCTGACGCGCCGAGAACCTTGTTGAGGATCGGGAAGGTATAGGTCAGGATGAAACAGGCGGCCCATAGTGCCATGACCGCCACCGACATTGCCTGCCCGCGGACGCGGTTGGGGAAAATTTCCGAGATGACCACCCAGGTCACCGGTGCGAGTGACATGGCATAACAGGCGATCGCCGCCAGCACCAACAGTAGAACTGGAAGGCCAGTGACATGACTGAAATAACACCAACCCAGCGCGGCGTAAATGAACGCCAAACCGATGGAGCCAGTCACCATCAACGGGCGGCGGCCCATGCGGTCGACGGTTCCCAGCGCGACAAAGGTGAAGGCCAGATTCACCGAGCCGGTCCACGCGATGTTCTGAAGCACGCTGGACAAACTATAGCCAGCGGACCGGAAAATCTCCTCGGCATAGTTGAAAATCACATTGATGCCGCACCACTGTTGGAACACGGCCAGCACAATTCCCAGCACCAGCGCGGGACGCAACGCCGGGCTGAACAACTCGCGGATCGAGACGTTTTTCTGATCCTTTTCGGCGTGCACCGATTGGAGAATGTCGCTCATCGCCTCCTCCGCATAGGCACCACCGCCGATTTTTTCGAGCACCTTGCGGGCCTCGCCGTTTCTGCCTTTGCCGACCAGCCAGCGCGGGCTTTCAGGGACGAGAAAGGTGGCCAATACAAAAAACGCGGAAGGCACGGCGGTGATGCCGAACATCCAGCGCCACGCCGTCTGCCCGTACCAACTCCCACGGATCATCTCGACGGTCGATCCGTCTGGCAGATCCTTCACCACCAGCCAATTGATCAACTGCGCCAGCAGCACACCGACAACGATGGTCAGTTGATTCAACGAAACCAGTCGACCCCGCATCGAGGCGGGAGCGATTTCTGCGATGTACATCGGGGAAAGATTGGAGGCCAGACCGATCGCCAGACCACCGATCATGCGCCAGGCGATGAAGAGCGTGAAATTGTCAGCCAGCGCGTTTCCTAACGAAGTAGCGACGAAGATTAACGCGGAGATCATCAATAGATATTTCCGCCCCATGCGCCCGCTCAGGGTTCCTGTTAGCATCGCGCCGAAAAAACAACCGATCAGCGCGCAACTGTTTGCCCAACCCGAGATCGCGGGATCGGTGATCTGGAAGTGCGGTTCGAAGAAGGGCTTGGCCCCTCCGATCACCACCCAGTCGTAACCGAAGAGCAGTCCGCCCATCGCGGCGCAGATGGAGATGAGCCAGATGTAACCGGCATTGAACGAGGTGTGGGACGACGCCGGAGAATCGTGAGAAACGGAGGTAATCATATGGGTTTTTAGTGTGATGGTTAGAACGATTGGATCAGGTCGGCGGCGAGCGCGTGATTCGGGTTTTCCGCGAGAATGTCTTTCAAAATGGCTCTGGCTTTTGTGTGCGCGCCGAGCCCGAATCGGGCCTGCGCTTCCAGGATACGGGCGGTGAGACGCTGGGATTTCAGCAAATCATCATCGAATAGCAGCATCGTCGGCAGGGACGTGGCGAAGTAATCGATTTTCGCTTCCGCCTTGGCGAGCTGTTTGGCGTGGGCGAGTAGATCGGTCAGCAGCGACTTGGCCGCCGCTTTTTCCCCCAAGCGTTCGAGTGCCATCGCTGAATAATAGGTCATTTCCGAGAATGCGCGCACACTCATTTCCTGGAAGTCGCCCTTGGCATGGGCGGCGATGGTCCAATGGCTGCGGGCTTCCTTGCGGCGACCGATCGCGTGGAGCGCATCGCCTAACAACAGGTGGATGTCGCTTTGGTTCGCGAGCAGGTGTTTGGCTTCGCCCAAGTTGTCCGGAGCCGTGAGCGCGGCTTGGAAATGTTCCACCGCCTGCGCTCCATCGGCCGCGCGGCCCAGCAGCAGGTGGGCGCGGATGTACTGGCCCATGGGGCCGCCTTCGCCGCCTTCCCACGGCTGGAAGTTTCGGGCCGTCAGGATGGCGAGTGCTTTGGCGGGTTGCCCGGTTTGGTTGTACAGGGTGCAGAGCTCGAGCGCCAGATCGTCGCGGGTTCCCAACAGGTCGTTGGATTTGGCGAGAACCTTCAGGCGTTTGCTCGGCGAATCGCCGAGACGTTTGGCCAGTTGGTCGTTTTCGAAAACCAGGCGGGCATCGCCGGGCGCAGCGGCGATCGCCTTCTGATAGGCGGCGCGGGCTTTGGCCGGTTTCCCGAGGACATTGAAGTAGGCGATGCCCAGACAACGCCAGACGATGGCGTCATGCGGATTCGCGTGAACCGCCGCTTCCCAATGGGTGATGGCTTCGCGATGGCGGCGGCGGTCATAGAGCCAGTGGCCCAAGGCCGCATGCGCGTTGGCGTCCTGCGGAT
>CAJXYV010000096.1 GCA_913063525.1 uncultured Verrucomicrobiota bacterium
AAAAAATAAAAACCCTAAAAAACGTCATGAAATCCTCCATTACTTATTCACTCCTTCTCGCCGCCGCCGCCTGCGGCGTGGCTCTCGGACAAACCACGGCTTACACCACTCCGGTGGGGTACACCACCCAAGCTCTTGCTCAGGGATACAACGCTGTGGGTCTGACACTTCAAAAAGCACCTGTTGCTTCGGGTGCTTTCGAAACCGTTAACGGGACCACCTTGACCGACTCTGATACCACGTTTGCTCCCGTAGCTGGACGCACCTACGTTCTCGAAGTCACCAGTGGTACTGCCGTTGGCAATATTCAAGAAGTACTTGCTGAAAACATCTCCGGCAGCGTGATCACCACGCCACAAGCTGTCGGCATGGCTGTCGGCGATACCTACAACCTTCGTATTGCTCCGACTCTTGAAGAGATTTTCACTACGACCGTTCTTGCTAGTGGTGGTGTTCTTTATGCGGCTTTGAACTCCACTTCCGCGGATGTCGTCTGGGTACCTACTGGGACAGGTTCGTACGATAAGTATTACCTCAAATCCGGGGCGACTCCTGCATTCTACAAGTTTGGAAGTACCACTCTAACCGCGCCAAACGTTCCTGTCGTTTATACCGACGGACTTTTCGTACAGAAGAAAACGGTT
The DNA here is from genome assembly GCA_913063525.1 of uncultured Verrucomicrobiota bacterium. Lineage (GTDB taxonomy): Bacteria > Verrucomicrobiota > Verrucomicrobiia > Verrucomicrobiales > Akkermansiaceae > Luteolibacter. Next base: position 645 of record CAJXYV010000096.1, read on the forward strand.
ACCGCTTCCTCTCTGACTGTTTCTGGCGAAGTCAAAAAGGTCGGCAGCAATACGGTGATGGTTCAAGGCTATAATTTGGTTAGCCCCGTGGCACCTGTGGGCTTGAATCTCTTCAATTCTGGACTTGCAACTTCGATGGTCGCATCGCTTAGTGCAACGAATGCGGACATTCTCTGGGTTCAGAAGGCAGACCTCACCTATAACAAATACTTTCGCCATAGTACCGCTCCTGGCAACTGGCGCAATGTGAGTGCTCCTACAGTGAATATGACACAATCTGAAGCGGAGGCTGTTGCAATGACCAGCGCCGTTTTGATTCAGCACAAGGCAAATACGACAGTTGCTGTTAAATTCGCGGCTCCTTCTGGATATAGCAGCCTCTAAAAAAATCTCCTGTTAAAACATTAGAATACTAAAAATATGAAATTAAAACTCACAGTCGCTTCAGCGATCATGGCGCTTACCGTAGCTTCACAGGCTGCTACCTACACTGTTTCCAACGTAGGTGACGGCTTGACCGACGTGTTGTTGCAAAATGGCAAGAATCTCGATAACTCTGTCAGACTGCTTGATGGTGGTATCGTTTCCCTTGGTTATTTCCCATCCGGATATGTCTTCACTACCGTATCAGCAGCAATTACAAACTACACCTCGTTGACTTCTGCTTTTGCTGGAAGTTATTCTGCCACGCTTGATGCATCTAAGCCTGGTTACGTCGAAGCAGCTACGTTTCAAGGAGCAACGATCGCTACCGGCAATGCGCTGGCAGGCCGCGCGCTTTATGTTTTTGCAGGTAATGCTTCGACGCTCGCGGGTTCAACCGGTTTCGGCCTCCAACAGGTGGGTTCGATTCAACTCGATGAGCCGCTTGAACAAAGTTACAGCGTGACCTTGGCTGGTGCTCCAGCTCCAATCTTTGGTCAGGTGGGTTCGTACACGGGTGATGCGGGTGGACAAGGTGTTGCCACCTACACCACGCTCAACCTCGTCCCAGAAACCTCGACCGCCCTTCTCGGCGCGATTGGTGCACTCGGACTTCTTCGCCGCCGCCGGAACTAATCCGGTTCGGTCGTAAGATCTGACAAAAACGTTTATTTAAAGAGGCGGGCGCAAGCTCGCCTCTTTTTTGTTCTGGGCGGTGGAAGCCTCAGAGGACTATTCTTGAACCGATGGAAAAGTCTGCATCTTAATTCCATGTCATTGCTGTCGCGATTTGATGAGGAGCAGTGACACTCTTATTCCCTACAGTCTGCCGCTTTTGATTGCGCTAGCCGCTTTGAATCCGCCAATAAATTTTGAAAAATAATGGATGAGGATCAGATCTTGCAGAAATGCTCTAACGGCGTTAAACTCTTCCTGACATGAGAACCCGACTTCCAAAAAAGTTTTCCACTTATCATGCGGCATCCAGCATGATTGCAGGTGCTGGGTCGTTATTAGCCTTGTTTCCACCGGGAAGAATTTCAAGCCCAGCTCCGATCGTCTCCGAACCCCGTGTGTTAAGGGACACACGTGGGGTGTCTCGTGGTTTCGCCAACGCCGCACGGTACCTGAAATCCGCCTATGAGTCGAAAATCGCACCTAACGCGGAGAAAGGGTAGCCGCGAGTCTGCCACTGAGCAGCAAGTGGTTTAGGTCGTTCGGCAGCAATTGAGTCACTATTCGGGGCCTCTGCCGCAAGCCGAGCAGATGGAGCACTACGAAAGAATTTGCCCTGGATATGCCATGGAACTTCTTGAGATGGCAAAAAAGTTGCAGGAAGCGGGACACTCTTGTCCCGGCCAGTCCGCCGCCTGTTAGGTCATACTGAGAATTGGGATTAATTTGGAGGATTTAAACGAAGATATCTCCGCCCGCAGTTTGCTCGCGCCCAGTTTTGGATCTTGAGGATAGGCATGATTCCCATTCTTCCCATGCCTCCCCATGCACCCCCACCTAGGCCTGAAGTGCCATCCTCAGATCACTTCTGAATCAGCAATCGGATAGGGCCGATCAACCCAGAGTCGAAGGCGGGCCAGGCGGAGGCGTCGAAGGGCTTGTAGTCGATGTTGACGAAGTTGATCTCGTGGAACTGTTTCCATGGTGCCTTTTGGCGATCGAGATCAGCGATGCGGTTGGCCGCGAGATTGGTCACTTCAATCTCCAACAGATTATTCCCCGGCTTGAGGGCTTGGCTAACGGCGATGACGTGGGGCGCACACCATGAAATCCCGAGAGGCTGGCCATTCAGCGAAACGCGGGCGGTGTTGGCAACACGGCCGAGATCGAGACGGCAATGGGCTGGCACGGGGGCCGCGAGGTTGAAGTTCGTGGTGTAGCGGGCGCTGCCTGAAAAGTTCTTGGCGGCGGGATCCGGGAGCTGCGTCCACGAACCGAGTTGAATGTTTTCCGCCGCTGCGGGGAGGACGGGGCCACCCTCGATGAACTGGATTTTCCACGGGCCATCGATGGCCACGGTTGGCGGGCTGGCTGCTTGGGCGGTCCATGGATTGCCCTCGACCTTGCGGGTGGTGAAGGTGCGGAGAATGATCGACTGGCCAGGATCCAGGCGGAGCGCGATGCCGTTTTGATCGCCCGTGGTCTGGCGCGCAGCGGTGAGATTGTTCGCCGGGTTCCACGCATCCATGATGACGGCGCTTTGGAATGGGACGGCCAGCGGCAGGACACCGTCGAAGGTTTGCTTGCCGCGGTTGACGATGAAATAGTGGTAGCCAGCGGCATGAGTCCGGCGGACAAAACGCAGCCCCGCCGCGGTCATCGGTTCTTGGGCGATGCCTTGGCTGGCGAGAGCCGGAAGGATGGATGCTGTGGCCTGGGCGAGGGTTTTGATGCCGGCGGCCTTGGCCTCAAGGGCTAACAATTCGGCGCGGCGTTGCTGCTGGAAGAAGCCGGGGACTTCGTTGGGCCAGCCGCCTTGGACGATGAGCTTGGCTCCCTGATTGCTGAGGCTGAGAATTTTTCCAAGGGTTGCGGGCGGCATGCGCTTCACACCGGGCAGGACGAGGGTGGAGTAGGCATGGCCGCCGAGAATCCATTTGCCGTCTTTCACGGTCGCGGTGCTGAGCATATTGCCGCTGGCATAGTCGAAGGGAATGCCGCCGTTCCAGAGTTCCATCGAGGTTTTGTAAAACGTCGTGGGCCACAGCCATGCTTCCTGATTGTGGATGCTGAAGAGCGGGAGTTTGTCCTGGGGGTTGTGCCAGAGGTCGTGGATCGGGTAATAGAGCAGAACGTCTGACGAGGCATCGCCCTCTTGAAGGATCGACTGGCAGCGCTGGATGTAGCCGGTGAAAGCCGAGAGGTCGCGCCACAGTCCGCCGTTAGGCCCCATGTGGGTCGAGGCGTAGAACAGCCAGCCGGGCCACTTCGCGTCATCGGGCGAGTAGGGGATGCCGTGGAAAAAGAGGTGGTTCACGCCGCCGAGAAACACAAAGTCCGCCGCCTCCTTGAGTTTTTCCGGAGTCACTTGGAAGTGTTCGTCGAGCCAGGTGAAGGTTTCTCCGCTGACGAGATTTTTGCCATTGGCGTGGGCCGCGGATGCGGCGATGCGCATCATCGGAATCTGGTTTTCATCGACGTGTTTGAAGATTTCCGTCTCGGGGATATCGGAGACGGCATAGTGGTCGAGCAGATTTCCGGGCGAGCCGTGGGCCTGGTTGCGGGTGACGCTGCCGTGGGATTTTGCCCAATCGTGCCAGCGCTGGAGATACGCGAGGTGAAGTTCACCCAGCGTTTCGCGGTAATCGGCGCGCACTCGCGAGACGGTGTCCGCATCTCCGATTCCTGCGAAGGCGGGCAGTTGCTCGCGGAGATCATAACCGCGTGACGTGCGGAAACTCTCGAAAAACGCGGGCGTCCACTCGGCGGCGTAGTATTCGAACGAGTCGTGGAACTGCGCGCGCGGCATCGGCGCGGCGAACTTTTCGAAGGCGCGGTCAAACGCCTCGCTGTAACGCGCCATCGCCGATGCGGAAAAGGGATCGAGCACATTGCCCTCGCCGCCGGGGGCTGCGCGTTTGACCTTTTGAATCGGTGAAAGCGCACTCAGCCCGACGATCCGCCATTTACCGGCGGGTGGCATCCAGTCGAGTTTGCCCTTTTTGACTTCGTCCGTGAGATCGATCGGGCTGCCTCTTTCAGGAAAGGCGCGCAAGCATTGGAGTTTGCCCTTGGGCATCGATAAGGTGAGCCGCTGGCCGCCGCTGGCTTCTTTTTGGATTACCTCGAGACCGACCGAGGCGATCTCGGGCGTCACTTGTGGCCCGCCGAATGGCCAGCCGGTGCCCGTGGTCATATCCACGCCGAGGCCGAGGCGTTTGGCTTCGGTCGTCGTGTGGCCGAGCATCGCCATCCACTCTGGCGAGAGGAATTTCAGCGAGCGATCCTCAGCGCCGACCGCGCCGTAGATCGGGCAAATCTCGACCCCGCCGAGGCCGGTTTTGGCAAAGTCCTCCAGCTCGCGGGTCAGATTCGGCCGATCCACCGCGCTGCCCAGCCACCACCAGCGGGTCCACGGTTTGTTCGTTGCGGTGACGGCGGGCCAGCCTAACGAGTCCGCGGGGAAGTCGCCCGCATGGGCAGATGATCCGAGGCAGCTGCTGGCGACCGCCCAGAAAACGAGCCCGAGTTTTCGTGATAGGCTAAAACAGCGAAGTGTGTCTGACGAATTCATGGTGTGAGCATCATTGAAAAATCGACCCATGCACAGAAATTCTAGCTACCCAGTTGGGTTACATGGCGGTCGCCAGAATCTGTTGGAAAGGGGGGGACTACCTCCCTTGGGTGATTGACGGTGGGGAGGTCCTGCCGCAGCCTTTTCCTAGATTCCGCTAGCGAGAATCCTTTTTTGAAATGATGAAACCCAACTGTCTGTTATTCTGTCTCACCCTTGGGCTGGCTGCCGCGAGCGAAGTTCCCTATAAAACCGTGGGGCCGGCGGATGCCGACTACCCGACGGTGCAGGCCGCCATCGACGCCGTGCCTGCCGCCAACCGCGTGCAGAAGATCATCCTCATTCGCCCGGGCGCCTACTTTGGCCACACCGTTCTTAACAAACCCTTCGTCACCCTGCGCGGCGCGGGTCCCGCGACCTTGCTCACCTACAATCTCGGCCAGGCCGTGCCGGGCGATGACATGCAGCCGATCGGCTGGCAGGGTGCCGCCGCATTGCTCATCACCGCGGAGGGCGTGGGGGCAACCATCGAAAACCTAACGATCGAAAACACCTATGGCAAAGGCATGCAGGCGCAGGCGTGTTCGGTCATTGCGGATCGCGTTGCGTTCCGCCGCTGTCGGATCCTTGGCTGGCAGGATACGCTGAAAATCGACACGGGCCGCGAGTATTTCGAGAAGTGCTACATCGCAGGCCATGTCGATTTCATCTATGGCTCGGCCACCGCCTTTTTCTCGGAGTGCGAAATCAATTGCCGCGAGGGCGGCTACGTCACCGCACCATCGACTCTGCCTGGGCAAACGGGTTTTGTCTTCGACCAGTGCAAGATCACGTTTCCCCACGGCGATCCGAAAGTTTATCTCGGGCGGCCTTGGCGCGATTCGCCCAGCGCGACGTTTGTCCGCTGTGAGCTAGGTGCCGGCATCCGCGCCGAGGGCTGGCAGCCATGGAACGTCGCGGCGCCGCTGGTCCGCTTCGCCGAATATGCCTGCACGGGCCCCGGTGCGGCGATTGCCGGTCGCGTCGATTGGGCCAAAGCCTCGACCGATCCTGCACCGGTCGAATTCAGCCGTCAAAAAGTCCTCGGAGATTGGAAACCCTAACATGAAGCAATCCACCATTTTAATCGTCTCTCTGCTCGGCAGCGTCGCCGCTTGTGTCGGCGAGATCCTGCCGCAGAAGTTTCAAGACGCCACGCCGCTGGAGTGGTCGCAGCGCCTCGCCAGGTCGGAAATGTCTCGCCGCAGCGCTTCGCCATCGAAGGAAGCGCGTTGGGATTACACCAACGGCTTGTTCGCCCACGCTCTGCAATGCCTGAGCGAGCGCACGGGCGATCGCGCCATGAGCGATGATGTGGCAAATTCGCTTAGCTCATTGATCCAGCCTGACGGCCACATTGACCGCTATCAACAGGCAGACTTCAACCTCGACATGGTTCTGCCGGGTCGGGCATTGCTGCGCCTGCATGAACAGAATCGAGAAGAACGCTACCAAATCGCGCTCCATGAATTGCGCGATCAGCTCGCGCGGCAACCGCGGACCAGCGATGGCGGGTTCTGGCACAAACAGCGTTATCCGTCGCAGATGTGGTTAGACGGCCTTTACATGGCCTCGCCCTTTCTCGCGCACTACGGCAAAGTTTTCAACGAGCCCGCCGCTTTCGACGAGGTCGCCAAACAAATCCTGCTGATGGATCGCCACGCTTACGATCCCAAGAGCGGATTGTACTATCACGGTTGGGATGAAAAGCGGGCGCAGAGCTGGGCGAATCCTCAGACCGGTTGCTCGGCGAACTTCTGGGGCCGGTCGATCGGTTGGTATGCCATGGCCATTGTCGATTCGCTCGATCATCTGCCGCCTAACCACCGCGATACCGCCGCCGTGCGCGAGGTTTTGAATCGCTTGGCCGCTGGGGTGTTGCGCTATCAGGATCCGCAAAGCGGCTTGTGGTGGCAGGTATTGGATCAAGGCGGCCGCGATGGCAACTATCTGGAATCATCAGCGTCCAGCATGTTCGTCGATGCGCTGGCGAAGGGGATTCGTCGTGGCTACCTACCGCGCGAAAAATATCTGCCCGCTGTGCTGAAGGGTTACGCCGGACTGGTCCGGGATTTTATCCGCGCGGATGCCGATGGCCGCGTCAACCTAACTCACGTTTGTGAAGTGGCGGGTCTCGGTTTCACCTCGTCCAGTGGCAAGCCGCGCGATGGCAGTTACGCTTATTATGTCGGCGAGCCGGTGGTGGAGAATGACCTGAAAGGCGTCGGCCCGTTCATCCTCGCCGGTTTGGAAGTGCAGTCGCTGGTTGCTGACGGCTGGGTGGGCAGCGAAGCCATTCTGTCGCGGATTCAGGCGCCGGTGTTTCCGGTCAAGGATTTCATCATCACCGAATTTGGCGCCAAACCCGGTGTGGATAACACCGCTGCAATCCGCTCGGCGGTCGGGGCTTGTCACGCGGCGGGTGGCGGCCGCGTGCTCGTTCCCGCAGGCGATTGGTTGACTGGCCCGATCCGTTTGCTCAGCCGTGTGAACCTCCATCTTTCAAAAGGCGCGACTCTCAAGTTCTCCACCAAGGCGTCCGATTATCCAGTCATCGACACCCGCTGGGAAGGCATGGAGTGCATGAATTATTCGGCGCTCATCGAGGCGCGCGATCAAAAAGACATCGCCGTCACCGGCAGCGGCACTCTCGACGGTCAGGCGGATTGGGACAATTGGTGGAGCTGGAACGACAAAAAACACAAACCGTCTCTCCAGCAAAGCGCGCGCAATCGTCTGGCTGAAATGAATGAAAGTGGGCTGCCGGTGGCCGAGCGAAAGTTTGGCGATGGCGCGTACCTGCGGCCGAATTTCATCCAGTTTCAACGCTGCGAAAATATCCTGATCGAAGGCGTCACGCTGCTGCGCTCGCCGATGTGGGAGATCCATCCCGTGCTCTCGCGAAACATCACCGTCCGCGGCGTGACGGTTATTAGCCACGGCCCTAACAACGATGGCTGCGACCCCGAGTCGTCGCGCGACGTGTTGATCGAAGACTGCGTCTTTGACACCGGCGACGACTGCATCGCGATCAAATCCGGCCGCAACAACGATGGCCGCCGCGTCAACGTGCCGAGCGAAAACCTCATCATCCGCCGCTGCGTGATGCGGGATGGCCACGGCGGTGTGGTGTTAGGCAGCGAGATCTCCGGCAGCGTCCGTAACGTTTTCATCGAAGACTGCGAAATGGACAGCCCGAATCTGGATCGCGCCCTGCGATTCAAGTCGAACGCCCAGCGCGGCGGCGTGCTGGAAAATGTTTTCATGCGCCGCGTCAAAATTGGCCACGTCAAAGAGGCGGTGCTGACGGTGGATTTCCTGTATGAAGAGGGCGCGAAAGGCCCGTATCCGCCGACCGTTCGTAACGTTCGTCTCGACTCGATCACCAGCGAGGACAGCCCGCGCGTATTGTACATCCGCGGATTCGAGGGCGCGACGATCGACGATATTCGCATCGCCGATTCGACATTCCGCGGATTGACTAACTCCGAGGTGGTCGAACACGCGGGAGACGTCAAGATGGAGCGCGTCAGTCTCCAACAAAAACCTTCCAAGAAGTAAGCTCAGCACCAACCCATACTCCCATGACACGCAATGCCTTCAAAATGCAACTGAAGCCCGGATTCGAAGCGGAATACAAAAAACGCCACGACGAGATTTGGCCCGAACTGTCTGCGATGCTGACCGATGCCGGGGTTTCCGATTACTCCATTTTCCTCGACGAGGAAACGCTGACGCTCTTCGCCGTGCAGAAGCTGGCGGACGGACATACCGCCGATCAGCTGCCATCGAATCCGGTGGTCCGCAAGTGGTGGGATTACATGGCGGACATCATGGAGGTGAATGCTGATCATTCGCCTGTTTGCGTCGCGCTGCCTGAAGTGTTCCACGCCATCTAACATCTGTTATGAGACGCATCCCTGTTTTCCTGATCGCGGTAGCCTTGTTGTTGCCGGCCTTGGCCGCCGAGAAGATGAACGTGCTGCTGATCATTTCAGACGACATGCGCGCGGAGCTCGGCTGCTACGCGAGTCAGTTGGCGAAGACGCCGAATCTGGATCGTCTCGCCACCACCGGCGTGAAGTTCGACCGTGCCTACTGCCAGTATCCGCTGTGCAATGCATCGCGGGCATCGATGTTGACGGGCCGCCATCCCGGCACGACCGGGGTTTACGGCAACCGCACCTGGTTCGGCGATGCGCATCCGGATTTTGTCAGTCTGCCCAAACACTTCAAAAACAACGGTTACACCTCGATCCGGATCGGGAAGATTTTTCATGGCGGCATCGATGACACCGACGCCTGGAGCCTAGGTGGGCAGCCGCGAACCCTCGCTGGGGTCGCCGCCAAATCCGCCGTGAAAACCGCGCCGGCCGATCCCGATGAAGAAAAAGAAGTGTCGGTCGAAGTCAGAGATCGGAAGTCTGACCAATGGATCGTGCTGAAGGGAAAGGGCGAAGCTCACGGCGATTACAAGTCCGCCGATCGCGCGATCCAATACCTGCGCGAGCATAAGGATGAGCCGTTTTTCATGGGCTGTGGTTTTGTGAAACCGCACAGCCCGCCGGAAGCCCCACAGTCGTTTTACGACCAGTGGGACGTCGCGAAGATTCCGCTGCCCGTCGATTTTGCGCCGCGGCCGACCGTGCCCGAAGGGTTCCCCGCGGGATCGATCCGCCCGAAAAACGCCGACCTGTTCATCGATCGCGACGCCTCGCCCGACGAGGCGCGGCAGATGATCCGCGCCTACCTCGCGGCATCTTCCTTCATGGACTGGAACGTCGGGCGGGTGCTGGCGGAGCTGGACGCACTTGGACTACGGCAGAAAACCATCGTCGTTTTCTGGGGCGATCATGGATATCAGTTAGGCGAAAAGGGCAAGTGGTCCAAGGCAGGCTCTCTCTGGGAGCAGGGCACCCGCACGCCGTTTTTCATCTGCGATCCGCGCGAACAAACGGCGGGCGAAACCTCTTCCCGCGTCGTGCAGATGCTGGATCTCTATCCGACATTGGTTGAACTCTGCGGGCTGACATCGGCCCAAGGGCTCGAGGGGCGCAGTCTCGCTCCGCTGCTTAAAAATCCTGCGCTTGAGTGGGATCACCCCGCCTACACCGTGTGGAGCGAGGACGGCAAAAACTTCTCTGGCGTGATGGTGCGCACGGAACAATGGCGCTACGCCGAGTTTTACGGCCGCGGCCCCGGTGCCATGTTGTTAGAGCCCGCCAAGGACCCCAACGAACTCACCAATCGAGTGGCCGATCCACAACACGCCGGCGTGGTCACCCGCCTCAGTTCGCTGGTGAAAGACTACGCCAAGGGCCGCCTGCCGCCGTCCACCCAAGGTAAATGAAACGTCCCCGACGGCGAAAACCCACCCCATTGAGTTCAGACGTAGGACGTCCCCGTTGACGCTCACGACCTTCTCATTGATTCAATGATACGTCGCGTTCACGCGATGGCAGAGTTCCAACGGCAACGTTTTCGCCGGGCAGGATGATGTCGCCGATTTTTTTGAAAAACAGGATTGGTGGCTTGCATTGGGTTCTGAAATACGGAACATTGCTCCCGTGATTGAGAGTTTCGGCGACAAACAGACCGAAAAGCTCTGGAACGGACAGCGCACCCGTTTTCCATCCGTCCTGATCCAGCGCGCTATCGACAAACTGAACCTGCTTTCTAGTGCCAACCATCTCGAAGATCTGCGCATCTCGCCCAGCAACCGGCTCGAAGCACTCAAAGGCGGCCGCGCCGGCCAACACAGCATCCGCATCAATGACCAGTGGCGTCTCTGCTTCCGTTGGGCGGCTGGGAACGCCTGCGAAGTCGAAATCACAGACTACCATTGAACCCGAGACTCCCGCCATGAATCGCGAACAACAGGCCATTTTAGCGTCCACCCCAGGCCGCATTTTGCAGCTGGAATTCCTCGAAGGCTTCCAGCTTTCCCAAGCGGAGCTCTCCAAGCGCACTGGCATTCCTCGCTCCACGATCAACGAAATCATCAAGGGCAAGCGTCCCATCACCGCCGAGACCGCCTTCACGCTCGGCACCTTTTTTGGAATGAGCCCCCAATTCTGGCTCAACCTGCAAAGCCAGTACGACCTCCGTCGTGTCCAACTCGAAAAATCCGCGCAAATCCGCGCCCGAGTGCGCCCGCTAGTCGCGTGAGTCCTTGTGCCGCTCCATTCTGCAGCAGTCAGTTGGATGCAGAAATCTTCGGGGAAACGCCCAAGATTACGTTTATCGCTTGATCTAGAGCCGTGGTCGGTACGCCGTAAATTGTTGCGGCGCGAGCGCGAGTGGTTGCAGTGCCGGAACGAGTGGATGCAGTGCCGGAACGAGTGGTTGCAGTGCCGGAA
>CAJXYV010000097.1 GCA_913063525.1 uncultured Verrucomicrobiota bacterium
CGTGATTTTTGCCGCAGCTTTATTCGGCCTCCGTCATCAGACCGAGGAAATATTTTTTGTTCTTTCGGGTCTTGGAGACTTCACTTTCGATGAGGGCAATCGCTCCCGTGTCTTTTTCCGCTTTGAGGCGTTCGATTTGTTTTTCGAGGCCCGACACGTAGAATTCCGCCTGTGGCGCGAGGGCTTGATGGAGGGTATCGTCGATGGCCGTCTGTTTTTGCAAATGTTCAGTCACGATGGCTTCGTACGTCGTGCTGTTTAGTTCTGGACTAAGCTTTGCGGGGATGACGGAGTCTTTTTCTTTCCAGTCTTTGATCGTGTTGATGATTCTCGTTTCGTATTCCGAAGCATCATAGTAATTCCTGCGATTTTCGCGTTTCACGTCTCGTTCGAAACTCGCGATATTGGCTTTTAGCGCGGCCTGATGGGCATCGATCGCGGGTTTTGATCGCTCTTTCATCACCTTCTGCGCTCGGGCAAAAAGACCGCTGACATCATATTTCGGCTCGGTTGAGGTAGGAGGCTCAGGCGTCGTTTCGGGGATGCTTTCTGGCACCACCTCAGGAACCGCAAGGGGGTTTTCAACCGGCTTGGGTTCGACTTTAGGCTCGGGTTTTGGCTCGGGTTTTGGCTCGGGTTTTGGCTCGGGTTTTGGCTCGGGCGCTTTTGGTGTTTGAACGATCTTCGGCTCCTCCTTTTTGATCGGCTTTTCGGCGGCAGTCGGGGGAGTTAGAGGAATCAAGATGGGCGGTTCGACAGGAGGTTTTGGTGCCTTCTTCGTGAGGTAGGCGTAGGCGGCAATGCCAGCAACCGCAGCAGCTATCAAAGAAACCACCATCGGCGCGTTAGATGATTTCTTTTTGCTTTTTGTCGGATAAGCACGCCGAGGAGTCACCGCCGCGGCGCGCGGAATTTGCCGCGCGACGGGTGTCAGGATTGCTTGTAAGTCGTTTGCCATCTCGTGAGCGCTGGCGTAGCGAGCGGCAGGCAGGGGCTGTGTGGCACGTTGGATGATGGCGTCAAACCGCTTGTCGCAATGAATGATAGCCGAGGCGGATCGAGGATCATCCGCAGGCAGTTTACTGGTCAGAAGCTCGTGCAACATGACGCCGACGGAAAAAATATCCGCCCGATAATCTACGGATTGCGGCGAGTTAACCACTTCCGGGGCGGTGTAGTGAGGCGTCCCGTAAATTTCCGCACCCTCATCGATTTGCCACTCGATGGGTCGAGCGAGACCGAAATCCCCGATCTTTGGCTGCGCACCGAGATCGAGCAGGATGTTCGACGGTTTGATGTCGCGGTGGATGATGCCGTTTTCATGGGCATGGGCGAGTCCGTGGCAAATGCCAGAGACTAGGCGGATCACTTCCACAGGATCGATCGCCTGACCGTAAGCCGAGTGGTAAACCGACTTTCCAGGCACATACTCCATGATGATGTAAAGCATGCCGTTGACCTCGCCGAAGTCGAATACGCCGATCAGGTTCGGGTGATTCAGGCGGGCCATGGCCTTGGCCTCTGCCTCAAAACCCGCACAGAAGGCGGCGTCTTTACTGAATTCCATCGGCAGTATTTTCAGAGCGACCGTGCGGTCCAAGGATTTCTGCACGGCGCAATAAACAGCACCCATGCCGCCAGTGGCGATGAGACTCTGGATTTCATAGCCGGGAAAGAGGGGGGCAAGGTCGGCGGGCAGAGGGGCGATGAAGCCGGCGGGTGGGTGAGTATCGCTCATGGGGAAAAACCAATGGGTCAGTCTGTGCGCAGACTAAACTTAGAATTTCCTTGAATTTCAAGGCCAATGATCGCGAGCTCCGAAACAGAGCTTGCATGACCGCGGATAAATCGGAATCAGTGGGCGGCATGAACGAAGCCGTAGTGATGAAAACGTGCGGGGAAACAGGCATCCGCCAGATGGTGGCGGCATTTTACCGCCGCGTCCGCACCGATGATCTCCTTGGCCCAATGTATCCAGCGGACGATTGGGAGGGTTCGGAAGAGCGTCTGGCCGATTTTATGCTGTTTCGCCTAGGTGCTTCGAACCGCTACATGGAAACGCGCGGCCACCCTCGGCTGCGGATGCGCCACATGCCCTTTAAAATCAGCATCGCCGAGCGCGACCGCTGGTTGGCACTGATGGCTGCAGCGATGGATGAAGCCGCCATACCCGCCGCTGCCCGCGGATTTCTGGATTCCTTTTTCGCCCAGGTCGCCGACTTCATGAGAAATCAGGCGAGCGACTGAATCTCCGGCTTCATTTTCCATTGGCGCGTTTGCGCACTCTGTTGCAGGATAATACTTCACATGCCAGACCCCACGGAATCCGTCATCATCGCCACGTTCACCGCGGCGTTTGGTATTTTCGCGCTCGCGGCGAATACGTACAAATCTTTCAAGCCCAAACCCCTGCCCGCGCCTGTGGCCGATGTGTGGGACGATGATTCTGACCCCGAGAACCCGTCCGCTTTTGCCGAGCCGCCCGCAATACCCGTCGGCAAAGTCGCCACTTGGTTCTATCGTCCGATCGATCTGCTCGGTATCGGCCTGATCTTCGTCGTATTTTTTAGCCTCGTCATTGCCACGGTCCGCGCCTCCAGCAACCCCGATATGGAGCTCAATTCGGGGGCGCTACTTCAATCCATTGCCTTTGAATTCATCATCGCCGGCATTGCCTCCGCGATGGTTCTCCCGCGCATTCACCTGCTGGAATGGTTGGGCTTGAGCTGGCCCCAGTGGCGCTGGGTTTTCTTCATCGCGCCCGCCTCGGTCCTCGCGATGTGGGCCTTTTTCGGCGGCTTGCAGGTTTCTGGTTACATGAAATGGATCGAATCCTTCGGAGTTGAATCTATCCAGGATACCGTAAAAATACTCCAGAAATCGAACGATTTAACCATTCTCGGGCTCATGGCCTTTGCTGCCGTCATCGTCGCCCCGTTGTGTGAAGAAGTCGTCTTTCGCGGCTACCTCTACGCCGCGATGAAAAAATTCTCGGGCCCGTGGGTTGCGGGTCTGTGCTCCGCACTCATCTTCGCTGCTGCCCATGGCAGCCTCGCCGCACTGCTGCCGTTGTTTGTTTTTGGGTGCCTGCTCGTCTTCATCTATGAAAAAACCGGCTCGTTATGGGCGCCGATGGCCGTTCACTTCTGCTTCAATGGCGCGACCGTAGTGATCCAGATGGCTGCCCGCTATTATCACATTCCGCTGGATGTTGCGCCGTGAAAACTCTCCGCGACATCGGCGAAGACGCCCTCATCGACCGCCTCACCGCCCTCGTCCCGCGCGATCAAAACCCTGCCGCGGGGCCTGGCGATGACTGTGCGGTTGTCGATCGCGACCCGCAGTCCCCCACCTTGCAACTGCTGAAAACCGACGCCCTCGTCGAGTCCGTCCATTTCCTGCCCAGCACTCCCGCCCGCGCCGTCGGCTGGAAAGCCGTCGCCCGCGTCATTTCTGACTTCGCGGCGATGGGCGGCCACCCCGAGTACTTTCTCGTCACCTTGGCGCTCGCCCCGGAAACCGCCGTGGCATGGGCCGAAGACCTCTATCGCGGCATTGGCGATTGCCTGAAGGTCTGCGGCGGACTGCTCGCGGGCGGGGAAACCTCCAGCGTTCCTGCGGGTTCTGCCGCCGTCATTTCCATCGCGGCGACCGGTACCGTCCGCCGCGAGCAGCTCGTGCTCCGTTCCACCGGCAAACCCGGCGACACCCTGATGGTCACTGGCAGACTTGGCGGCTCGCTCGACGGCAAACACCTCGATTTCACCCCGCGGCTCGAACAAGTCCAGTGGTTAGTCGCTAATTACAAACCCACCGCGATGATGGATCTTTCCGATGGCCTAGCCAAGGATCTCCCGCGGATGGCAAAAGCCTCCAACTGCGGATTCATCATCGACGAGGCCGCCCTGCCGCTCAATCCCGGCTCTACCCCCGCCCAAGCTCTTCGCGACGGCGAGGACTTTGAGATGCTCTTTGCCATCGATGCCGCTCGAGTGCCCGGACTTCTCGCGGCGTGGCCCGCCTCCTTTCCTGAGCTGGCTCTCACTCGTATCGGCGAGCTCGTTTGCGCCGATGAAGGTATGTCATTGGCCGGCGGATGGGATCACTTTGCCGTTGAACGGCAATAACAGCCTATTGGATTAATCGAAAATACTACTGGAGTCACCTCCAGCAGAAATTAAAGAGGCTCAATTGTCACCGGAAACGGTTTCGATCTCAATGAAAGAGGGCTAGCTGCCACATTTGTCCCCTTTCACATCAGCAGAGGCTATGATCTGTGCGTCACAGCCGTCTGACATGCCATTTCGGCGAAAATCTTTGTGAATCCCAGCGTAGGCTTTTGCCTAAACTCCCTCGGCGGCGGCGCGGAGGGCCTCCAGCTCCTCCCAACGGGTGTAGAGGCTGGCGACTTTGGCTTTGGCGGCGTCGAGTTTTTCAACGAGTGCGGGAATTTCGGCGAAGCACGTCGCTTGGAAATCGGGATCGTGCAGCAGCGCTTCGTGGCCCTCGGCTTCGCGCTCGACGGCGAGGATCGCGGTTTCGATGCCTTCGAGTTCGTTTTTCTCGTTGAAGGTGAGCTTGCGGCCTTTTTTTGCGGCGGCGGGAGTCGCCGTGGCGGCTTTGTGGCGCGCGGCAGCTTCGCGGGCGGCGGCCTGGGCTTGGATGCGCTCGGCGGCTTCGCGTGCTTGGCGCTTTTCCAAGTAGTAGGAGTAATTGCCCGCTTGCACGGCGATGCCGTTGTCCTCGAAGGCGATGATTTGATCGCAGATCCGGTCGAGGAAGTAGCGATCGTGGGAAACGACGATGACCGAGCCGTCGAAGACCGCGAGCGCTTCCTCCAGCATCCGCAGCGAGGGTAGGTCGAGATCGTTGGTTGGCTCGTCGAGCACGATGACGTTGCCGCCGTTTTTCAGAACCTTGGCCAGCATCAGCCGCGCGCGTTCGCCACCGGAAAGGAGATCGACCCGCTCATTGATGCGCTTGTCGTCGAAGAGGAAACGCCGCAGGTAGTTGCGCGCACCCAGCGGCTGGTTGCCGAACATCAGCTTTTCATTGCCGTCGGAAATTTCATCCAGCAGTGAACCCGTGCCATCGAGCTGCATCCGTGTCTGGTCGATGTAGTTGACCTTTACCCGTTTGCCGGTGACGGCCGTACCTTCGGTTGGTTCGATCTGGCCGAGGCAAAGTTTAAGCAAGGTCGTCTTGCCCACACCGTTGCGGCCGACGATGCCGGTGCATTGGCCAGGACGCAGGCTGAGCGTGAGGTTGCGGAACAACCAGCGCGGCGTGGCGCTGCCGCCGATGTTGACGCCCGCGCCTTCCAGCTCCACGACGATGTTGCCCAGATCGGGCGGCGGCGGAATGAGGAGGTCCATTTCGCGCTCTTCGGGCGGCGCTTCCATGCCTTCCACTTCGTAAAACTTGTCGAGACGGCTGCGCGATTTGGTGCCGCGCGCCTTGACACCGGAGCGCACCCATTCGAGCTCCTCGCGCAGGAATCGCTGGCGGCGGCGCTCGGTTTGGCTGGCGATTTGCTGGCGGATCGCCTTCGATTCGAGGAAGGCGGTGTAGTTGCCGGGGTGAGAAAACGCGCGCCCTTGGTCAATCTCGATGATACGCGTGGCGATGACGTCGAGGAAGTAGCGATCGTGGGTCACAAAGATCACGGCACCGGGGAAGCCCTTGAGGTAATCTTCCAACCAGCGGATCGACTCGGCGTCGAGATGGTTGGTCGGCTCGTCGAGCAGCAACAAATCCGGCTGGCAGGCGAGTGCGCGGCAGAGCGCGACGCGGCGTTTTTCGCCGCCGGAAAGTGGACCGACGATGGCGTCTAACGGCGGCGTGCCCAGCGCGGTGGACGCCGCCTTGATGCGGGCGTCGAGATTCCAGCCGTCGGCGTGGTCGATGAGGTGAAGCAGGTCGTTGAGCTCCGCATCGCTACCTTCGCCGTTTTCGTAGCGGTGGATCGCCTCGACAATATCGGCAGCTCCAGTGGCGATGTTGTCCTGCACGCTCAATTCGGGATCGAGCTCGAACTCCTGCGGCAGGTAGCCGACGCGCAGGGCGCGGCGCAGCGATATCTCGCCCGAGTCGGCCATTTGGTGGCCGGCAAGAATCTTGAACAGCGAGGTTTTGCCACAGCCGTTGCGGCCCACCATCCCGATTTTCTCCCCTGCGGAAACGGCAAGAGTCACGCCGTCTAGCAGATTTTGATACCCGTAGGTCAGGCGAATTTCGTTGGCAGAGAGGAGAGCGGACATGGAACGACGCGCTTGTTGCCTATCCTGAGCCAAACGTCCATCGCGGATCGTGTGGGTTCAGGGTGATGAGGTCACGGCTGTTCGAGCGCACGCATTTCCCGACGCATTAGATCCATCAGCCGCTGCATGTCGGAAAGGTGGCGGCGCATCCGTGCTTCCGGGTTGGCGGCCTTGCGGCCCTGTTTGGCGTTTCCGAGCTCGGGCGCAGGCGCGGCGGGTGCGTCGTCCTCCTTGACTTGGACTAGCTCGGGCTTCCCTGCGTCTTTTTTCAACAACTCGACTAGGGCCGCTGCGGGCATCACGAACGAGCGCGTGCGGTCGGCGCGGGCCATGGTGATGCCGATGGCACGTCCTTCCAGATCAACAACAGGACCGCCGATCTGGTTCGGTTTGGGCCGCATGTCGGTCTGGAGAGCGAGGGTGAAGGAATCGCGGACTTGGCTGATGGGGCCGCCCATGCGCTCCATGATCTGGATTCGGGTGCCGGGAGATTCCGCAGGCTTGGGGCGATTGCCCAGCACGACATCGACGTTCTTTTCGTCGTTGTCAGCCTTGACCCGAAGAGTGATTTTTTCGCCGGGAGTTGTACCGGCGAGGGCGTTTTTCAGAGCGAACAGCCCGGAAATGGAGCGGTCGCCGACCTTTAGAATGACATTCCCCGGCTTCAGGCCAGCTGCCAGCGCTCCCGAGCCTTCCGCCACTTCCTTGATTTTGACGCCTTGTTCGGCAAAGCCGAGTTCGCCGACCACGCCGAGGAAGGCGAGATCCGTATCCCGCAGATTGCGCTCGGCCACGCTGACGACGCCGAAAGCGGCGAGTTTGCCATCAGGCTGGGGCGCGGCAATGAATCCGCCGATGGGTGGGGTCTCGAAGGACCAGACCACGGGGGTGAGCGGTTTGCCATCGATCTCCAACACCGCGAGATCCTCCTTTTCATAAACGCCGGCGATTTTCACCACGCGTTGCTCGTTGCCGGCATCGACGCGGAGATCTCCGGCGGCGCTGGCCAGTTCGCTCCACTTGCTGAGAATTCGCGAGCCGTCGCCGACGACGGTGCCGTAGGCCAAACGCCGCGAACCCGCCCATACTCGCACGGTGGACTTGGCGGCGGTCGCTAGAGTTGGCTGGATTGCCTGATTGAAGGCGTCGGCTTGGTCGTCGATCGCTTGTCGCTCTTCAGGCAGCAGCAAAGGAACATCCTCCTCCGCGTACAACGCGTGGGGCAGGGCGAGGGCAAAAATGAGATAAACAATCGGTTTCATCACAGTTTTTTGTTATCGTTCTTCGAAGAGAGCTTGGCGGCTGGAAAGCACGACTTCCATTCCTAGGGATTCGCCGTCGCGGTCGACTCCGAGTTTTACCTTGTCGCCCGGGCGCTGTTTCGCCAGCACCTGCAAAAGTTTGCTGGCATCCTCGATGGGGCTGCCATCGAGAGTCTTGATCACGTCGCCCGCCCGGACACCCGCTGCTGCGGAAGGCGATTCGGGCACGACACTGGCCACAGGCACACCCTTGACGCCGCGTCGCTCGCCCATGCCGATGCCTAGCACAGGCATTTCAGGATTGGCGAAGGGGTTCATGGAGAGTTTTCCCCAAGCCTCGCCCGCGTGGAGGCGGTCCCAGTCCTCCTTGAAGCCGTCGATGCCGGCGTGGTTGTTGTTGGTTAGGGAAACGCCGATCGAGGAATTGATCCCGATGATTTTCCCTTCCAAATCAAACAACGGTCCACCCGAATCGCCGCCGATCAAGGTGCAGTCGGTGGTCAGAAAATTGCCCGGGCCTTTGGAAACGACGCGACCGAAGCGTACCGGCGGCGTACGCGCCGCGTCAAAGCCTTCCGAATGGCCCAGTGCGATCACCCAGTCACCTGCAGTGAGCGGCTTCGAGTCACTCATGCTGGCAAACGGGTACGGACCCTTGCCGATGATCTGCACCATCGCGATGTCTTTGGAATAATTGGCTCCGAGGACTTTGCCCTGCACCTGTTCGCCATCGGGAAAGACCACCATCAACTCTTCCGCGCCTTGTACGACGTGGGCCGCGGTCAGAACTAGGCCGTCGGCCGTGGTGATGACGCCCGATCCCGAGGAACCGGTTTTTTCGGAAAGCAGGGCGACGGTGGCGGGCGTCGTTTGGCGCGACACCGCTTCGACCTTGGATTGCAGTCTGGCCAGATCTTTTAAATCCGCCACGGGTTCGCTAGCCGACAACTGGCTGCTGGCGGAAAACAGCCACAGACAGACGCAGGCGAGTGGAAAGAAAGGATTCACTTTCATGATTGTAAGATTTGGAGCGATGCCGACGCTCCAGTTCGTCTGTCGAAGATAACAGAGATGGATCGTTGGTACAGGATCGCTTATCATTTGCCCGAAGATGCCAAAAAGCAACCCGCCCGAGAAAAACCGCCGCAAGGAAAAGTCCGCGGTCGAGCCGTCGCGCGGTCCTGGGTTGCCGTCGCTGATGTTTTTTTGGCCCTTCCATTTGTTCAACCTGCTCACCCGCCGACTGCCGCTGCTGAAGAAGCTATTGTTTCGTGCCGCGGGTTACCCGGTGGTGGCGGGCTGTTACGGGTTCGCCCTGCTGGCGGTGATCTATGGAGTTCGTGCACACGGCTATGATTTAGCGAAGATTCACGCGATGCCGGAGCGTTCGATCATTCTGGACCGGCTCGGCGAGGAAATCGGGCGCATCCACGGCGAAAAACGCTCGATTGTGCCGCTAAATCAAGTGGCCGAGACCTTCCGCAAGGCCATCCTCGCCCGCGAAGACGAACGCTTCTACCACCACGGGGCCGTCGACTTTATCGGCATCGGCCGCGCGACGTTGAAAAACCTGACGGGCAAAAAGGAGGGAGCATCCACGCTGACCCAACAGCTCGCTTCGGATATTTTCCAGCTGAAGTTTGGCGAAAACCGTGGCGACACCCTCCGCCAACTGGATCGCAAGCTGCTCGAAATTGCCATCGCCCTCCGCCTCGAAGCTGCTTTGAGCAAGGACGAGATTCTTGAAGCCTATATCAACCAAATCAACTGGGGTCGTCAGATCAAGGGCGTCGGCGAGGCGTCGCGCATTTATTTCGAAAAACATCCGTCGGAGCTTAGCCTTGCCGAAGCCGCGCTGCTAGCCGGTATCGTCCGCGGGCCGGACGCGTTCAATCCCTTCCGCTCGATCGAGGCCGCCACCCGCGAGCGTGGCACCACCTTGGATCGCATGGCCAGCGCAGGCGTCATCAGCAAGGCCGAAGCTGCGGCGGCCAAGGTGGAACCGGTCGAAGTTCGGCCCGTCGGCCGACGCGGCACCCAGGAATCCTACGCGATGGATGCGATCCGTCGCGACCTCGAAATGATTCTCGAAAAGGAGAACATTGAACTCGGCGGCCTCAGCATCGTCACCACCATCGACCTCCGCATCCAGCGCAAGGGCGAGGAAGCGCTCGATAAAAAGCTCGGCGAAGTCGAGCGACAGTCCGGCTACCCCCACCCCACCCGCGCTGCTTGGAATCGCCTGCCTGTGGAAAAGCGCAAGGAACCCGAGTACCTCCAAGGTGCCGCCGTTGTCGTCGAAAACCGTACCGGCGGGGTGCTGGCCGTCATCGGCGGCCGCGATGCCGACGAATCGCGCTTCAACCGCTCCACCCAGGCGCGCCGCCAGCTCGGCTCGATTTTCAAACCCTTCGTCTACCTCGCGGCCTTCGACCAAGGCCTGCGGCCCGACACGGTCATTAGCGACGACCCCATCGAGCCGGGAGAAATCAAGGGCGGGGGCGCTTGGCGGCCCCATAACTCCGACGGCAAATTCAACGGCGTGCAGCCGGTTTCCTACGGTCTCATCCTCTCCCGTAACACCATGTCCGTCCGCGTAGGCAACTATGCCGGTATCCCCAAGGTCAAGGAGGTCGCCCGCATGGCCGGCTTCACCACCCCGATGCCTGCCAATCCCGCCTCCTTCCTCGGCTCGTGGGAAGCCTCGCCGTGGGAGGTCGCCACCGCCTACACGATTTTCCCCAACAACGGCAACCGCTACCGCCCCTACCTGATTTCCGAGATCAAGGATCGCGATGGCAACGTTCTCTACACCACCCCGCAGCTGTCCTACCCCGCAGCCAAGAGCGGCTCCACCTGGTCCACCTCCCGCATTCTCGCCGAAGTCGCCACCCGTGGCACTGCCTCCTCCGTCAGCCGCCTCGGCTTTGACAAACCCTGCGGCGGCAAAACCGGCACCACTGACGACTTCAAAGACGCTTGGTTCGCGGGCTACACCTCGTCGCTCACCTGCGCCGTCTGGGTCGGCTTTGACACCCCGCAGAAAACTATCCAAGGCGGCTACGGCGCCACTCTCGCCCTGCCCGTCTGGGTCGACATCATGAAAAGCTCCGACCGTCTCGGCTACAAAGCCGGCCAGCTCAACAGCAAGGTCAGCCTGGTAGAAATGGATCTCTGCCGTCTTTCCGGTAAACGCGCCACCGCCGGCTGCCGCGATGCCAACACCGCCTACACCGACCAAGTTCCCGCCGACATCGCCCTCCCCGCCAACGACCTCTGCCCCATCCACCCCGCCCGCGCCCAAGCCGTCGACGAATCCGCCCCTCCTCGTGCCCAAGTCGTCGAAGACCCCCAAGCTCCGCGCCGGGCAGTTCGCGTCGAGTGAGTTGGAGCTGTAAAAAACACAGCTTTCCTAACAGTCATTCATTTCGTGCAATGCATTGATTTTTAGTTGATTTGGTTGAGTATCGTGTTTTAATACTTGAGGTGTCGGACGAAAAGAAACGGCGACCATCAACCCCTCACACAAATCCCATGAATACTGAACTCATCCAGCGCATGCAGTGCGATTTTGATGCATTGGCAAAAACCGTGCCCGGTCCGGAACCCGTCGAGTTCTGGTATGCCCGCGACCTTCAGGAACCCCTCGGTTACGCCCGCTGGGAGAACTTTATGACTCCGATCAAGCGTGCAATGGAGTCTTGTGAGACAGTGGGTTACAAGGTTTCCGATCATTTTCGTGATATCACGAAAATGATCGCTCTCGGCAAGGGTGGACAGCGCGAAATCCAGGATTTCATGCTCACTCGCTACGCTTGTTATCTCATTGCCCAAAACGGCGACCCGCAAAACGAGCCGATCGCCTTTGCCCAGAGCTATTTCGCCCTCCAGACGCGCAAACAAGAGCTGATCGAGGAACGGATTCGACTCATTGGGCGGATGGAAGCGCACGGGTCTTGCGCGGCCCCCAGTGCGGGTGCGCGGTCTTGAGCCTCACGATCGCACATAC
>CAJXYV010000098.1 GCA_913063525.1 uncultured Verrucomicrobiota bacterium
TTAATGCATCTCTATATTTTTCCGATTCTATTTGTATTATAAAAGAACCTGTATTGAGCCCGCTAACATCTAATGCCTTACCCTGAAACAACTCATACCCTGTAGCGGTTACACTTGTAATTTTAAATCCCTCTGTACTCCATATACTTATCGAAAAAATATCGGTGAGTGGTGGCATATTTATGAATTTAACCTTAGTAGTTACTGATACCGGATTGGGGTATATTTTAATACCAAGTGTGTTAAACTTAACATTCACATCACAATTAATTGCAAAGGAATATGGCGCTGTTTGTACGCCTGATTTTTTTGGATTTAATGCGAAAATGGAATTGCAGTATCGTGGTCGATTTGATGATCAAGGTCGTGATTTGACGCCTAAGCCTAATGCAACAAAAGATTTGTTAGAGGCGATGAAGTTGGTTGCGGGAACAGGTGTTGGTCCTAAAGAACAAATCGCGAGTATTGGCTGTTCCATTAAATGGAAATAAAACATGACTAAAAAGGATTTTTTGCAACCATTAAGGGATTAATGGTATTGCTCAAAATGCCTTATTAAGCAATAATTCAGCCCTAAGCTCCCGTAAAACTAATAAGTAAATATCGCGCTACAAAAAAACACGTAGCCTCGATGTTCATGAATTTGAGGGAGAGGCTTGAAGAATTTCAGTGCCATGCTTATTTAATGGGTATTTATATTTTATAGCTCATTGAATTGGCTGGCACTTTTTACGCTTTATAGATTGATTGATTAGGGAGAAAGAAATGGCAACTCGTAAAGATTTAGCAAACGCTATCCGTGCTTTGTCTATGGATGCGGTGCAAAAAGCTAACTCTGGCCACCCAGGTGCACCTATGGGCATGGCTGAAATCGCTGAAGTATTATGGAACCACAATTTGCGTCACAACCCAACAAATCCAAATTGGGCTGACCGCGATCGTTTCGTATTATCTAACGGCCACGGCTCAATGTTGATTTACTCATTGTTGCATTTGACTGGCTACGATTTGCCTATGGATGAAATCAAGACATTCCGTCAATTGCATTCTAAATGTGCTGGCCACCCAGAATACAGCTACGCGCCAGGCATTGAAACTACCACTGGTCCACTAGGCCAAGGTATCACCAACGCAGTTGGTTTCGCGATGGCTGAAAAATTAATGGCTAACCAATTCAACAAACCAGGTCACGACATCGTTGACCACTACACATACTGCTTCTTAGGTGATGGTTGTATGATGGAAGGTGTATCTCATGAAGCTTGCGCTCTTGCAGGAACATGGGGTCTTGGTAATTTAATTGCTTTCTGGGATGACAACGGTATCTCTATCGATGGTCACATCGAAGGTTGGTATACAGATGATACAGCTAAACGTTTTGAGTCATACGGCTGGCATGTAATTCCAAATGTCGATGGCCATGATTTTGAAGCTATTAATAAAGCAGTTGAGGCTGCGAAAAAGATCACAGACAAGCCATCGTTAATTTGCTGTAAAACTATTATCGGTAAGGGTTCACCTAACAAATCTGGATCGCATGATTGTCATGGATCAGCATTAGGTGATGCTGAAGTTGCTGCTACAAGAGAAGCAATTGGTTGGAAGCATGATCCATTTGTGATTCCTGAAGATGTTTACGCAGGATGGAGCGCTAAAGATAAAGGTGCTAAAGCTGAAGCGGCATGGAACGATAAGTTCGCAGCTTACGAAAAAGAATTCCCAGATCTAGCAGCTGAATTTAAACGTCGTATGAAAGGCGATCTTCCAAAAAATTGGAAATCATCGACAGATGCCATGATTAAATCAGTCAACGAAAAAGCTGAAGTACTAGCAACACGTAAAGCATCGCAAAATGCAATTGCATCGCTTGCGCCAATCTTGCCAGAGTTTGTAGGTGGTTCAGCAGACTTAACAGGATCTAACTTAACAAGCTGCTCATCATTCCAACACGTAAGCGGAAAGACACCAGGTAATTATATTTCTTATGGTGTTCGTGAATTTGGTATGGCAGCGATTATGAATGGTATGGCACTTCATGGTGGCGTACTTCCATTTGGCGGCACATTCCATATGTTCTCTGATTACATGAAGAACGGTATGAGAATGGCGGCGCTTATGAAACAAAGAGTAATCTATGTGTTAACACATGACTCAATTGGTCAAGGCGAAGACGGCCCAACGCATCAGCCGGTCGAGCATCTGGCTGCCCTTGCTGCTGTGCGTGACCAGGCGGTCGCCGCGCTGGTCACGCGCCAGGCGGTAGTCGGCCACGGCGTCGCACAGCACCTCGAACGCCACCAGGTCCATCTCGGTCAGCACCTGGCGGCGCTCGGCCAGCACGCCTTCTCGGTTGTTGGGCTTCTTGACCTCGATGAATGCGAGCGGCATACCATTGATTAACAGGGTGATATCTGGCCGGAACTCTTCGTCGCCATTCTTGTAGGTGAGCTCGGTCACCACATGAAACGAGTTGCGGTCGAAATTCTCGAAATCGATGAGTTTGACACCGGAAGTGGCGGTCAGCAGCTCGTAAAATACTTTTCCCAAGTCTTCGTTGCCGAGTAGCAGCGAGATCTTCTTGTGCAGACGGTCGATGTCGTCCGTTGTCGCGTCAGGGTTGATCGCCTGGAGGCTGCTGCTGAACAGCTCGGGGAAAATGTTGCTCGCCTCGTCGATTTTCGCTCCTTTGAGGGAGAGGTAGGAATACCCCAGTCGCGTGAGGTGGAGAAGTGCGGGGATTTTCACCCGAGAGTCTTCGTTGAACATCATAGCTTTAGACTTGAAAGTAAGCGTGGGGAATGCAGCGATAAGGTTTCTACCGTCGTGCGTCTGTATTCCAGTCGAAGACTTGCCCGATGGGAAGCTGGATTTTCAGAGTGCGGCACGGTTCCTGCCCGATGCGACCGAGGCCCCGAAGAGAAACACCGTGGAGCTGAAGACGTGGAACAGGGTGTTGAAGACTTGGAACGTGGTGTTGAAGACATGGAACGCGGTGTTGAAGACATGGAACGCGGTGTTGAAGACTTGGAACGCGGTGTTGAGACTTGGAACGTGGTCTTGAAGACGTGGCGCTTGGTGTTGAAGGAGGATCGAGGTGCCGTCAACCCTCCTTTCGCGATCGATTTTCAGGGCGGAGAGGTGGTTTTTTAGCACGAAAAATATTTTTTATTCAATTAACCATCAGTTACTTCCGGGAATAATTTTACCGTAAAGTCATTGACGGTTTTTTCTAGGCAGCTAGACACGGGGTTGCGCGCATCCGGCACCCAACCATCAACGATCCCAAACACCCACGTTTCATGAAATTTAAAGCATCCATCTTCGCCCTCCTGTTTGCCACCGCCCAGCACGGGCATGCCCAGACCACTTACACCTGGGACGGCGGCGGCTACCTCACGGATGGCAACTGGGGGAACGCGGCCAACTGGTCGGCGGACACCAAGCCGGTCGGATCAAGCAACACGGTTCTCACTTTCTCGGGTGACCGGAACGCTACGGCCAACAACAATCTTGGCGATTGGGCTCTCGACATCGGGCAACTCAATTTCAGCAGCACGGTAATGCAGACCCTTCTCACTGGGAATAATTTCGGGTTTCTGCCGCTCAATGGCAGTCAGCAAATCAATCAGAACAGCGCTTTTATGCCGTTTATCAGCAACACAGCGTTTGCGTTCCGCTCCGGCAGCGACAGTCAAATCAATCTTAATGCCGGCGGCTTGCTGATCAATTCCAACGTTTATCTGGATGCATCCGGATCGACCGCCCGCCAATTCGTCATCGGCGGCACCACTAACGACCTGAACACGCTCGTCTTGAATGGCACGGTCGCCAAAAGCGGCAGCGGTTATGACCCGGACATGGTGATTCAGAACAACAAGCGCGTTGCAGTCTACGGGGCTCTCACCTTTGGCTCGGGCACCGACGGCAGCGTCTTCATCAAGTCCGGCCGCCTCGAATTCAACGGCACCGGCTCCATGACCGGAGCGCCGGTAATCGGCAGCAGCAGCGGATCCGACAGCGCCATGCTCTTGCTCAATGGTGCCGGGCAAACCATGGCCAACCAGCTTGAAATCGTCGGCGGCTCGACCGGGCGCCGGGTCATCGGCGGGCAGAATACCAGTGGCAATGTCACCTTCTCCGGCACGATCATCGGGAACAACTCCCCCGCCTCCTACGACGTGGTGGCCGCCACCGGCGGCAGCGTCACGCTCAGCGGCACGCGCAACTTCGACTCGGCGCTCAACATCAACCGTCCCGACGGCAGCACCACCTACGGCGGCACGGTGATCCTGAGCGGCACGAGCAGCTCGACTTCCGGCGTGAATGTTTATGGCGGCACCCTCTCGGTGGGCGCTGACAACCAAATGGGCAGCTCGGGCGCCATCACGATCAACGGCGGCACGCTCAAGCAATCCGCTGGGTTCGACACTTCCCGCAACATCGTGATTGGCAGCAACGGCGGCAAGATCGACTTGAACTCGGTTTCAAGCGATACTAGGGCAATTTTCAGCGGCCCAATCAGCGGCACCGGCAACCTTGTGCTTGCCGGGGTCGGAGACGCCACCAATTTCAATGGAATGGAGGGGCCAGGACTGGTGCTTTCGGGTAACAGCACTTATGTCGGCAGCACCACGATCGTCAGCGGCTGGGTCATAGGTTTTGGCGCCACGGCGTTTGGCAACACGGACAATACAGTGGTGCTCAACGGCGGCGGGCTCAACTACCAATACACGGTCGCCAACAGCTACAAGATCTCCCTCGCTGGCGCGGGGGGGGCGATCAAGACGTGGGAAACCGTCACTGCCACCGGCGCGATCAGCGGCACCGGCCAGCTGACCAAGGCAGGCTACGGAACCTTGATTCTCGCCACGGCGAATACCTACTCCGGTGCGACTCGCGCCGTCGAAGGCGCCCTCAATCTCCAAAACGT
The DNA here is from genome assembly GCA_913063525.1 of uncultured Verrucomicrobiota bacterium. Taxonomy (GTDB): domain Bacteria; phylum Verrucomicrobiota; class Verrucomicrobiia; order Verrucomicrobiales; family Akkermansiaceae; genus Luteolibacter. The sequence goes on from CAJXYV010000098.1 coordinate 4,931, forward strand.
CAATGCTCTCTCCATGTCCACGCTGGATCTTGCCACCGCTGACAACGGAACCGTAGGCTTCACCGTCAGTGGCGCGTCCACCTACAACCTCGGAGGCCTGAAGGGCACGCGCGGCCTCGCCTTGGGTGCCAATTCCCTCGCCATCGGAGCCAACAATGAGAGCACCATCTATACCGGCGTCCTTTCCGGTCAGGGCGGATTAAGCAAGGCTGGCTCCGGCGTTCTCACCCTCACCGGAGCGAACACCTACTCGGGCGGCACGACGATCTCCACCGGCACCCTACAGGTCGGCCAAGGCGGTAGCACCGGCTCGCTGGCGGGCAATGTCACCAACAACGCCACCCTCGCCTTCAACCGCTCGAATGCGGTGAGCTACACCGGCGTCGTTAGCGGCGTCGGCGCGCTTACCAAGGCCGGCTCAGGCGCGCTCACGCTCACCGGGGCGAACACCTACAGCGGCGCTACCACCGTTTCCGCAGGCAGCTTGGTCGTCAACGGCAACATTTCCACCTCCAGCCTGACCACCGTGCAGGGTGGCGCGCTGCTGGGTGGTTCGGGATCGACTGGATCGGTGATGGTGGAGTCGGGCGGCACGCTCGCTCCGGGGAATTCCCCAGGCACGCTCATTGTCAATGGTACCCTCAGCTTGGCCGCCGGCTCAACCTTCGCCTACCAATACACGGGCGGCGGGACCGCCGCCGACCTGATGCAAGTGAACGGTGCCCTCAGCCTCGGCACGGGTGCGCTTCTTAGCCTCCAAAATTTGGGGGCGTTCACCCAGGGTGACAAATTCACGCTGTTCGCCTACGAGAGCCTGACCGGCACCTTCAGCGGCTACGCGGACGACACAACCTATACCCTGAACGGCGGCGACTGGCGCTTCAATTACAACGACACCTCGGCAGGAGTGAACGGCGGCACGGGCAGCGGTTTCATCACCATGACTGCGGTTCCGGAACCTGGAGCCGCGCTGTTGGGTGCTCTCGGCGGCCTGTTGGCCCTGCGCCGCCGCCGGAACGCCTGAGCAGTTTACCCCAGTCTGACGATTTATCAATCAACCTCAATCAAGTATTCCAGATGAAACTGAGATTCTCCATTCGCAGCACCTTGGCCATTTTAGCCCTGTCGGCGACAGCCGATCGATCCTGCGCGGCGACAGTCGCCCAGCAGGCGATCTTGGACGCGACGCCGGTCGAGACTGTGGAAAAAGGGAGCATTGAAAGCGAGGTTCAGTTGACGTCCACCGCGCCATTTGCGGCGGACTTTGCGGGTGGTTTCGACTTTCAGTTCGATGCCGAGGCGGCGACCCCGACGCTCTACGGTGTGAATTTCCTAGAAGGGGCCGATGCTGCGGGATTGGCCTTGCGCTTCAGTTCTAACGCCCAGAATAGTGCCGGTACCTTGGCCGATGATATCGTGAGCATCACCTCGGTCACTTGGCATGGACTGGTGGGCGCAGCGCCTGTCCAAGTGGCGCAGAACTCGGTTTTCCAGATGACCCTTTTGGGGCAAAACGCCAACGGCTGGTTCATCAACGTGGCTTTTGATTACTCGGAAAATTTCTCCTTCACCGGCTTTAGCGTTCAAGGGCATGTGCAAAGCCCCAACATCAGCAACGGCAGTTATGCGTTGACCAGCGGCTCACTGACTGGATTCAATTCGGGGGTTTACGCTTGGGCTGAATCTTCGGTGAGCTTTGATCCGGACACGACCTTGATCACCGTCGCAGTCATTCCGGAGCCATCATCGACACTCATCGCCGCGGGGATGATTTCCAGCGGCCTGTTCATTCGCCGCAGAATGGCATTGCGCTGACGGCTGCTGAGGGGGGTGACCGAAGATCGACCCTCCTCCGCCGTTTGAAAAAACCGTGTCGAGGTGGGACGCCTCAAGGCTGGCTCGGAACGATGAGTTCTGAGCCTTTGGCTAGGACGGTCTCGGTGGTGAGATCCAGTCCGTTGAGTTCGTTGAGACGCTTGGCATCGGCGCCGTGTTTGGCGGCGAAATCGCCGAGAGTGGTTTCGCTATCGACGGTGGCGGTGATGTATTTGGGGCCAGCTGCGGCGGGTGCTTCGGCGGGTGGGGGGCTGACTTCGGCGATCGCCGGGGTCATGCGGGGTGCTGGGGGCACCTTGGCGGCGGGCGGCGGGGCGATTTCCTCGGCTGCGGGAGTTTTGATTTTGGGGGCTGGTGGTGCTTCAGCGGTTGCGATGGCTTTGGCGGCGGTAGGTGCCGGGGCTTTCTCCTCGGGCACTGCGGCTTTCGCGGGCTGGGGGGCTTTGGCTACTGGATCGGGCTCGGCCTTGGCGGGCTTGGGGCTGCCGACGAGGTTGAGGACCTGGCCGAGCTGGAGCGCCGTCGGGACAGCCGCCGGGTTGGCTGCGGCTAGGGCGGCGCTGCTGATGCCGTGTTTTTTGGCAATGCTGGTGAATGTTTCGCCGGCTTGCACTTGGTGGGTGTTGTCGCTGCCCTTGGCGGCGGCCGTTTGGGATTTGGCTGGGGCGGGGGACTTGGCCGGGGCGGCGGACTTGGCTGGGATTTTGAGGGTTTGGCCCGGGCGGATGATCGCATCGGTGCCCAGGTCGTTGGCTTTCGCCAGATTTTCGGCCGTGGTGCCTAGGGCGCGGGCGATTTTTGCAAAGCTGTCGCCGGGTTTGACCGTATAGCCCGCGGTTGCCGAGGCGGGCTTGGCGCTGTCTCTGGCCGCAAACGCAGAGGGACTAGCGAGTGCCACCGACAGTGTGACGAGGAGCAGAGGTGCTTTCATGATGAAAGAGTTCTTCCCAAATCGCGGGCTTTATATCAAGAGGAATTCGCAGCACCGGAACGGGGTCTTTCGGGCACTTTGTAAACTTTCAGAGGCCCGCGTCGGTGGCCGAAATCGCGCGAACGAAAAAAAACGCGCAACCCTTGAAAAAAATCAGGGTTAGATGCTGTAATCTTTTTATGACAACTAAACCTTGGATCTTGGCTGTTGCCGCATTGACGGTGGGTGCTGCTGGTGGATATCTCTCTGGAAAAGGCTCGGCCCCGGCCAGCGCCCCGGCGGCTGAAAATCAGGCGAACTCCCGGACCCGCCCGTCCAGCAGGGGCGAAGGGGCCGCTGCTGACTCGGCGAAAAAGAGCAGCCGCGCCACCAGCCCGGAACAAATCTCCCGCCTGCCGGGCAGCTCGAACCGCATCAAGGCGCTCATGGACTTTTACGCCGGCCTCAGCCCCGAGAAGCTCGCCGAAGAAGCGGGTAAACTGGAAAGCCTGCCGATGGATGAGCGGATGACCGCGTCGATCCTCTTGTTTGGCCGCTGGGCGGAAGTCGATCCCACGGCGGCGATGGCATTTTCCAACACCATGGGCATGGGTGGCGGATTTGTGCGCCCGACGATTCTGAAAAGCTGGGCCAGCGTGGACCCCGCCAGCGCGGCCAAGTACTACGCCGCCAACCCGCGCGAGTTTGCCATGATGGGCATGGGCGGGCGCGGCCCCGGCGGCGGTCAAGGTGCGTCCTCGATCATCGCTGGCGAATGGGCTCGCCAAGACCCCGCCGCGGCGTTGGCGTGGGCCAGCTCCCTGACCACCGATAAGGAACAAACGATGACCGCCGTCATCGGCGAAGTGGCCAAAACCGATCCGCGCAAGGCAGCGGAACTTATCGGCAAGATGAACGCCACAGATCGCGCCGGAGCCTACCGCTCGGTGGCGGCGCAATATGGCGCACTTGATTTTAGCGAGGCCCAAACGTGGATTCGCACGCTGCCTGCCGATCAACAGACTGCGGCACTGGCATCGGCCATCACCGGACTTTCAGGCACGGACCCTTCCGCCGCTGCCAAGCAGTTGGCGACCATGGAGGCGGGAGACGCCAAAGACCGCCTAGTCCCGGACGTGGTCGGGAGCCTCGCCCGCAAAGATCCACAAGCAGCAGCGGATTTACTCAAACAAGAGACCAGCGAAAACGCCCAGCGCGGGGGCATGCGGCAGCTGATGCCCGCCTTGATTGCTCAAAATGCGATCTCCGCACTCGCCTACGCCCAGTCATTTCCAGCAGGAGCCGTCCAGGACAGCGCACTCGCCAGCTATGTCTGGAACAATAACTCCAGCTCGCCCGCGGAATTGGTCACTGTGGCCGACAGCATCACCGACGAAGGAGATCGCAACCGTGCCTTAGGCGGGGCGGCGATGCGTTGGATGAGAGAAGATCCGACGGCGGCCACTGCCTACATCAACTCATCCTCGTTACCGGACGATCAAAAGCAGCGTCTGATCTCAGGCCAAGGCATGTGGGGCGGCAGAAACCGCGGCGGAAACTGAATTCTTCGTCACGCCGGAGATAGACCCGTTGGCGAATGCTGGGCGATTAACGAATCGTGTCATGAAAATTGTCATGGCACGGGGTGGAGTCTGGCTAGGGGCTGGTTGGTCACTTTAAATCAATAAACCAGCAGCCCGCGCCCAATTCGGGCATTGGCGTTCTCGTTGCAAGCAACCGTGATCTTTTTGGAAAAGAACAGCGTCCCAAAGCAAAAGGACACTGTCGGCCCGTAGCAAAGGAACACGTACTTCGCGACCTCGAGATAGGCCTCATCCCGCGACTTTACGCTGCCGGTCTATTAGAACGTTCGGCTTTATTATCGGGTGAATTATCTTTCACGCCGCGCCCGAAGGTGTGGATGGGTCGCCATCTTAGTGATGGTGGAGGCAATCGTGGTTTTCAGGACTCGCCGCCATCACCTAAGCGACGAATCGCTGGGCCAGCACAGCCAAAGCCGTGAAAGTCCAGAAGCGCCGAAGTGAGTGGCCGTTTATCATGAAATTTGGCTAGATTGCTCAGAGTTTAGAAAAGTTCTATCAGATGTCGATTTCGCCTTCAAAGACAAAGTCGGCAGGGCCGGTGAGGGTGACGTTTTTGAAGCCTTGATCGCCTTCTTTTTCGAAGCCGATGGAGAGGGTATCGCCGCCTTCGACGTCAACTTTGATCGGGCTGGCAGCGCCGGTGATGAGGTGGTGGATGAGCGCAGAGGCGACCATGCCAGTGCCACAGGCGAGCGTCTCATCTTCCACGCCGCGTTCAAAGGTGCGGATGGAAATGTGATCGGGCGCGAGGATGGCGGCGAAGTTAGCGTTGGTGCCTGCAGGGGCAAATGCCGTGTGGTGGCGGATGGCTGCGCCGTGATTGAAGACGTCGAATTCGTCGAGGGCTTCTGGGCTTTCGACAAAAGTCACGACGTGTGGGACGCCGGTGTTGACGAAGTGGAGTGTGGAATCAAGGCCGGGGATTTTGGCGGCTGCGTTGAGCTGAAGATCCTTGGGCGCGGACATGGCGATGCGGACGTCGTCGCCGATCATTTCGGCGGCGAGGGTGCCGACGATGGTTTCGAAGGTGACTTTTTTCAGGACGATTTCGCCGAGGTGGGCGGTGAAGCGGCCGAAGCAGCGCGCGCCGTTGCCGCACATTTCGGCTTCGCCGCCATCGGCGTTGTAGTAGCGGAAGCGGAAGTCGGCACCCTTGCGGGCGGGTTCGACGGCGAGCAGGCCGTCGGCACCGATACCGCGGTTGCGGTCGCAAAGGGCGGCGATGGTGTCGGCGTCGAGGTCGATGGAGAGGTCGCGGTTATCAATGATGATGAAGTCATTGCCGGCACCGTTCATTTTGAAGAAGTGGAGGAGCATGGTGGAAGAGATTTGAAATTTAAGATTTGAGATTATGCCTTGGTGGCGGCGATGAGCGGGGTTGCGAAGGCGCGGACGGCTGCGGCAGCAGAATCGGGGTGGAGCTCGACTTGTTTGACGATGGCTGAGCCGACGATGACTCCGTCGGCGGATTTGACAACTTCGGCGGCTTGGTTGGGGGTGGTGATGCCAAATCCAACGCAGATCGGGGTTTCGGTGAATTCGCGGATGGCGGCGACTTGGGCGGTGATGTTGGCCGAAGGTGCGCCGTGGGAACCGGTGACGCCCGTGCGAGAAAGCAGATAGATGAATCCTTCCGAGGACTGGGCGAGGATTTTGACACGCTCCGCGGGAGTGGTCGGTGCGATCAGGCGGATGTGTTTGAGGCCGGCACCGATGGCGAGGTCCTTGTTGAGCGCAGCTTCATCGGGTGGAAGGTCGAGCAGCAGAATGCCATCGGCCCCGGCGGCTGCGGCGTCGTGGTGGAACTTTTCAAAGCCGTAGGTGAAGACGGGGTTTAGGTAGGTGAAGAGGACGATGGGCGTCTGGTGGGTTTCGCGGAAGCGGCGGATCAGCTCGATGGCGCGGGTAGTGGTCATGCCGGATTTGAGCGCGCGCTCGGCGGCCATTTGGTTGACGATGCCATCGGCCAAGGGGTCGGAAAAGGGCAGGCCTAGCTCGATGATGTCGGCTCCGGCATCGGCGAGGGAGCGGATGATTTCGAGGGAGGTTTCGAAGTTTGGATCGCCGGCAGCGACGTAGGCGACGAAGCCTTTCTGCTGGGTTTCGCGCAGGCGGGCGAAAGTGGAGTCGATGCGGTTGGGCATGGGAGTCAAATGTGGATTTGGATGAAGGGGTTTACCGCAAAGGCGCGGAAGTCGCTAAGGGACGCA
>CAJXYV010000099.1 GCA_913063525.1 uncultured Verrucomicrobiota bacterium
CAAGAGCTACATCGTCCACGTCCACCTCGACGAGCAAACGGGTCGCATCATCGCCTCCACCCGCATCGCGCGGCACATGGACCAGACGCCGCCCGACTTCCGGCTCGAGCAAGAAGTCGATCTGATCATCTTCGGCAAAACCGATCTGGGCTATAAGGCCATCATCAATGGCACCCACAGCGGCCTGATTTTCGCCAACGAGGTTTTTCAAGACCTCCAGCCGGGGGAGGCGCTGAAAGGCTACGTCACCGCCCTGCGCCCGGACGGGAAAATCAATCTCAGCCTGCACGCCGCCGGCCGCGCGAAGGTCGAAGGGCTCGAAGCTCAGATCCTCGCTGAACTCGAAGCCCGCGGCGGCTTCTGGTCACTCGGCGATCACAGCCCCGCCGATGAAATCAACGCCGAGCTCGGTGTCAGCAAGCGCACCTTCAAACAAGCGACCGGCGCCCTGTGGAAAAGCGGCAAAATCGCCATCGAAAACAACGGCATCCGCCTCGCACCGCAAGGCTGATCGGCGGTCACTTTGCCGCTGCGAACTCAAACGCGCCGAGATCCGGAGCCTTTCCCTTGAAGGGCAGACCTATATCCACACCTTGGTCGATGGCGTGGCTGGCGGCTTTCAATTTCATAAACGTTACAGCGGGGAGGTCGCCATTCGCTTGTCGAGGCTGGACCAAATCCGCTTCGTCCAATCCCGCAAAGTCCTTGTCGGTCAGCTGCTGCTTCAGCTCGAAGGAATTTCCCGACAAATCGCACGCCACCGCATTGAGGTTGGAAACCTCCTTGTAGCCCTTGTAGCCCAGGTTGTTTTTCAGTTTGTGACCATAGCCTGGCACGTCTGTGGTGTTCGTCGCATCGCGGCAGAGCAGGTTGAAATTGACGCCGTTGAGATAGGCGGAGTTGTTCAGCAGGTCGATCCCGCCCAGCTGGTGATTCGCGTAGAATCCGGCCGCGCGGTTGCGCGCCGCCAGCGACTGGCGGATCGTATGGCGGGGTATCGGTGTGGGCAGTTCCGCAGCTGTCCTTGAGCCATAGCCACCCAGTTTGAAGCCGTTGCCATCGCCCAATGCTTTGAAAGAAGCATCGAATCCGTTGTAAAACGACCAGCAGTTTTCGATCAGCAGCGGTTCCGCGGTGGTGATGAGGTCAAAGCCGTCGTCGCTGTTCAGCCATGCGCGACAGCCGCGAAACACGTTGCCAACGCTGCCACTTGGAACGTGAAAGCCGAAGCCATCGACGTTGCCACCCTTGCGGTTTTCCGACGTGAAGTCGTGGTTGCGGTAGGCATCGCAGTTCAGCACCAGATTGCGCGAGCCCCTACCCAGCCAAAAGCCGATGGCCTGGCCATCGTGCATTTGGAGCTGCTCGTAAACATTGTGGTCGCCCTCATTGTCGAAGCAGATCGACTGCGTGTGTCCCGTCAGAGTCACTTGCACCCCCGTCACCGAGATTCCCTTGAAATGCAGCCAAGATCCCGCGATGTGAAAGGCCGTCACGCGGAGGCCCGGTGGCTTCACCTCGGAAAAGTCAAACTCCGGCTTCTCGTCGGCATAGGCGCAGTAGCGGATCGGCTTGTCCGGGCTGCCGCTTTTACTCAGGAAAACGACATGCGCTTGGTTCCGTTGGATCCGCGCGATTTGCTTCGGGTTCATCTGGTAGCGCCCGCCACGGATCCACACCGTGTCCCCTGCATCGGCGGCTTTTTCCGCCCGTTGGACGGTGGCGAAAGGCATGGCCAGAGTGCCTGGGTTCTCGTCATTGCCGCTGTTGCTCACGTGCAGATCCTTGGCGGATAGCGTGGAGGCGATCGCCAGCCCGAGCACGCCTGCAAAAATTGCAGCCTTGGCGGCACTAGCTGAAGGGGGATGGATCCGAGGGAGAGTCATAAACAGAGACATCTTCTCGACTCCTGACCCGCCTGACTAGCCACCCAAGTGGGTTAATTTCCAGCGGCAGCGAGAAACCCATCCGCATCCAGAAAACAGCCCTTTGGCAGTGCCAGACCTTCTTCTGCCGCCGCCGGCCCGTGCGCACGCCATCCGCCATCCTCTGCCGGCAGGAGGAACCAGCCTGGCAAAAGTTTCCCCCAAGTGCCCGGTTTGTGCCCGATTTGTGGCTCGCTGTCAGACCACGGCAGCGTTGGGTGGGGCATCGACATCGCGATCACCCGCCCACCGGCGGCGAGACAAGGGCAATGCAATATGCCCGCCCGGGCGAGCGGCTCCAGCGCGCGTTGGCCAAAATCGTAGAACACCATCTTGGCCGAAAGCGTCGTCGCCTCCAGCGTCTCGCGCAGGTCATCCCCGCCGACCCACGCTGCCTCCCGTCCGCCGTCCAGCATTTCCTGGACCTCCACCTTCGCGGCGAATAATTTGGGAAACGCCAGGCGCAATCCCGGCAGACTGGAGGGCGCAGGGTCATTTTTCAAAATCGAAAACGCCTGTCTCCACGGCAGCGCGCTGATCTGTCCGATCTGGTGCCCGTTGACCCACATCTGGCGCAGGGTCAGCCCGGCACTTGCACGGATCGATTCGGCGGTTTCGCGCGGCCCCAGCGGCGATCGTTTCCCCCACTTGGCCGCTGCGTAGCGCTTGCCGATTGCTTCCGCAGACGCCTTCATCAATCCCTGCTGCACCGCCGCTAAATCCGCCATCTCGGGCTGGATGCGCTCCCCCAGCGCAATGATCATCCGCCCCGGCGCGCACACGGGCCGCTTGCGGAAAAACCGGCCACCTTCGAATGAAAAAACCGACCCCCACGCGCCATCGCACCACATCGGGATCAGCGGATGCCCCGCCTTTTTCGCGATCAGCTCGAAGCCGCGCCGCAACTCATTGAGCGTCCCCGTGCGCGTCAGCTGGCCCTCGGGGAACAGGCAGACCAACTCACCACTCTTCAAGGCGTCGATCGTGATCCGGATCGCCTCGCGCGGCTGACGGGTGCAGATCGTCACCGTGTCGAAGATTCCGACAAAAACGCGGATCGCCCGGCTGGCCATGAACGTCTCGTCCATGACAAAGCGGACAGGCTGGCGGCACGCCGCGGTGATGAAAAACGCATCCAGATACGTCACGTGGTTTGGCAGCAGCAAGGCGCCTCCCGATACGGGGATGCGCTCGGGATTCACCACCTGAATCCGGTAGATCCAGCGGATCAGCCCGCCTCCCACCAAGCGCGCAAAGTCACCCGGCCGGCGGCCGATGATGCAGGCGCTCGCCATGCCGCTGGCCACCCCCACCAGGGCGATCTCCACCCGATACCCCGCCGCCGGCATGATGCCGATCCCCTTCGCAAGCGGATCAAAGCCCCAGATCAAGCCCACGGCCCCGATCACCGCGCAGCAGTCCTGCAAATTCACCCCCAATGGCAAATCCTCGCCGACCGCGGCCGGATTGCAGATCCGCAGCCACTCGCCGAGCGGCGCAAACAACACCGCTGCGAAAAACGCCAGCCAGCCCAAGGCCAGCAAAAAACCCGCGCCGGCGGGTGCCAAAAACGCCAGAGCCGTTGCGGCCACCGTCATCCCGATCCCGGCCAAGGGCACCCACCCCATCACCGACCGCTTGCTCAGCAAATGCGAAGTAAAACCCAAACCCGCCAGCATCCCCAGCGCTGCGAGCCCCATGAAAATCGCCGCCTGCCGGACAAATCCCTCCCCGCCGCCCGTCATCACGTTCGCCAATTTAACCGACCAAAGATGGACGAATACCGCAAATCCCCAAAACAACGCCACCCCCCATGAGGAGCGACGCAGCGGCCCGTCCTGCCAACGATCGGCCAGATTGATCAAGTGATTCATTTGACTGCCATCTTACCCCGCGCCGCTCCGCCAGACAAGAAAGAGACGCAATGATTCGTTCCGCAGAACCATCCGCGAAGACGAAATTCTCGACCCAGCCCCGCGGAACCCACATCATCCGCCCATCATGCACACCCGCGAATTTGCAAACACCGGCCACTCCGTTTCAGAAATCGGCCTCGGCTGCTGGCAGCTCGGCGGCTCCGACTGGGGCAGCATCGACGAAGCCTCCTGCTTCAACATCCTTTCCGCAGCCGTCGATGCCGGCGTGAACTTCTTCGACACCGCCGACGTTTACGGCGGCGGCCGCAGTGAAGAACTCATCGGCAAATTCCTCAAACAAACCGGCCACCCGATCTTCGTCGCCACCAAACTCGGCCGCAGCGCCGAACTCTACCCCGACCACTACAGCCAGGCCACCCTCCGCGCCGCCACCGAAGCCTCGCTCCGGCGCCTCGGCGTCGAGGCCCTCGACCTCACCCAGCTCCACTGCGTCCCCACCGAGATCCTCCGCCAAGGCGAAATCTTCGAATGGCTGCGCAAACTCCGCGACGAGGGGAAAATCCGCCACTTCGGCGCCAGCGTCGAGTCCATGGAAGAAGCCCAGCTCTGTCTCGCCCAGCCCGGCCTCGCCTCCCTGCAGATCATTTTCAACCTCTTCCGCCAAAAGCCGATCGAGGCGCTGTTCCCCCAAGCCCTGGCCCAAAACGTCGCCCTCATCGTCCGCCTGCCCCTCGCCAGCGGCGTTCTCGCCGGCCAGCTCACAGCCAGCACCGTCTTCCCCGCCCATGACCACCGCCACTACAATCGCGATGGCCAGGCCTTCAACGTCGGCGAAACCTTCGCCGGCCTCCCCTATGACAAAGCCGTCGCCCTGGCCGCCGCCCTCAAGCCCCACCTCCCCGCCGGCCTCACCCTCGCGCAAATGGCCCAACGCTGGATCCTCGACCACCCCGCAGTCACCACCGTCATCACCGGAGCCAGCCGCCCGGCTCAAGTCGCCGACAACGCCAGCGTCTCCAAGCTCCCACCCCTTCCCCCCGAGCTGCACCAGACCCTCCGCGCCTTCTACCAGCGCGAAGTCCACGCCCACATCCGCGGCCCGTATTGACAAATCAGGCGACTGGAAATGTGCCCGAATCAGCAGATAGAAAAGATGGGAAGAATGAGAATCATCATTCCCATGCCTGCCATCCATCCCATTGCCCGCCGCGCCCACGCGATTTTAGCCGCTCAAACCGGTTGAAGAGTCTTTCCAACTCGTTGAAGAGACTCTCGAACTCGTCGAAGACACTCTTCAAGTCGCCGAAGAGACTCTCGAACCGGTCGAAGACACTCTTCAAGTCGCCGAAGAGACCCTCGAACCGGTTGAAGAGACTCTTCAAGTCATCGAAGAGACTCTCAAACCCATTGAAGACACCCTCGAACCGGTTGAAGAGACTCTTTAACCCGCTGAAGAGTCTCTTCAACCGGTCGAAGACTCTTTCAAAGCAGGTGGCGCCGCTGCTGCCGGGCTAAATTCGGTCAAATCGTTCGTTAAACGGGGCGCCGAATAAATTTCAGTTTTTTTGAGCCTATCCCGCTATTTGACCCACCCCCTGGTCCAAGATGCAAGCCATCGCCCCGGGTTTGGCGGTTGCGAAATTCATCTTTCCCCGCGACCCGTAAAATCATTCCCTTGGCCAATACCTCATGCACTGGACCGAACCCGCCACCGCCGAAGATTCCCACGCCGATCTGGAAAAGAAACTCTGGAACGCCGCCAACATGCTGTGGGCCGGGGCGGATCTGAAGCCTTCGGAGTACTCGCCCACGGTGCTCGGGCTGATTTTCCTGCGCTATGCCGATGTCCGCTTTGCGGCGGTGGCGGCGGAGATCCAGCCGCAGGCCGGCTCGCGGCGGACGATCGGGCCGACGGATTACCACGCCGCCGGCGTGATCTATCTGCCGGCTGAGGCGCGATTTGACCACTTGCTCAGTTTGCCCGAGGGCGCCAACACCGGCCAAGCGATCAACGAGGCGATGCGCACGATCGAGAAGGAAAACCCCGACCTGGCCGATGTGCTGCCGAAAAACTACCAGATCCTCGACGGCCGCACGCTCGCCGAGCTGCTCAAGGTGATGGCCTCGATCCCGATGGACCGGGGCGGCGACACCTTCGGGCTGATTTACGAATACTTCCTCGGCAAGTTCGCGATGAGCGAGGGCCAGAAGGGCGGCGAATTCTACACCCCCACCGCCATCGTCCGGCTGATCGTCGAAATCCTCGAACCCTACCACGGCCGCATCCTCGACCCCGCCTGCGGTTCCGGCGGCATGTTCATCCAGTCGGCCCACTTTCTGGAGGAACACCGCAAGAACCCCACCTCCGACATCTCCGTCCACGGCCAAGAGCGCGTCACCGACACCGCCCGCCTCGCCCGGCTCAACCTCGCCGTGCACGGCCTGAGCGGCGAAATCAAGCAGGGCAACACCTACTACGAAGACCTCCAGGACTCCGTCGGCCGCTTCGACTTTGTGATGGCCAATCCGCCGTTCAACGTCAGCCAGATCGACAAGGAGCGGCTCGCCGGCGATCCGCGTTACCCCTACGGCATCCCGCGCACCGACAACGGCAACTACCTGTGGATCCAGCACTTCCACTCCGCGCTCAATAAAAAGGGCCGCGCCGGGTTTGTCATGGCCAACTCCGCCGCCGACGCCCGCGCGTCCGAGCAGGACATCCGCGAAAAAATCATCCGCGCAGGCCATGTCGATGTCATGGTCGCCATCGGCCCGAACTTCTTTTTCACCGTCGCCCTGCCCTGCACGCTCTGGTTTTTCGACAAAGGCAAAGCAGCGTTACCGCCCTCACCCCCGGCCCCTCTCCCAGGGGGAGATGGGAGTAAGAATTCCAAAAGCTCCTCTCCCTCTGGGAGAGGCGGGGGTGAGGGTGCCGCGCAATACGACTATTCAACACACGTTGGCGCGCGCTACCGAGACACCGTATTATTTATCGACGCGCGGCATATCTTCCGCCAGCTCGACCGCGCCCACCGCGACTTCACCCCCGCGCAAATCGAGTTCATCGCCAACCTCGTCCGCTTCTACCGCGGCGAGGATCTGGAGTTGAACCACGGCTCCGAGGCGAAATGGGCAGAAGTCTTCGGCGATGCCCCATCCTACATTGACGTGCCCGGCCTCTGCAAGGCTGCCACCCTCGCCGAAATCGAAGCCCAAGGTTGGTCGCTCAACCCCGGCCGCTACGTCGGCGTCGCCAAGGACGAGGATCTCAGCGACGAGGATTTTAAGGAAAAGCTCGAAGCCCTCAACGAGGAACTCGAAGTCCTCAACGCCGAAGCGCGGGAACTCGAAGCAAGAATTGCGGAAAACGTCACCGAACTTCTGGAAGCATGAAATCCGACCTCGTTCACAGCCTCACCGATAATTTTGAGGGCCACGCCCAGCAAACCGAAACGGGCGTCGAATACTGGCTCGCCCGCGACCTCCAGCATTTGCTGGGATACACCAAATGGGAGAACTTCCAGCTCGTGATCGGGAAAGCGAAGATTGCCTGTGAGGTGTCGGGCCACGAAGTGGCCAACCATTTTCCTGACGTCAGGAAAATGGTCGAGATCGGCTCCGGTACCCGCCGTGAGATCGACGACATCATGCTCACCCGCTACGCCTGCTACCTCATTGCGCAGAATGGCGACCCGAGGAAAGAGGAGATCGCCTTTGCCCAGACCTACTTCGCGGTGCAGACGCGCAAAGCAGAATTGATCGAACAACGCCTGCTCGAGTCCGAGCGTGTGCAAGCCCGCCAGAAGCTCACTTCCACCGAAAAGGAGCTCTCCGCGGTCATCTTCGAGCAAACCGGCGGCAACGAAGACTTCGCCCTGATCCGCAGCAAGGGCGACCAAGCCCTCTTCGGCAAGAGCACTCAGGCGATGAAGGCCCAGTGGAAAGTCCCGGCCGCTCGCCCGCTCGCCGACTTCGCCCCCACCATCATCCTCAAGGCGAAGGACTTCGCCACCGAGATCACCATCTTCAACGCCCGCGAACGCAATCTCGGCACGGAAGCCGCCATTTCCAACGAGCACGTCACCAACAACCAAGCCGTCCGCCAAACCCTCATCGACCGCGGCATCCGCCCCGAGTCCCTGTCTCCCGAGGAGGACATCAAAAAAGTCGAGCGCCGCCTGACCGCCGAGGAAAAGAAATCACTCAAAAACCCCGACACACTGGAATGAAACCCGTTGGAACGACTGGCAGAGACCTTAAAGTGCTCAATCCCGAAGCCCGCGAACTCGAAGCGCGGATTGCGGAAAACGTCATGGAACTGTTGGAGGCATGAGCTCTTCCTTTAAATCGACAAGACCTCTGGGCGAGGTAGCAAAAGTAATCTCAGGCTACGCGTTCAAGAGTGCCGAGTTTGGTGAAGAAGGAATTCCTATCATTAAGATCAAAAATATTCGTGTAGGGACTGTCGATCTCGACGATGCAGCTTTCGTCGATGAGCGATTTCTTAAATTAGATTCTAAGTATCACGTGAATCCTGGTGATCTTCTCATTTCGTTGACGGGGTCGCATCCAAATCAGCCTAATTCGGTTGTGGGTAGAGTTGCAAGAATGGGAAACCATCAAACACGTTGCCTTCTCAATCAACGGGCAGGGAAAATTTGCCTCCGAAAAGAAGATGCAGGTGATCTTGGCTACTTATACTACGTTTTAAGCAGTCCCGAATTCAGAAGCGCCGTCGCAATGTTGGCAAACGGAGCGGCTAGCCAAGCTAATGTCAGTCCAACTCAAGTCGAAAGTCTTGAGATCCCACTTCCCGACCTCCCGACCCAACGCAAGATCGCGGGGATCCTCTCGGCGTACGACGACCTGATCGAGAACAACCAGCGGCGCATCAAGATCCTCGAGGAGATGGCGCAATCCCTCTACCGCGAGTGGTTTGTCCACTTCCGCTTCCCTGGCCACGAATCCGCCCGCTTCACCGCCTCCCCCCTCGGCCAAATCCCCGAGGGCTGGGAGATTTCCGATCTTGAGAAAGTCACTACCAAGATAGGAAGTGGAGCCACGCCGCGTGGAGGCAAGGACAGCTATAAGACTGATGGCATATCGCTGATTCGCAGTATGAACATCTACGACTACAGCTTTGAATTCGATAATCTAGCCTTCATCGATCCACAGCAGGCGGCCCAACTCGACAACGTCTCTGTGGAAGCAGAAGATGTGCTGTTAAACATTACAGGAGCTTCAGTTTGCCGTTGTGCAATGGTTCCGTCTTATTTGCTACCTGCTCGCGTCAATCAGCACGTTGCGATCATCAGAGCGGATACCGAGTTGGTGGATCCACACTTCCTCCTCGATTCGATCAACAGCGAACACAACAAGAGAACGCTTTTCAGTTTGGCGCAGGGCGGCGCTACCCGCGAAGCACTGACAAAGGAAACCATCTGTCGTTTCCCATTCCTACTGCCGCCGCGTGATCTAATTTTTCGCTATGGCCGCATTGCCGGTGCCATGCACGCCCAACGCGAATGCCTTCAACGTAAAAATCAAACCCTCCGCCGCACACGCGACTTGCTGTTGCCGAAGTTGCTGGCGGGGGATTGCGGTGTCGACAGGGCGGTATCGGCTTGTTAGCCTGAAGGGAACTCAGATGATCGGATCCCCCGCAGAAACCCTGATATACCACATCACCGATTTGGCCAATTTGGAGTCTATCGCGGCGGCGGGTGGATTGTGCTCTGATGTGGCGATGACGGGCAGTGAGTCGGAGTTGATCGGCTACGGCCACCTGAAAAAGCGACGGGCGACGGAGATCCGGGTGGGATGCTGCGGGAATCGCTTTGTCGGTGAGTTTGTGCCGTTCTACTTTTGCCCGCGCTCGCCGATGCTCTACACGGTGAACCTGGGGAACACCGGACGTCCCGTCGGCTGCCAGCGGACGATTATCCATTTGGTGAGCCGGGTGGGATCGGCGCTGGACACTGGGGCGGAATGGGCGATCAGCAGCGGCAATGCCAGTGCCGCTTATGCTTCGTTTTGCAAGGATCTCGGGGAATTGAAGAATCTCGACTGGCCGGCGATTCGCGCCACCCAGTGGCAGGGAATGACGCACGAGAAGTCGGCGGAATTTCTGGTGGCGGATCTGCTGCCGTGGACGGCGATTCACGCGATCGGTTGCCACAACCGCGTGGTGGCGGCGCAAGTGGCAGCGATTCTTGACCCGGTGCCGCATCGGCCTATGGTGTCTATCGAACCCGCTTGGTATTATTAAATCATGATCCAGAACACCCGAGGCAATCTGCTGGAAGCTCCTGTCGAGGCGCTGGTGAATACCGTGAACACGAAGGGGATCATGGGCAAAGGGATCGCGCTGCAATTCCGGCAGGCATTTCCACCGATGTTCAAGGCATACGAAAAGGCCTGTAAGGAAGATGGGGTGACTCTGGGCAAGATGGATGTGCACGATCTAGGAGGTTTGGCGGGAGGGCCGCGCTGGATCATCAATTTTCCGACGAAGGGGCACTGGAAGACGAAGAGCCGGATGGACGATGTGGCAGCCGGATTGAAGGATCTCATCGCGAATATTCAGAGGCTGGGAATCAAGTCGATCGCGGTGCCGCCGCTGGGCTGCGGTAACGGTGGCTTGCCGTGGAACGAGGTGCGGCCGCTCATTGAAGCGGCATTTGCCGAAGTGCCGGAGGTGGAGGTGCTGCTTTACGGCCCGGTGGAAACCCCGGAAGCGGTGGCCATGCCGAACCGGACGGCCCGCCCGCCGATGACTCCAGGACAGGCGGCCTTGATCTCGCTGATCGATCGTTATTTGAAGGGATTGATGGATCCGATTGTTTCCCTGCTGGAGGTCCACAAGCTGATGTATTTCCTCCAAGCATCGGGTCAAAATCTGCGACTTGATTTTGAGGCGAAGCAGCGCGGGCCATTTGCCGCGAATCTGCGCCATGTTTTGATTCGGATGGAGTCGCACTACACCACGGGCTACGGCGACGGTAAGGATCTGCCGGATACACAGATCGATCTGCTGCCGGGGGCGGTGGCAAGCGCCAGCCGTCTGCTCGAGGGCAATGGTGATATTTCCGGACGCATGGATCGGGTGGTGAATCTCATCGAGGGTTACGAAGATACCTACGGCATGGAGCTGCTGAGTTCGATGCACTGGGTGATGGTCCATGTGGCCCGGGCCAAAGAAGACAAGGCGGCTGCAATCGACGGAGTCTTGTCTTGGAACGCGGCAAAACAAAAGCGGTTGAAACCCGAACACCTGGACAAGGCTTGGGAGCGACTGACGGCGCTGGGGTGGAGCTAACTTCTAACCAAGCCCCCCATGTCCGCTTACACCGAAGACTACCTCGTCGAACAACCGGCGATCCAGCTGATGCAGCATGAGCTGGGTTGGGACGTGATGAATTGTTATGACGAGTGGAACGGCGGGAGTTCGCTGGGGCGCGAGGGCAAGCGGGAGGTGGTGC
>CAJXYV010000100.1 GCA_913063525.1 uncultured Verrucomicrobiota bacterium
AGCGGTCGATGGCGAAAGGCATCACGAAGCCGTCGCAGTAATCGATGTGTTCGCCAATGAGATTCACGCGGCCCGGAGCGGCAGCGGTGATGTTGGCTTTGACTTGAAGGCGGTCAGCCAGTCCGGCGGCGGCGTCGTTGACGAGATCACTGAGATTTGGATTGGGTTGAAGCATGGACTTGCGGGATTAAGTGGGTTCAATAATAGAGGATTGGTCGAGGCGGCGGCGATAACTTTCGACGGCTTGAGTCCAAACCTGGTGAATGCTTTCCGACGGGCGCAGCCAGACTGCGCGGTGCATCATTAGCATCGCTGGTGCCAAGTAAAGCAGTTCGGAAAGCTCGGCTTTGGATAGTCCGCTCGGCCCTTCGTGGAGGCAGCGTTCGGCGAGTATCTCTTCGGCTTGGGTGAGTTCGGAGTGGTCCAGCAGGGAGACATGGACGCCGTTGACGTAGGGATCGACCACCGCCGCGATGACTCCGCGGCGGGCGGGGACTGACGCATCGAGCGCGGGATCCACGGCTGATGTGGACGTGTCGGCGAGCCGAATGATGCTGGGTGGATTGAGCTCCTCGGGGGTCGAAAGGATTTTGCGACTGGCAAGGGCGCGGCCGTAGCGGGAGCGACTGGTCCAGACGGAAACCGGCGCGGCAAGCACCAAGCCGGCTAGAATGGGGATCATCCAGGCGGTGAAGGTGAGGCTGATCTTCAGCGCAATGGCCGTCCAGACGATACCAAGAAGGGTCTGCACTGCGTGAAAGCGGAAGGCGTCGCCCCAGGAAGTGCCGTCGGTTTCGCGGTTTTGATTTCCCCATCCGACCGCGCGGCCCGAGATGATGCTCAGCACCATCATCGTGTGGGCGGCCATGATGCACGGTGCTAACAACATCGAAACGAGGGTTTCCAAAGTCGAGCCAACGATCAGTGGAACTGCACCGCCGAAGGAACGGCGGATGCTCGGCGTGAAAATCGCGCCGGTGACGGCGAGGATCTTCGGTAAGAATAGCAGCGCGAAAATAACAATCGTTAGAATGATGCTTTGCTCAATGCCATCCACGTGGAACCAGCGCGCAGCGTAGCTTTCAAATGGCAAAATACTCAGCTGGCTGGAGTAGCGGTCCCACGCGACCCAAGTGCCGAGGATGAGAAATAAAAACCAGAGCGGGCTGCCGAGGTAGGCCATGATACCCATAAAAAGATGCATCCTCACCGAGAAGGGGAGCTTGCGCGCGAAAATGAGCCAGAGATGCTGGAGGTTACCCTGGCACCAGCGGCGGTCGCGGATCAGGTGATCCACCAGTGTCGGTGGAGCCTCTTCGTAGGTGCCCTCGATGTCCCACGCCAGCCAGACTTCCCAGCCTTGGCTCACCATCAGCGCGGCTTCGACGAAGTCATGGCTGAGGATTCGTCCGCCGAATGGTTCGCGGCCGGGCAGTGCGGGCAGTTCGCAAAATTCGGAAAACGGCTGCATTCGGATCAGGGCATTGTGCCCCCAGTAGCTGCCACCGCTGAGCTGCCAGTAGTTCAGGCCGCGGATGAAAAGGGGCCCGTACAGGCGCATCGCGAATTGTTGGAGACGCGTGAAAACAGAAATGCCGCGAATCAGTTTTGGCGGCGTTTGGAGGATGCCTAGACGCGGATAGGCTTCCATCACCCGGGTCATTTTGACGATGTCGGCACCGTCCATCAGGCTGTCCGCATCCAGCACCAGCATCGATTCATAGCCGCCACCCCAAGTGCGGACAAAGTCGCCGATGTTGCCGGCCTTGCGGTTTTCGTTGGTCTTACGGCGACGGTAGTAGATGCGACCAAAGGCGCCGAGACGCCGACAGAGATTGGTCCAGGAGGTCTCCTCCATGACCCACAAGTCGAGATCCCGGGTGTCGCTAAGGATGAAAAAATCAAAGGATTTCAGGTTTCCGGTCGCTTCAATCGAGCGGTAAATGGCCTCGATCCGGGCGCAGACCCGCACGCTGTCTTCGTTGTAAACCGGGATGACCACCGCATGGCGTTTGAGCAAGCGCTTGAGCAGGGGACCGGATTTATCCTCGATGATCTGGGTGATCCGGACAGAACGTTTGCGGCCCCGCAGCATGTCGAATGCGCCGAAGATCGCGTGGAACGAGCCAAGCACGAGCAAGCCGTTCAAGGTCACAAAAATCGCCAGCAAAGGATAGTGCGCTTTTTGAAAACCCATCCTCCAGAACAAGTCGGCCAGCCACAGACTGGCGAGGATGTTGACGACGACCACACTGCCGAAAAACAAGGCGCGCCGCAGCAAGGTGGGGCGGCGACCAAAAAATGGCTCGGTGGTTTCCCGAGCGGATAAATCAGGATTTTCCATTAGAACAGGGTAAACCAGATGATGATCACGATGAGAGTCAGCAAGAGACCCGTGAACATGATCCGAATGATCGGTTTGCGGTCCATCGTTTCCCACCATTGGGCCGCGCCACTGCCGATCGCATTCAGCTCAAGTGGCTTGGGAACCATCGTTAGCTCGGCAAACTGAGGCCCCGCCGCCAGGTAGGATTTCTTCATGGCCTCGACAAACTCCGCCGGCCACGGCGCGGGTGTTAGGAAAACACCCTTCCACTGATCCGGCATCCCGGCGAGCAGCAGTGCCAGGCGGCCGCGCGCCGCCAGACGGCGATTTTCTAACGGTACGTCGAGCACGTCCTGTGTCCACTCAGCCACGGCCGTTAGGGCTTCCTCCATCGCGAGAAAGCGCGCTGGCTTTTCCGGTTCTTGGCTGCGTCTTTCGGAGGCACGCAAAAGAATCCCGCGAACTAGCTCGGCAACCACCAAGCGGTTCCTCAAGCGCAAGGCTTGCAGGTAGGCTTCGACGGCCGCGTAGGCTTCTTCCCACTCATTGAGTTCAGTCTCACTGAGGGGGTTCAGGGTATCTAGGGAGTGACGCGGTAGACCCATGTTTCGGTGAGGAAATTATCTCCGCGTTTGAGGCAGCAACGAAGTTCGACCGGCCCGATGTCGGCCAGTTTGCCGCCCTCGGCCGCAGGGGCGATTTTAAATGCCACCCGCCAGCGGGCGTCAGGAATGGGCTGGACCGTGACGTTTTTTATTTTCACGCTATCAGCTCCGGCACCCGTGGCCTGGATCAAGGGGGTGATCGGAACTTCGTTTTGCTGGTTGAGCGCGTTGCCTGCGAATTCCACGACCATCGTGCGCTGCTGGGGTTCCCATTCGTTCACTCCGGTGCGTGTGGCCACCACGTGTCCGTTAGCGTCCGATGGGTCTTCATCGGTCGTCCAATGTTGGCGGTACGAAAATTCAATCCGGTCGCCGGCCTGCGGCGTGTGTGCCGGCTCCCACATCGCCACCGCATTATCGACCCGTTCGTTAGTGGTGGGGATCTCCATCAACATCACGCGGCCGGGGCCCCAGTCGGATGTCGGCTCCACCCATAGCGATGGGCGGCGGTGGTAGGCGGCCTCTCCATCCTCGTAGGCGGAGAAACGGCGGTCCCGCTGCAGCAGGCCGAAGCCTACGCACTTCTCCATATCGAAGAAACTCGACTCCAGCTTGGCCGTGTCATTGGAAAGGGGGCGCCACAGCCGCTCGCCGGTTCCCGTGCGGATCGCCAGGCCGTCCGAGTCGTGCACCTCGGGGCGGAAGTCGTCGAAGCGGCGGCGCGAGTTTTCGCCGAACCAATACATGCTCGACATCGGCGCGATGCCGAGACGCTGCACCGCGCGGCGCGCAAAAAGCACCGCCTTCACATCGACGATGGTGATGTTGCCGGGTTCGATTTTGAACTGATAGGCACCCGAGTAGGACGGGCCGTCGAGCAAAGCGTAGACTCTGGCGTAGCCGTCGTTGGGTTCCGGTTTGCGCAGCCAGAATTCACGAAAGCTTGGGAATTCCTCCTGCACGCCATCGGCGCCGGTATCAATGGCGATGCCACGCGAGGAGATTCCGTAATGCTGGTTCTTGCCCAGTGCCCGCCAGTAGCTGGCACCCTGGAATACGGCCAGCTCGTCGTAAATCTCGGGGGTGTTCAATGGCGCGTGCAGCCGGAACCCCGCAAAGCCGCCGTCAGATGGCAGGTCGCCGTGCTTGTTGATCAGCGGCCCGTAGTTGAAAAAAGCCTCCGCCAGTCGGATCTTCTGCTGGTGGGTGCTGGTGAACTCATTGAGAGTGACCGGCTCGCGGTACAGGTAGCCGGGGTGGAAAAACATCGCGCGGAATGGCAGCTTGTCCGTCGCCCACAGCGCTTGGTTCGGGTTGAAGCGGATGTCGCGGTACTGGTCGTAGGTCAGATCGTTCATCCAGGCCGGCAGGCTGTCGCGGTTAGGCGCGGCGTACGGCTTGTTAGCGAGATCCCGGGCACGGCTTTGAATGCTTTCAAAGCCGACATCTTCCCTCTCCCATGTCTGGCACAAAGCGGAAGACGTCAATGTTCCTAACGTCGCGAGCAATATGAAGTTCCTTGGCACAACAAGCGTCATAGTGTGGGCGGGGCCTGTCCGTCAAGAATGGCGATCTGCAAATCTTTCATAAAAAACGCTTTTGCTAGAGAATACGGGCCGCGTGATACGTCAGAATCCCGTCAAAATCCACGTCGTCCGGGTCGCTAACGGTCTGATCGGGGTCGAAATCCAGGAAAAAGCGATCCACTCGGAAGCCACAGCGGTCCAACAGCGACACCAGCTCCGTATGCTCAAACCAGCGGATCGACTGGCGCGAATGGTGGCTCACGGGTGGCGTGCCGGTCAGGGAATAGCGGTGCTCGCGCTCGACGACTTGGCGCACGCGGTCCAGCCGATGGCGCGTCTCTAGCAGTCCTTGCCGCCCATCCGCCAGCGTTACGCTGTGGTCGTGGTACCATTCGTTCTCCGGCAGATCTCCCAGCAACTCGGCATAGGGCATGAAGATTGTCAGATAGAGTCCGCCCTGATTGGCGAGCAGGCCGTGCCAGTGGCGCAGGACCTGTTCCGGATCGCTCGCCAGTTGCAGGGTGAACGCCGGCGCTAACAATGCGGAAAATCTCCGGCCATCATTCCAGTCGCTCATGTCGCCTTCGTGAATGACGGATTTGACTCCCAGCCGCTGCGCCCGGGATTTGCCCAGCACCAGCATATCGCGCGATAGCTCCAGCCCCTCGACGTCCAAGCCCATTTGCACCAATGGGTACATCAGTCGGCCGGAGCCGGCCCCGATCTCCAGTGCCGGCCCGGGGTGTTTCGCCAGAAATGCCGCCATCAGTGCGACCTCGGATGCATCGTCCTCCGCTTCCCAAAAGGCATCGTGGAGTTCGGCTTCGAGCGACTGATAGGGGTGCGGCATGCCCACGGGTATAGGCGATGGTTTTGCGCAAAGCGAGCCTTCCCCGCGATGGACTGCGGTGAATCGCTTGGTTTAACTGCTGGCAGGATTCTCGCTGTGACCCTTGCAGATGCTCTCGCTGGATTTTATTTTGCGGAAGCGGCTGCTGTTCCACGGGATCTCCTCCTTGCCCCAGCAGATGCGCAGACCGGTCAGCATGAGTCCTTGGTTGCCATCGCCCGACGGGCGGACGCTGGCCACATGATAGACCGTTCCTTGGCGCAGAACGCCGTCGGGGAAAAGGTAGCAGTGGCGATCATGTCTCGAAGGACCGCAGATCGGGCTGGAGTGATTGGTATTGATTGCGACGACTCGGTCACCAGGTGCGAATGATTTCATGTGTTTTTTGGCTGAGTGCAAATCAGCTTAAAACAAGGGGGTGGGTCATCCGTGGGGGGAGGCTCGAAAAAAATGAATAATTCTTCAATTCACACGCCACCCGTGGACGTGAACAGGATGCACCGTAATGATTCACAGACTGTTACAATAGGCATCAGTCTCTGCCAGGCAGGGGGCGGGCCTGCTGACCTTGATCGGCAAAGTCTAGTATTCCTCTTCCTCATCCCCCGGAACCGGTGGGATGATGTCTTCGCGCATCAGCAGGCGGCCGAGGTGGAGATCGTCTAGCAGGTCGTCCGGCGTGTTGCGGACGATCGCAGCGTAGGGCGTGATGCGGTCCAGCTCGGCGATGGCGCAGTGGACCATCGAGGAAATGATGTCGGCGTCGAACTTTTCGCGCTCGAACAGATTGGTGATGCGGAAGACGAGGAACTCGCGGTCGAGGTCGTACTCGAAGCCGCCCAGCGTGAGTTGTTTGTTCGCGCGGGCCAGCAGCTCCAGCACTTTCGGCAAATGATCCTGGTCCAGTGTCAGCGGCGATTCGGAGACAATGCTTAGCGCGTTGAGCTGCGGATAGGCCTGCGCGATCAGATCGACGCGGGTGTGGTGGGCGTCGAAACTGGCGCGCAGCACATCGCGGCCTTCGACGAGTTCGCAATGCCAGCCTTGTTGGCCGAAGGCTTCTTCGACGGTGAGAATCTGTCGGGAATGAGTGCGCATGGTCTGGATAGTTGAAAGTTAGTCGCGGCGGTTCGCCGCAGGAGATACGCGGCCGATGACGGCTTTGGCAAGCAAGCTCCGCCGGTCCTTGCGAATCGGCGTGAGCGAAAGGTGGATGCCTGCGGTCTTCTCCGCATCGTGGTGCAGGGTGAGAAGGGTCGTTGGCCCGTTCACCTCTGCCAGCTCGATTTCCTGCCACGTCACTAACCGCATCCCCTCGGCGGGCCGGAAAAATGGGAAGATCTCGATCCCAAGCGGCGTCAGGATCAGGTAGGCGTGGCGCGTGAGTTTGACCGCCATGCGCGCTAACAGAACCGCCAGCCCCAGCGGCAGCAGCGCCCAGGCGGGGTGGGGGATGCTCTCGTTGATGTCGCGGTAAAGGGCGGTCGCTAACATCGTGATGCCGATGGACGCCAGCACCGCTGCGCCTAACCAAAACACCGTCGCTTGGCCCGCGCGGGTGAAGCGCAGCTCCTTTTCAGGAGATTGGATTCTGGTCGTCATGGTCCTGCGGCTTTGCCTCGATTTCGGAACGTGGAAGATCGGCCAAATCAACAAACTCATCGCCATCGCGCTGCTGGCGCCAGTGGTTGAGAAAAATGACGATGACCAGGCCGATAATCACAAAGGACGTCTCCATGCAAAACGGCGTGGTCATGATCCCCACCATGAAACCGATCCATTCGCCCAGCAACCCGGGCAGCATGCGCCAGGTCACCCACATCCCAGTCACCACCACCGTCAGCACCAATAAAATGCTGCCGCCGATCGCGACTTGTTTCACTCGTTCGTCCTGTAATCGCACCATGTCCGGCCACAAGCTAAGCTGCGCCGCCCGAAAACCCAACCCCTGAAATGGATAAAGATTTTCTCTGCTCCATCTTCAGAACTCGAAGATCCATGTCACCACTGCCATGCGAGCGGGCTTTGCAGTCAATCCAAAGGCTGCAAGCTAACCGAGCATCTCGACCAAGTGACCGAAGACATCGGAATTCCTCACCATGCCGGCAAATCGATCCGCCTGGGGACCGATCGCGGAGATCAGGGTGGGGTCGGAGGTGTGGGTGGTGCCCGTCCAGCCGATGCCGGTGTGGTTGCCGGCGAACTGGCCTAGCAGGCCCTCCGGCTTGCTCAGCTGCTCGTTCCACTCGACGACCGGGTGGTTTTCAAAAATCTCGATCAGCGCCACGGCCTCGTCAGTTTTCAGGGTGAAACCGAGCTGCTGCGCGATCAATGCGGTGAGCGCGTCGGTGCTTCGGCGGGTGGTCCTGGCCCACTCGCCAAAGAGCCGTTCGTGGGAGGCTTTGAGGCGGGTGATATTGGCAAAGCGCTGGGTGCTTTCCGCGTAGCCGCTGCCCATGCCGTTGAGACCGGGGTTGGAATTGCCGTGGTCGCTGGTGACGACGAGCAGGATGTCGTCGCGGTGGCCGATCTGCGTCAGGACCGAGGCGAGCGCATCGTCGAAGGCAAGTTGGTCGCCTATCAGCGCCCCGATGTCGTTGAGGTGGGCGGCGTGGTCGATGCGCGCGCCTTCGATTTGCAGCAGGAAGGGCTGGTCGCTGGCGAGGAAGCGGCCGAGTGCGGCGTTCGCCATTTCCGTCAGCGTCGGAACTTGTGCGGCGAGCTTCGGGTCAGAATCTCGGTCGATGGAGTAGGGGAGGTGTCCGCGAGTGAAGGTGCCCAGCAGCTTTTCGCCACGGGCCGCTAACAGCGCATCGCGGCTACTGAGCACATCGTATTTCGCGGCGGCGAATTCGCCCGAAAGATCGCGCCGGTCGCCGCGGTCCTTCGCACTGAAATGGCCGGAACCGCCGCCGAGAATCACATCCACGCGGTTGAGGTATTGCGGCGCGATGTCGTCTTCCTCGCCGCGTTTGGAAACGCAGGCGGCAAATCCAGCGGGTGTCGCGTGGGTGATCGTTGCCGTGCTGACCAGGCCCACGCGGGCTCCGGTCTTCTTCAAAATCGCCGCGATCGGTGTCAGCTCCTTGCCGGCGGGATTCACGTTGATCGAGCCGTTGTTCACCCGTTCGCCGCCGCCCCACGAGCTGGATGCCGCCGCCGAATCCGTCACCATCGAATTGGCGGATGCCGTGTCCATCAGCCCGCGCGCCGCGCTGCGGTCGTTGAGCAAGGACCACCACTGCGTGCCGCGCTGGCGCGTGAGTTTGGAGTAGGCCTCGGCCAGCGTCAGCACGCCGGGGCTCATCCCGTCGGAAACCATGAAAACCACACCGCGCACCTTGCGCGCCGGGCGGGCGACTGGCTGGCCGGTGGCTTTCACGCCTGCAAACAGAGCCGCGCTGCCCAAGGTCGCCGCCTTAAGCCAAGCCCGCCGACTGACTCCCGAACTGCTGACGAGTGGTGATTTCATCCCCCACTCTTAGCCGCCCTGATCGCAGACGGCAAGGCTGGGAAAGTGAAACGCACGGGCGCGGCCTTCGCTGAAATCCCCGCTTGTTACACGAGCTGTGTGCGCCTACTTACAAGGCATGTTGGCAATTCGCCTGAAGAATCAAAATAAAGTCGAACAAATCGTGGATGCCAACCTTCTCTCCAAGACATGAATAACAAAACTTGTATCGCTATTGGCATGGGCATCGTCGCCTCTGTGATTGCTAGCTTCTTGCTTTTTGCGATTGCATTCAATACACTGCCGTCCCACAGGCTGGACATGACGAGCCCTGAGCCTTGAGTTTGCAAGGCGACGTGAGGTTTTTGGCGGAATGCCGATTGCGAGTTTTTTACGGGCTCTTGATATATCCTTTGAAGAACGCGGCGATGCTGTCCCATGAGATCATGTTCTGATAGGCTCGAATCCCGACAACCAGGCGGTGTTGAGCGCTCCGATCACTTTGAATCGCCCGGATGCTGTCCCATAGGATTTTAGCAGTGCCAACAGATCGATCCGCTCCCACAACGCCGAACGCGTGACGGCAAACAGCCGCGTGAAGCTATGCCCCCATGCCGAAAGGTGCGCCATGAACCGCAGCAGCACATACACCAGCAAGGCCGTGTAAACCTGCCATCTCACCGCGTTGGCGCTGTGACCGAGAAAACTGCCGAGCTTGAGGCTTTGCTTGACCTGTTTGAAGAACACCTCGATGTCCCAGCGGCGGCGGTAGAGGTCGCACACGGAACGCGGGCTCCACTCCATGTTGTTCGTGATGAAAACCATCACCCGCCACGCCCCGTCCACTTTCACCCGCGCCTCGACGCGCCGCAGCTTCATCCCCTTGTGCTTTCCTTGCAACACGATGATCTGATCCTTGATGATGTTCTCATGGCCCTTGGTCTGATGTTTGACCGCCCGGAATTTCATGTTGTCCTTGGCCCGGGTGACCCACCAGACGCCGCGCTGATCCAGGTCGAAGAGGTGCTCGAAGTCCACGTAAGCCTTGTCGAACACCACGATTTCACCCGACAGGATGGTCGCGCAGACCTCGCGGGCGCGTTTGTTGTCGTGCTGGCCGGCGGTGTCCACGATGGCGAACGAAGGCAGAAAACTGTGCAGGTCGAGTCGCAGGTGCATCTTGGCCGCCGCCTTGCGCCGGCGGTGTTTGGCCCAGTCCATGCAGTTGGCCACCAGCTGGATGACCGTGGAATCCACCGCGTGGATCCTGACCTTGAAGCGTCGCAGCAATCCCTTGCCTTTACGCCCTGCCGCGAAATCCGGACTGGCGTGCTGGAGATGGCCGAGCACCGACCAGAACAGTTTTTCGGCAAACTCCGCGCTGCGTTCCTTGTTGGCGTTGGAGAGACCGTTCCTGGAGGGCGGCGTGACACCGAAACGCGCGAGGACTCCGGATTTGAGCCGGAGCCAGTCACAGACATCGTTGAGCCCCATGGCGTGGGAGAGCTGGGCGAAGAGCATCGCCGAAAGATGGCTCACCACGCTGAAGGTGCGGGCTTTGGCTTCCACGTCGGTCTTCAGGGCGTGGCGGTTGATCATTCCGCGAGGAATGAGATTGAGCATTTGCTTGAGGACGACCACATTGGCGCGGGTTGGTGTAGTTTTGTTCATAACACCCTACCGAGTGGCAGGGATTTCAACTCAACACCAGCCCGCTTTTCCGCTTCAAGCTAAGCCTTCCTGTGGGATGGTTGTGAAAAAATATTTAGGTTGATTCTCGCATCCGAATGTCAAAAACTCATAAAGTTTAGAGACTAACGCGTGTTTTATCAAAATCATGTCCGTCTTCGGAGTCGTTGCTTTAGCATTCTCTTCCACAGCCAGTAAGCAAGTCGATCACGACCACCCCACCGCCAATCACCACGGGCAGCAAGACCAAGTCGTTTGTCAGCCCCCCGTAAACCATTTCAATTTGATTCAATTTCAACCATAGCCTGGATTATGAAAAACCGTCATCCTTATTTAATCGCAGCATCGCTGCTCGCCACATCATTCGCGGCCCATGCGACCACCATTGTTCCGAGTTTCCTCTATCTGATAAATGGTGCACCCCTTGTCAATAACGGGACCGGACTTGTCGGCTACCAAGGCTGGTCTCAATCCGAAGCGAGTGATCCGGCCTATCCCTTGGCCTACGGCCATGCGATAGGTGTCAATCAGGATCCGGGTCTCGCCATCGGGGGGGCTTATTCGGTCCCGCTTGCGAACAGCGGATACATCAGCAGTCCCACCCTCAATTCGGCCTT
>CAJXYV010000101.1 GCA_913063525.1 uncultured Verrucomicrobiota bacterium
CGTTGGTTCTGCGGACTCGTTTGCTCGACGGGTGCAGCGGGGCACTGATTTGGTCTAGCAGGGAGGAGCTCGATCCCGGCCAACCGGACATGGCCGAATTTCAGCAACAAATCCTGCGCCGTTTGTCGGCCGCAATTGGCGAGGATTGTGGGGTGGTCGGCCAGCACCTCTCTTCGCTGGCGCGGGTGAAGCCGGAAAATGCACTGAGCGTTTACGAGGCGGTGCTTTTGGGGCGGAGGTATCTCGTGGACTTTGATTGCGGATCGTTGCCGCGCGTGCTGGAAACGCTGCGGCGGGCGGCGATCCAGCTGCCACGGGAATCGGCGCCCAGCGCTACGCTGGCGGTGATTTTGGCCACACTGGGGCACGAACCGAGATGGCCGGGCGATCCGCCATTGGCGGAAATCCGCGACCACGCCGAGCGGTCGATGAGGCTGGCTCCGCAGGATCCGTGGTCGATTATGGCCTCTGCTTTCTCGGCGACGCTGCATCAGCAGCGGGACGAGCTGGCCCGCATCGCCCGCACGGTCGAGCACGGCAGCGATCATTGGCCCTCGATGGTGCTGGGAGGAGTGGGCTTGCTGCTGTGTTACCAAAAAATGGATCTGGAGCGGGGCCGGCGCTTGATTGCGCAGGCGTATGCCAGCAATCCGCATTACCCGACGGTGCTGCACCTCGCGCTGGCGTTGGCTTCTTTCGGGGCGGGGGATTTTGTGTCGGCGCGGCGCGAGCTCGATGCGCTCCAGTACCGCTGGGGGCTGTCGGAACCGCTGCTGCGCGGGGCGATGGCCGCGGCGGAGGGCGACTTTGAAACGGCGCGCCGCGAGTGGCGGGACGTTATTGCCGCGTACCCCGACTTTGCGAACGACGGTGCACGCTCATTTGGATTTGCGTGGCACTCGGATTACCTCGCGCAGATTGCCGCAGCGATGGAGCGGGCGGGAATCCGGGTCGAGTTGGCGGTGCGCGATTGAACCCTGATTCGGGGTTCAAGATCGGTCTACGGCTTGCGATCGCGGAAGCGCCAGATGAGCGCCATGGTCAGCAGGACACAGGTGAGCCCCACCGAGGTGGTAACCACCAACGGCACCCCGCGGCCGGTGACCAGCAGCAGGGTGGTCGAATAAAAGACCGCGATCGAGTAGGAGGTGGTCCAGATCGCCCACGAAATCAGCGAGATCGAGCCGCTGCTGCGGGTTTGCAGGACTTTCCGCCACTGCGGCACATAGGCGCAGAGCGAAAGGATAGGCACGCACGATTGTGCAGCGTTGGCGATTTTCATCCACGTTTCGAGGGCGGTCGTCATGCAGCGACGGTGAACTAGCGGCCCGCCATCGCGCAAGTTTTTGCCGCGCGGCCGTCCCGCAGATGTTGTACCTACGGCGTTTAACGGTGAAATATCTTGATCTTCCTCGGAACTTTCGGTTTTTATTGACTGTTTTATTTTTCCGGAATTTTCACTGACCCGTTATTCTCCCATGCAAGCACCCATCGCTCCACCACGCACCGCAGCACGCGGTTCGATCCGCCGTGCCTTCCAAAACTGCCTGTTCGGGCTGGGCGCCCTTGCGGCGTTTGCCAGCAGCACGGCCCACGCCCAGTACGCCGACTGGACCGCCAGTCCGCCGAAGATCATGCCGAATGAACGGCCTGGGTCGGGAAATTCTTGGCAAGGCGGGAGCGGCCGCCAGTTTGCCAATCCATTCGCCTTTGCGGCATTGGCGGCGGATCGTTCGATCCGTTCGTGGGGTTCGTCGAATGTCGGTGGATCTGGGGCCCCTTCGGATACGGGTTACAAAGCAATCTATTCGAACCAAGGTGGGTTTGCCGCACTGAAGGGGGACGGTTCGATCAAAGCATGGGGATGGGCCAAACAGGCACCCACCGATAGCGGCTACGTGGCCATCCATTCGACTGTGGATGCCTTCGCAGCGCTTCGTTCCGATGGTGCCATCCGTGCCTGGGGATCGTCATCAAATGGGGGCAGCGGAGCGCCAACCGATCTTGGTTACACCGCGATCTTCTCGAACTGGGGGGCATTCGCCGCATTGAAGGCGGATGGCTCGATCACCGCCTGGGGATACAGCTACAACGGAGGCACGGGAGCTCCAACAGACAAGGGTTACGTCAGAATTTATTCGAATCGTTATGTGTTCGTTGCCATGAAGGCGGACGGGTCCGTCAGCGCCTGGGGAGGGGATGCGACCAATGGAGGCACCGGCGCTCCTACAAACAGCGGCTATGTCAGTATTTGCTCAAACAACGGTGCCTTTGCCGCATTGGATGCGAATGGAGGGATCCGGGTGTGGGGGGACGCTAACTACGGGGGCAGTCATACCGGGCTGGCATCCATGATTCCGCCCACAGGAACAGGCTACACTGCTATTTTTGCAACTGACTCAGCATTTGCCGCATTAAAGAATGGTTTCATTTCCACCTGGGGTCCCACATGGGACGGTGGCATGCTTGGTCCAACCGACGGAGGCTATGTTGACATCGAATCCAATTCCCATGCTTTTGTGGCCCGGAAGGCAAATGGGTCGCTTTACTCCTGGGGTTCGGAGTACGCCGGTGGCCTGGTGCTCGTATCTGGTCCGAATGGTTCGACATGGGTCACTAGTGCCCCAGCTGGTGCGGGCCACAATACCATTTGTTCCAATCAAGGGGCCTTTGCCGCTCTGAATGATGATGGCACCATCTCCGAATGGGGTAGTGCCCAGTACGGAGGCAGCGGAGCCCCAGAGGACAGCGGTTACACCGCCATTTATGCGTCCGCCGCGGCCTTTGCCGCATTGAAGACAGATGGTTCGATCCATACTTGGGGCAGGACGGATTGGGGAGGGATCGGTGCGCCTACGGGCGATGGTTTCCGTTTCATCCAATCGGTCCAGTATCGTCTGAATGACAGTGCAGAGGTTACAGTTGGCAGCGGTGGCGTGAGCTCTTCCACGGCTTCGGTCACGGGAGCCGTCGCAGTGAGCGGTTCTGCGGCGGTAACGGAGCGCGGTTGGGTCTATGCTCCCACCACCATCTCCGCGGATCCAGTGATCGCCGGTGCCGGGGTAACCCGGATCGTGGACAGCGGTAGTGGTGCGGGTTCTTATTCCTCCGTCTTGGGAAGTCTCCTTGCAAACACGGCCTATGCCCTCAAGGCGTACGCCATCGATGCGGGAGTTGTGATCTACAGTGATGCGATTCTGCTCTCGACCAATCTATTACCGGTTATCACGAGCGAAAGCGGAGCTTCCATTGCCTCGGTCTCCGTCGCAGAAAACACCAGCGCCGTCACCACCGTCAGTGCGACGGATGCGGATGCCGGCCAAACCATCACCTACAGCATCACCGGTGGTGCTGACGCCGCGCGTTTTGCCATCGGCAGTTCCAGTGGCGCGCTGACCTTCGTGACCGCTCCGGACTTTGAAGCAGCGGCGGATGCGAATGCAGACAATGCCTATGAGGTCATCGTTGCCGCGACGGACAACGGCAATACGCCAAAGTCCGCCACCCAGACCCTCACCGTCAGCGTGACCAATGTCGCGGACTCGGGCGAAATCGCCGTCGAACAGCCTGCGACCAGCAACGTGGCCACGGGCAGAACGGTGGCTTTTGGCAGTGTGACCGTCGGTCAGTCGCTGGACTTGGTCTTTACGGTGCGCAGCAGTGGCGAGGTGCCATTGCTGCTGAGTGGCGCAGCGATTTCCGGAACACATGAAGGAGACTTTGCCCTTGTTGACAGTCTGCCCTCCAGCCTTGCTATCGGCAGTAGCACGACTTTCACCGTGCGCTTTACGCCGAGTGGCGGGGGTACGCGCAGTGCGGTGCTAAGTCTGAGCAACAATGACCAGAGCGGCGGAGAATCGCCGTTTGTCATCAATCTCAGCGGAACCGGCGCGACATTGGCGATTCCGGCCACTTACTCCGACGCGGCAAACCAAGTGCGCGGCGGTTGGATCAACAGCGGAAATTTCACCATCGGCGCGGTGGGCACGACGAATCCCGGTAACAACTGGCCATCGGGGGAAAGCCCTGACAAAGTGGTGGACGCCAATACGGCCAGCAAATTCCTGATCTACCGCAACAACAACGCGGGTCTGATTCTCAGCCCCACCAACGCAAACGTGGTCTTCAATCGCTTGTCGCTCTCCACCGCGAACGATTCCTCTGAGCGTGATCCCGCGAGCTACGTCATCTACGGCTCGAGCACGCTGCTGAGCGGCACGGCTGGCACGAACATCTCCTTGGAAGGACTCACGGAGCTGGCCTTTGGCTCAATCACGCTGCCGGACAATCGTTCGACCGGCCCTACCGTGGTGCAGTTTGCCAATACCACAGCCTACGCCAGCTACATCGTGGCGTTCCCGACGGTGCGCAGCACGTCTAGCAACAACATCACGCAGATTTCTGAAGTGCAGCTCTCGCAGGGCATCAACCCACCCTGCGTCGTGGCGATGGCAGGTGCGCGCGGTGGCCAACTTTCCAGTGGCACCTTCACCTTTGGTAGCATTGGTAACACCAATCCTGGCACGAACTGGAACTCCAACGAAAGTCCGGATCAAGCCATCGACGGCAGCGTGGACACCAAATACCTGCTCTTCCGCAGCACCGGAGCCGGGCTCATCGCCAGCCCGCAGGCCGGTCCGGCGCGGGTCAATCGCCTGAGCTTCTGGACAGCCAACGATTTCGCCGAACGTGATCCGCTGACCTATCAGGTTTACGGATTTGCGACGGCGGTCACCGCCCGCAGCGGCACACTGAACGTCGCCACCAACGGTACCCTGCTCGGCAGCGGCACGCTGACCTTGCCCGCGACCCGGAACTCCGGCCCGCAAACCGTGACCTTCGACAACAGCACGGTCTATGCCTCCTATCTGGTGGTGTTTCCGACGGTGAAAAACTCGCCGTCCACCACGATCATGCAGATCTCGGAAGTGCAGTTCGGTTACAATGGCGTACCGACTTTCCAAGCGCCAACCCGAACGGTCATGGCGGGTGTACCGCGGGCAACCGCGCAAATCTGGC
This sequence comes from uncultured Verrucomicrobiota bacterium, assembly GCA_913063525.1. Classification (GTDB taxonomy): domain Bacteria; phylum Verrucomicrobiota; class Verrucomicrobiia; order Verrucomicrobiales; family Akkermansiaceae; genus Luteolibacter. The sequence continues at coordinate 5,020 of CAJXYV010000101.1, forward strand.
AGTGTATTACCTCGTCCGCCGACGGGACCAAACTGGCCGCTGCGGGCGAGGACTCGCAGCTCTATACATCTAGCGATTCGGGGGTGACTTGGACGGCGCAGGCCAACGCCGGGACGAGGAAATGGCGGTCGATTGCTTTGTCAGCCGACGGGACGAAGATGGTGGCTGGGGCCTATCCCAGCCAGCTCTACACTTCGACCGATTCGGGGGTGACCTGGACGGCCCGCGAGACCTCCCGGTATTGGCGATCGGTTGCTTCTTCATCGGACGGGACCAAACTGGCGGCAGTCGTTACCAGCGGGCAGATCTACACTTCTACGGATTCGGGCGTGACCTGGACCGCTCGCGCAAGTGCTCGGAATTGGAATTCGATCGCCTCGTCAGTGGACGGGACAAAGCTGGTGGCCGCAGTGGCGGGTGGCCAGATCTACACCTCGACCGATTCGGGAGTCACTTGGACCGCGCGTGAAAGCACCCGCACGTGGAATAGCCTCGCCTCCTCAGCGGATGGGACAAAACTGGTGGCAGCGGTTGACGACGGCCAGCTCTACACCTCGGGCGATTCGGGAGCAACTTGGACTGCACGCGAGAGTATTCGGTCATGGAAGTCAGTTGCTTGCTCGGCAGATGGGACCAAAATGGCAGCCGTGGCTTACGGGACGCAAGTTTACGTCTCGACCGACTCAGGCAGCACTTGGGCGGCTCTCGATAGCGTTCGGAATTGGGTAGCCATCGCCTCGTCGTCCGATGGGGGCAAACTGGTGGGCACCGTGTTGAATGGTCAAATCTACACCTTGCAAGATGTCGCGCTGCCCGACAGCGTGACCGTCGCCGAAGACAGCGGCAGCTTCAACCAAGCGGGCGTCGTGACCGGTATCACCCCTGGCATCGGCGATGTCGGCCAAACCGTCAGTCTTTCCTGCACCAATGACAGCAGCGCGCTTTTCAGCGTGCAGCCGGCGATTTCCGCTGACGGAACCCTGACTTTCACCCCGGCAGCCAACGCCAATGGCAGCGCGACGGTGACGGTGGTCGCCACCGATAGCACCGGCCTTTCCAGTGCATCGCAGACTTTCACGATCATCGTCACCTCGGTGGTCGACGCGCCATTCTTGGCGACTGCACCGACGAGTGCTTCGATCACGACGACCACGGCCACGCTCGGCGGTGAAGTTACGGCCAGCGAGGCTACCGTGACCGAACGTGGGGTGGCGTACGCCATTACCTCCGCCAACGCGGCCCCGCAGATCGGCGGCACGGGTGTGACCCAGCTCAGCACCAGCGGCGCGACGGGAGTATTCACCGCCGATGTGAGCGGTCTGACGGCGGGCACGGGCTACAGCTTCCGAGCCTACGCCACCAGCAGCGCAGGCACGAGCTACAGCGAGGTGGGGACCTTCACCACCGTGGCGGCGGCCACCCACACTGATCAAGAGCTGTGGCGTTTTGCAAACTTCGGCAGCTACGATTCCACAGGTGCCGCCGCAGACGATGCGGACCCAGACCACGACGGCCTCAACAACCTGCTGGAATACGTGATGGGCAGCGACCCCAACGCCTCAGGCATGCTTTCAGGAACCCTTGCGCTCAACGGCGCGAACCTCGAATACACCTACGCCCGCAGCACCGCAGCCAAGGACGCCGGCGTGACCTATCAAGTCCAGTGGAGCGATACGCTGGAAGCCGGCAGCTGGAGCACGCAGGAGGTGACCGATCAAATCACCACGACGCAAGGAGCACTGGAAACCGTCAAGGCCAGCGTGCCAATCGGCAGCGGTGGCAAGCGTTTCCTGCGCCTGCGGGTGATGAAGTAGGCATTGACTATATTCAACGATCCCAAGGTTGCCCGCGCGGGTGGCCTTGGGGTTTTTGCTTTTCTCCTTTCGAATACTTTCAGAGGAAAGCGCAAAAATCTGAAATCCCGAATCATTTGCACCGCGCGCGAGCCGTTTTTTTTACCTGGCGGACGGGGTCGCCGGCCACGCCACGAGTGGTGATTCCCTGCTTTGATTTGAGGCTCAAACAAGGGAAGGCAAGGCGACGGCAAACTTGGAAGTGAAACGCCGATGTGTGGAGATCGACGATGTACGCGGCCAGCCCATTGGGGGTGGTTTCGTGGATGTTTCAGTTCACGCTTTCCTTTCGGTAGCGAGGGTGAAGACTGCAAGGGTCGCGCCGCGATTTGCCGTTGAATGAGATTACCACAGTTATGATTACCGGCCCGAAAGGTGAGGCTGAGGCAGCATGGGAGTCGGAGGACGTCCTGCGTCGCCAACTTGCGCGCATCGAGGCTTCGGAGGCGGTTCGTAAATCCGGCCGCCTGTGTGACTTGTTACTCTATCTTTTTGAGGAAACTCTGGCCGGTCGCGGTGCCCAGATCAGTCAATACTCGATCGCCTTCGACTGTCTGAAGCTGGGCGATAACTTCGATTCCTCGAAAAGCAGCGTCGTGCGCGTCCACGCGCGCAATCTGCGGCAAGCACTTGTCGATTACTATCAGGGATCCGGAGCCTCCGACGAGGTGGTGGTGATGTTGTCCAAAGTCGGGTACACGCTGGTTTTTGAACGAAAGCCCTCGTCGTCGCCTTACACGACCCTCGCCACAGAATGGCCGACTATGGGGCTGCTGGAATTCAAGGGACTGGGACTGGATGGCGATTGGAAACACTTGCCTGCAGTGCTGGCCGAGGAGTTGAGCGTGGTGATCACGGGGCAGGGCGGGCTTCGGTTCCTCGGGCCCTTTTCGCGGACGCTGTTGGAAAAGGACGGTTTGGATCCGCTGCTGCTGGGCACTCGCCATGATTTGGACTTTATCCTCGATGGCAGCGTCCAGCGCGCGGGAAACACTCTGACGCTGAGGACGCGGCTGCTGGAGGGCCGGAGTGGGCTGCAGATCTGGGCGGGTAAAAATGAGCTGCAGCTCGACCACCCGGACATCGCGGGATTTGAGGAAAGCCTCATGCGGCGACTCTCCGATGCCATTGGCGGCGATTATGGCACGATCAACCGCCATCTGCATTCGCTGGCGCGGGTGCGGCCGGAAAACGCGCTCACCGTTTACGAATCGGTTTTGACCGCGCGCTCGTATTTCGCCGAGTTTCAGATGGAGTCGCTGCATCGATCCATGGCGGTGTTGCGGCAAGCGGTGCGCCAGATCCCGAACGAGGCGCTGCCCCACGCCACGCTGGCAGTGGTGCTGGCTTCGACCAGTTTTGAACACCGCTGGCACGGCGAGCTGCCACTGGATGAAATTCGCTTCCATGCCCAGCGCGCTTGGCAGCTCAGGCCTGCGGATCCGTGGTCGATCCTTGCCAAGGCGTTTTCGGCAAGCGTTCACCGAGAGCGGACGGAGCTTTCTCTCATCGGGGTCGCGGTTGAGGCAGATGCCCACGCCTCTGCGATGGTCAAGGGTGGGGTGGGGCTCCTGCTTTGTTATCAAAAGTTGGATGTGGAGCGGGGATTGCGGTTGATCGAGCAGGCGTTCGAGGGCAATCCCCACTATCCCGACACCCTGCACCTCGCCCGGGCGATCGTCTGGCTGGACGCCGGTGATCTGGAAAAAGCGCGGTTGGAGTTGGATGCTTTTAATATCCCTTGGGGATGGTCGGATCCGCTCCTGCGCGCTGCCATCGCCGCGCTGCAGGGGGATCATGAAACGGCACTCGGCGAGTGGCGGCGAGTCATCGCCGTCTATCCGAACTTGGCTCGCGATGGTCTGCGTTCCATCGGTTATCTTTGGCATGCCGATTATCTGAACCTCATCGTCGAGGCTCTGCAGCGGGCTGGAATCAGTCTCGATCCCGAGCTCTGTTAGTCTCGGTCCGATAGCGAATGAGCCAGGCGATGCACCGAGCATCGGGGTTCTCGCAGCGAGGGTGGCAGTGGCCTTGATTGTCGATAGTAGCGGCATTTAACCGTTAAGCCATTGACGGATTTTGGGGGATTCGTGAATGCTTTATTGCTTAGTTCTGTTGCACGCCCTTCGGCAATTACTTCCGTTTCCACCATCGTCATGAATTCTCGATCATTCTCTCGCTTCGGTTCGCTTCTCTTGGTTCTGATCTCTATTTCTGCTCAGACCCGCGGTGCGGAAGTGACGCAATCCCGCACCTTCTCCACCACCAAAACCGGCAGTGGCTCTGGTAGCTTGGTGGTCGTAGGTCCGGAAGGACTCGTGGGTGCCGCCTTCACTCCATTCGATTCATCCCTAGGAGTCCTGAGCTCCTTCACCATCAACTGGAGCACCACCCTCACCACCAGTGCGCTTGTAAGCTCTTCAGCGTCAGGCGGGCTCAATGTTCAGGTCGGGGGGGATTTCTACGCGAATTCCTACCAATACGACGGCAATGGGGGCGGCGGCGGTAACGGCGGGGCACCTGGGGCTTCCATCAGTCCGATCGTTGTGCCGGTGAATAGCTCTAAGACCTTTCTGGTTTCGGAAGCAGGCACGAGTTACAATCCAGGTATCCTCACTTTAGTCACGGGCAGCCCTGATTTTGGCCTGTCTTATCTCGGCGGAACATCGAATTTGGCCTCGGTTAGCAGCTTTTCAAATCTCAGCAGCCTCACCAGTACCTTGGCAGGGAGTGTGACGCTGACCTACACTTACACCCCTCAGCTCTCGCTCACGCTGAATGGATCTTCTGGAAGTGTATCACACGAAACCAACCTCAACACCGACAGCGGATTGACTCTGTCTCTTGGCTTTGAGGCGGAGTATCTGGTGGTAGCAGGCGGTGGTGGTGGCGGCACCGCGCCCGACAGCACCGCCCATGGCAACGGTGGCGGTGGTGCTGGCGGCTTGAGACAGGGCGCCTTCAATTTCCTGACGGCGGACAGCTACCTCGTCGGCGTGGGTGCCGGCGGTGCTGCCGGGACCAGCGCGAGCCCCCAGGGTAAAAATGGAGCCGATTCCAAGTTCGCTGACTTCATCGCCACAGGTGGTGGCGGCGGTGGCAGGTTCCAGGTGGTTGGCGGCACGGGTGGCTCGGGTGGTGGCGGCGGTGGTCGCGGAACGGGGACGAATCTTCGCACCGCGGGGGGAGCAGGCGTGTCGGGTCAAGGTTATGCAGGCGGCGCATCCAGAGATGACAACTCGAGCGGTCGCTCCGCCGGTGGCGGTGGCGGTGGCGCGGGAGGCCTCGGCGGCGATGGCGCTGAGAACGCCTCGATTGCTGGAAACGGTGGGACAGGTCTGGCTAGCTCGATTAGCGGAACTTCGGTCACTTACGCGGGTGGCGGCGGTGGTGGTGCGGTAAACGGTAGCGGTGGCGCTGGCGGTAGCGGCGTTGTCATTCTTAAATTCACTTACTCCACTTACACAGTTACTTATGCGCCAGGTACAAATGGCAGTGGATCAATTGCAAGCCAAAGTTTCGTCGCTGGAAACTCTGTAACCTTAAAAGGTGTAGGGGACGGAATCTCCAGAAGCGGATATGTACTATCCGGTTGGGCAACAAGCGATGGCGGCTCAAAGGTTTATGATCTTGGATTTACATACTCAAATTTAGCGAATACAACTCTTTATCCGGTATGGACAGCAAATACAAATAACGGAATTACTTATGACAACCAATCTGCAACAACAGCGCAAATCGGTGGTTCAACTCTTTACACATCTGGTAGCCCGATAGCAACTATTCCTACAACTGCTCCGCTTAAAACTGGTTACACATTTGGTGGCTGG
>CAJXYV010000102.1 GCA_913063525.1 uncultured Verrucomicrobiota bacterium
GCCGTGAAAGACGGAGCCCGCCTCCGCCTCAGACCCAAGGTGATGACCGTCGCCACCATCGTCGCCAGCCTCTTGCCGATAATGTGGAGCCACCGCCAGGGCGCGGAGATCATGAAACCTCTGGCCACCCCCGTCATCGGCGGGATGATTTCCAGCCTGCTCCACATCCTCATCGTCACCCCCGTGATTTTCCTCTGGCTGCGCGGCCGCAAGTTTAAAAAAGGCACACTTCAAGTCTCGCTCGCCGGCGAACCCAAACACTCTCCATCCGAGAACTAAACGATTAAAAACATGAAATCCGTAATCAGCACGTTCGCCATCGCCGCCCTCAGCCTCGTTGTCTGCAAGGCAGAAACCATAGCGACCACTTCTCAAGTCGCAGCAACAAGTCCCGCCACAACTCCGAGTTCAGCCAAACTCTATCCGCTAGACACTTGCCTTGTCTCTGGTGAAAAAATTGGTGAAATGGGCAAACCCTTTGAAATCGTCCACGAAGGTCAGCAGATCAAATTCTGCTGCAAAAACTGCGCTCCTAAGTTTGCTAAAGATCCGGCCAAGTACCTGTCGAAGCTGAAGTGAGTGTCGCACGGTAGCCGTCTGCGACTCAGCTCCAATCACAGTCTCTGACTGTGGTTGCAAAGGAAAATACCACGGTCGTAAAGGCGAGCATCGCCGTTCCCTCAACGGCTAGGGTTTGAGTCGAGTCACTTGAATGTCGCCAATACCGCCCGATGATCCGAGGCCTCATCCCATTCGGCGTCGTCGATAATTTTTGCGGCAGAGGAGTCGGCCTCTGGGCGGAGTGCCTGACTCACCATGATGAAGTCGATGCGCGAATAGATGTCATTGAGCGCCCAATAGTGGGTCCATGTCTCGTGACGGGAATCCTTGGCTGGCACGGCGGTCAGGTAGCCTCGATCGCGGTAGTTCCCAGCGATGGTTCGGATCGTGGGGGTGGCGCGTGTATCGTTGAAATCTCCATAGACGACGAGGCGGGTATCGGCATCATTCTTGAGAATGGTATCCACATGGCGGCGCAGCAGTCGGGCTTCGCACTGGCGAATGGCTTCCTGATCGCCTTGCTCGCTATCGCGCCGGGATTTGAGGTGGGCACCGATGAATCGGTAGGATTGATGGTCTGCGATGATGGTGGCATCCAGAATCCCGCGGTTGATCGCGAAGGTTCGGCCGGCGAGTTGGAATACGGTGTCCGTGGCACGGGCGGTCGCGGTGATCGGAAATCGGGACAGTAGCCCAAGGTGTCGGATCGGATCCGCGCCGCCGGTATAGTGGGAGTGGGGGAGCATCAGCCCAGCGGCCTTGAGCCTTTCTTGGATTTCCGCGAGGTCAGCGGGGGTGCCGATCTCGCAAAGGCCAATGACATCCGGAGCGTGGCGCGCGAGCATTTGCACGACGGCCTTCTTTTGGCTTTCCTGCTTGGTCTTGCCAGGTTTGCCATCGGCTTTGGGTTCTTCTGTCAGCCAGTTCTCGACGTTGTAGGCGATAAAGCGAAGGTTGTTGGACGCTTCGCTTTCCGCGGATTTAACCACGGACTCGCCAACTTTGGCGGCCACGGCGGTCTCTGCCACCGCAGCGGGCAGGGGTGGATTGCCGGGCTTGACCCAGTCCGGGGTGTGGTCGTTTTTATCGCAGGCCGCTCCCAAGAGCAGGGAAAATGCACAAAAAACAGCCCCAAGAAATCTTGGGGCGTGCTTTTGAAATCGGACACTGATCGCGCGAAGGCGCATGCAAATCAGGATTCGCGCGGTTCCTTGCCTGAAACTTCTTTCACCCGGGCATCGGTATCAGTCCGGGAGATTTGATGGATTTCGGTTTCGAACTCCTCTTTCGCTTTCTTGAATTCACCCATGCTTTTGCCCAGCCCGCGGGCAAGCTCAGGCAGCTTCTTGGCCCCGAAGAGCAACAAGATCACGACGAAAATCATGATCATTTCTGGCATTCCAATTGGTCCCATATTGATTGTGTTGGTGTTCGCTTGGAGTCTAGCCTCGTTTGGGGCGCTTGCAACGCATTTGCGCCAAACTTTTCGGGCGCGAGCCAGAAAAGTTCCGTCTCAATGGCAGACCGGGCAGCTGTTCAGCGAGGTGAAGAAGTCATTGCCCTTGTTGTCGACGAGGATGAAGGCCGGCAAGTTTTCCACGGTGATTTTCCAGACGGCTTCCATCCCGAGTTCGGGGAAAGCGATGACCTCCTGCGAGCGGATGTGGTCCTGCGCGAGCAGGGCTGCGGGGCCGCCCGCCGAACCGAGGTAGAACCCACCGTGTTTTTTGCAGGCGTCCGTCACTTGTTGCGAGCGATTACCCTTGGCCAGCATCACCATCGAGCCGCCGTGGGCCTGAAACAGATCGACGTAGCCGTCCATGCGGCCGGCTGTGGTCGGGCCGAAGGAGCCCGACGGCAGGCCTGCGGGCGTTTTGGCGGGGCCAGCGTAGTAAACGGGATACTTTTTGAAGTATTCGGGGAGCTCGCCCGTTTCATCGAGCATCTCCTTCAGCTTGGCGTGGGCAATGTCGCGGGCGACGATAATCGTCCCAGTCAGCGCCAGCGCGGTGGTGACGGGATACTTACTCAACGTTTTCAAAGTTTCCTCCATCCCGAGATCGAGGTCGATCGGCACGCCTTTGAATTTCCAGTCGCGGAATTTCTCCGGAATGAAACGGCCGGGGTTCTTTTCGAGTTTCTCCAAGAAAATGCCGTCCTTGGTGATCTTCGCCTTGGCTTGGCGGTCCGCCGAACAGGAAACGCCGATGCCGACCGGGCACGACGCGCCGTGCCGCGGCAGGCGGATGACTCGCACATCAAGGGCTAGGTACTTGCCGCCAAACTGCGCACCGATCCCCACTTCACGGGCCATCGCTAGCAACTCATTCTCCAGCTCAATGTCGCGGAACGCCTGGCCGTGCTCGTTGCCCGAGGTCGGCAGTTCGTCGTAATAATGAGTGGAAGCGAGCTTCACGGTCTTGAGGCAGGTTTCCGCCGAAGTGCCGCCGATCACAAACGCCAGGTGGTAGGGCGGGCAGGCCGCCGTGCCGAGCGACGCCATCTTCTCAAGGCAGAATTCCTTCAATCGCTTCGGATTGAGCAATGCCTTGGTTTCCTGATAGAGAAACGTCTTGTTCGCCGAGCCGCCGCCCTTGCTGACAAACAGAAATTTGTAGGCGTCGCCTTCTGTCGCGTAGAGATCGATCTGGGCCGGCAGGTTGGTCTTGGTGTTGACTTCGTCGTACATCGTCAGCGGAGCCGTCTGCGAGTAGCGCAGGTTTTCTTGGGTGTACGTCTGGTAAATGCCCTTCGACAAAAACTCCGCGTCGTTGCAATCGGTCCACACCTGCTGGCCTTTTTTCCCAACGATGGTGGCGGTGCCGGTGTCTTGGCAAAATGGCAGGATGCCGTTCGCCGCGATCTCCGCGTTTTTCAACAACATCAGCGCCACCATCCGGTCGTTTTCCGAGGCTTCCGGATCGTCGAGAATCGCCGCCACTTGCGCCAAATGCGAGGCGCGGAGGGTGAAGTTAATGCCCTTGATCGCCTCTGCCGCCAACAGCGTCAGTGCCTCAGGCGCGATCTTCAGCATCGTCTTGCCCTCAAACTCCGCCACCGAAACATGTTTCGAGCTGAGCAATTCGTATTCCGTGGTGTCGGGACCGAGTGGGAAGGGATCTTGGTAGGTGAATGCTTTGTCGGACATGGCTTGCTGCTTTTCTAATCGTCGCGAGCTGGCCGTGCAAACCGTTTCACCGGCGCGATCAAGCGATGCTTTGAGAATGACGGAATCTGGGGAAACCTTGAAGGCTGATTTTGAAGCTGTTGAATTTTTCACATCGCTTGAGGCCTTCAAGGCTTGCTCGGCTGGGTGGGGGCGGGTAAATTACAGCTCTCATGGCTAAGAAACCAGTAGTGCTCATCATTCGCGACGGCTGGGGTACCAATCCCGGGGGGAAAGAAACCGCAGTCAAGGACGGCAACGCCGTGTTGCTGGCGAAGACTCCGTTTCACGACGCGATGTACCAGCAGTATCCCCAGGGTTTCCTCAGTGCGTCCGGCCTCGATGTCGGGCTGCCTCCCTGCCAAATGGGCAATTCCGAAGTCGGCCACCTCAATCTCGGGGCTGGCCGCATTGTTTACCAGGATCTTACCCGCATCAACAAGTCGATCGAAGAGGGGACCCTCGCCTCGAATCCGGTCTTCGTGGAAACCCTTGAAAAGGCCAAATCCAGCCGCCTCCACTTCATCGGCCTTGTCTCCGACGGCGGTGTCCACAGTCACCAGGATCAACTCATCGCCATGGTCAAGCTGGCCAAACAAGCGGGCGTGAACGACATCTTCATCCACGCCATCACCGACGGTCGCGACACCTCGCCGACCGGTGGCCAAGCCTACCTCGCCAAGGTCGAGGACGAAGCCGCCAAGTGCGGTGCCCACGTCGCCACGGTGATCGGTCGCTACTTCGCGATGGATCGCGACAAACGCTGGGACCGCGTCAAACTCGCCTGGGACGCCATCGTCCTAGGCAAAGGTGAAAAACGCGACGTGCTGGCCAGCGAAGCGGTCGCCGACTACTATCGCCTCGACAAAACCGACGAGTTCATGCCGCCGATGATCTTCGCCGAGGCCGACACCCAGCGGGTCCGCGATGGCGATGTCGTCCTGTTTTTCAACTTTCGCTCCGACCGCGCCCGAGAAATCTCAGAGGCTTTCCTCTACCCCGACTTCAACGGTTTCGACCGCGAAGTCACCCCCAAGGTTCACTTCGTCACCCTCACCCAGTACGACGAAAAGTACGGCTGCCCAGCGATTTTTGCGCCACAGTCGCTCGACATGGTGCTCGGCGAAACCGTCGCCGCCGCGGGCAAAACCCAGATGCGCATCGCCGAAACCGAAAAATACCCCCACGTCACCTACTTCTTCAACGGCGGCGAGGAAGTCGCCTATCCCGGCGAAGACCGTGTCATCATCCCGTCGCCCAAAGACGTGCCGACCTACGATTTCAAGCCCGAGATGAGCGCCCAGCAGGTGACCGACACCGTGGTTGCCAAGCTCAAGGACTACGACATGGTCATTCTCAATTTCGCCAATCCCGATATGGTCGGCCACACCGGCGTGGTGGAAGCGGCGATCAAGGCGGTGGAAACCATCGATGCCGACGTCCAGGCGGTCGTCGAGGAGACCCTCCGTCTCGGCGGCAAACTCCTCATCACCGCTGACCACGGCAACTGCGAATACATGCGCAATCCCGACGGCTCGCCCAACACCGCGCACACCACCAACCTCGTCGACATCGTTTACGTCGCGGCGGATGCGGCGGAGTATCGCGTGAAAAACGGCATCCTCGCCGATGTCGCGCCGACCTTGCTCGACATGCTCGGCCTCGCCAAGCCCGCGCAAATGACTGGCACGAGTCTCTTGGAGAAGAAGTAAGTTCGCTGCACGCGCTGACCCCGCGCCTGGTCGAAAAAAAGACTTGGCTGGCTGGCTCGGCAAGTTGCGCGGAATGCCCCTGCAAATCAAAGGATCTCGGGATTCTCGGGAATTCGTCCCCCGATCCCGGGCGCCCTGGCCGCTCGGGGGGCATGGGTTACCGCTTGACGCACTTTCCTTCATTCTTCTAGGTTGCAGCAACGAGCTGCGCCCCACCGGGCCACTTCTCATTCATCCAACTCCCAACCTTCTTTTAAAGTGGAACTCCAGGAAATCCGTCAAATTGTCGAACTCATGAACGAGCACGGGCTCACCCACTTCGACCTCACGAGGCAGGATTTTCACATCAAGCTGAAAAAGGGTGGCGATCTGGACGACCTCCGCGGCTTGCTCGCCAGTCTTCCCACGGCAGCAGCGCCAGCACCCGTCCCTGTCGGTATTCCTGCCGCCGCAGCTCCGGCCCAGGCAGCTCCAGCGGCTGAAGGTGCGGAAATCAATTCGCCCATGGTCGGCACCTTCTACCAGAAGCCCGCCCCTGACGCCCCTGACTTTGTCGCCGTCGGTTCCACCGTCTCCGTTGGCCAGACCCTTTGCATCATCGAAGCCATGAAAGTCATGAACGAGATCAAGGCCGAGCGCTCCGGCACCATCTGCGCCATCGTCGCCGAAGACTGCACGCCCGTCCAATACGGCGACGTCCTCTTCCGCATCAAGTGACCTGATCTGTCCTGATCACCGCTCACCGATCACTTCTTCAACTTTCCGAAAATGTTCAAGCGCGTCCTAGTCGCCAATCGCGGCGAAATTGCCCTCCGCATCATCCGCGCCTGCCGCGAGCTTGATATCGATTCCGTCGCCGTGTATTCCGAGCCCGACGTCGATTCCATGCACGTCCAGCTCGCCGACGAGGCCGTCTGCATCGGGCCCGCTTCCAGCAAGGAATCCTACCTCAAGATCGACCGCATCATCGCCGCGGCGGAGATCACCGGTGCGGACGCGATTCACCCCGGCTACGGTTTCCTCTCGGAAAACGCCCGCTTTGCGGAAATCTGCAAGACGGCAGGCATCACCTTCATCGGCCCGTCCTCCGAAGTCATTTCGATGATGGGCGACAAGGCCACGGCCCGTGCCACGGCCATCGCCAATGGCGTGCCGATCACCCCCGGCTCCGACATCATGCCCGATGCCGAAACGGCGCTGATCGAGGCAAAAAAGATCGGCCTACCTGTCATGATCAAAGCCACTGCCGGCGGTGGTGGCCGCGGGATGCGCCCGTGCTTCAATGAAGAAGAATTCATCAGCCTGTTCCAAGCCGCCTCCAACGAAGCCATCGCCTGCTTTGGCAATGGCGATTGTTATCTCGAAAAACTCGTCCTCAATCCCCACCACATCGAGTTCCAGGTCTTCGGCGATTCCCACGGCAACTTCATCCACCTCGGCGAGCGCGATTGCTCCATGCAGCGCCGCAACCAGAAGATCATCGAGGAATGCCCGTCGCCGCTGCTCACCCCCGAACTGCGTGCTCGCATGGGCGAGGCGTCCGCCAATCTCATCAAAAACATCGGCTACCAGAATGCCGGCACCATCGAATACCTCGTCGATGAAGCGGCCGAAAATTTCTATTTCATGGAGATGAACACCCGGATCCAGGTCGAGCACCCGGTCACCGAGGAAGTCATGGGCTGCGAGCTGATCAAGGAGCAAATCCGCGTCGCTGCCGGCGAGCCACTATCCCACCACGTGCTGGATGCCACGCCCCGCGGTCACTCCATCGAGTGCCGCATCAACGCCGAGGATCCCTACAACAATTTCATGCCCAGCCCCGGCACCATCGACCTCTGGTACGCCCCCGGCGGCAAAGGCGTGCGTGTCGATACCCACGTCTACTCCGGCTACACCGTGCCACCGCACTACGACTCGATGATCGCCAAGCTCATCGTCACGGGTGCCACCCGCGAAATCGCCATCGCCCGCATGAAGCGCGCCCTCGGCGAGTTCATGATCCGCGGCATCAAGACCACCATCCCGTTCCAGCAAGAAATCATCGCCCACCCCGACTTCGCCGCTGGCACCTACGACATCGGCTGGGTCGCCCGATACTTGGAAGAGCGGAAAGGCTGAAAGAAGTGCGGAGTTTCGAGTGCGGAGTGCGGAATGAAGATCAAGAATTTTGAAGAGAAAGTCGAAGATTTGACCAGTCTCCCTTCCGTACTCCCCACTTCTTCCTATTCCGCACTCCGCACTCCGCACTCCGCACTTCTCTACTGCATTCTCGACCTCGGCTACGTCGCCGAAGAAAATGCAGAATCCGTCACCGCTTCTCTCTTGGCGGGCGGGGCGGATCTCCTCCAGCTTCGCGCCAAAAACTGCGATCTCGCCACCATCGAGCGCGTCGCCAGCCGCCTCCTGCCGCTTTGCCGTGCGGCAGGTGTTCCCTTCATTCTCAACGATCACGCAGTCCTCGCTGCCGCGATCGGGGCCGATGGCCTGCACATCGGCCAAGACGATGGTTCCCTCGCAGAAGCCCGCGCCATCGTCGGCCCCCACATGCCGATCGGCCGCTCCACTCATTCCCTCGACCAAGCCCGCGCCGCCCTCGCTGAAGGCTTCGACTGCATCGGCTTCGGTCCACTTTTTCCCACCCCCACCAAAGCAGGTCGCCCCGCCATCGGCCTCCGAGACATCGCTGTCATGGAACGCGATGTCGGCTCCAAAATCCCCGCCTTCTGCATCGGCGGCATCACCCCCGAAACACTCCCGCAAGTCCTCGCCGCCGGCGCGCGCCGAGTCGTCATCGTCTCCGCCCTGCTCAAAGCCAAAAATATCCAAGCTGCCACCGAGGCTATGAGTGCGGAGTTGCGAGTGCGGAGTGCGGAATAGGAGAGAAGTGCGGAGTTTCGACTGCGGAGTGCGGAGCATTCCATTGGAACAGTGATCTTTTCCATTGGGACAGTGATCTTTTCCGTTGGAACAGTGTCCTTTTCCGTTGGGACAGTGATCTTTTCCGTTGGAACAGTGATCTTTTCCATTGGGACAGTGATCTTTTCCGTTGGAACAGTGATCTTTTCCATTGGAACAGTGATCTTTTCCGTTGGGACAGTGTTCTTTTCCGTTGGGACAGTGTTCTTTTCCGTTGGGGCAGTGATCTTTTCTGTTGGGGCAGTGATCTTTTCCGTTGGAACAGGAAAGAAGTGCGGAGTTTTGAGTGCGGAGTGCGGAACAGAAGACGCGCGGAGTTTCGAGCGCGGAGTGCGGAATAGGCGAGAAATTCGGAGCTTCGAGTGCGGAGCGCGGGCAAAATCAAATTCTCTTTCCCAGCACGATCTTATGCCCTACCTTCTTCCACTCCGCATTCCGCACTCGAAACTCCCCACTTCCACCCCCCCATGTCCCACGATAATCTCAAGGAGCGCACCATGCAGTTCGCGCTTCGTGTTTTGGAAGTGGTCAATGTTCTGCCCGCGAAAACACTCAAAGGGCGCAATATTTCCGATCAGCTTTGCCGTTCTGGTACCTCCGTGGCAGCCAATTACCGAGCCGCTGCCCGCGCCAAAAGCCCCGCAGACTTCATCCACAAAATGGGAACCGTCGAAGAAGAAACCGACGAAGTCCTCTTCTGGCTAGAACTCATCGTCCGATCCGAGATGCTGTCCGCACTACGCCTCAGCAGCCTGATGCAAGAAGCCAACGAAATCATCGCCATCGTTGTCACTTCGATCCGCACCGCCAAACGAAACCTGAAATAAAGTGCGGAGTTTCGAGCGCGGAGCGCGGAATTTAAAGATGGCGAATCCTCCCATCCTCGCATCAAATCCCCCCGCACCCCGCACTCAAAACTCCGCACTTCTTCCATGACTCCGCACTCCGCACTCGAAACTCCGCACTCAAAAATCGTCATCGGCGGCACCATCGCCATCGACCACGTCAAAACCCCTGAGGCCGAGGCTCAAAACCTCCTCGGTGGTTCCGCCGCCTATGCCGCCCTCGCCGCCTCGTTTTTCAGCCAGCCCGTCGACTTGATCGGCATCATCGGTTGTGATTTTCCGCAGGAGCACCTCGACATGCTCGAAGGCCGCGGCGTCACCCTGCACGGCGTCGAGCGTTCCGAAAACGAATCCTTCACTTGGTCCGGCGAATACCACGCCAACATGAACGAGCGCACCACCCACCGCGTCGGTCTCAATGTCCTGGAAAGCTGGCAAGTCAAAGTCCCCGCAGCAGCAGCAGCCTCGCCCATCGTCGTCCTCGCCAACATGTCCCCCGACAACCAGCTTCAAATGCTCGCCCAATGCGGAGCCATGAAGAAGTGCGGAGCAGGGACTGCGGAGTGCGGAATCCTAGAATCTTCCACTCCGCACTCCGCACTCGAAACTCCGCGCTTCGTGATCGCCGACACCATGGACCTCTGGATCAGCATCGCCAACGATCGCCTCCACGAAGTGCTCCCGCATCTCGACCTCTTTGTCCTCAACGAAGGCGAAGCCCGCGATCTCGCCGGCACCACCAACCTCGTCAAAGCCGGCCGCATCCTCCTCGAAAAAGGCCCCCGCAACGTCGTCGTCAAACTCGGCGAATTCGGCGCCATGCTCTTTTCGAAGAAGTGCGGAGTGCAGAATGCGAAATGCGGAATCTCAGAATCTCCCACTCCGCACTCCGCACTCGAAACTCCGCACTCAGAGATCTTTCGCTGCTCCGCCTACCCGCTCGAAACCGTCGCCGATCCCACCGGCGCGGGCGACACCTTCCTCGGCGGCATGGCCGGTTACCTCGCCTCCCAAGGCCACCCACCCTACGACACGGCCGCCCTCCGCCAGGCCATCATCCACGGCTCCATGCTCGCCTCCTTCACCTGCGAAGCCTTCTCCACCCGCCGCATGGAAAGCCTGGAACCCGGCGAACTGGAGGCCCGCATCCAGCACTTCCGCGCCACCACCCATTGGTGATCATGGCCGCTTCCCACAAGTCTGCCGCAGGGCGGCCTAAAAAAATGCAGGATAGCGATTTTTTTTTCTTGCGGGCACCCGATCCCCTGTGTTTCATCTCTTCAGATCCTACGAATGCGCAAAGGCAATGAGTCACTCACGTGACGCAATTGTCACAAGGCAAAAGCGGGATGTTATCGACAAAGTCTGCTTTTAACCCTAGCAATTCAGTCGCCTCGCGGCACTCAACGACTCGCACATCAACGAATCTCCCAAAACAAAAAATAAAAACCCTAAAAAACGTCATGAAATCCTCCATTACTTATTCACTCCT
>CAJXYV010000103.1 GCA_913063525.1 uncultured Verrucomicrobiota bacterium
TGGGTTATCCAGTCGATTAACGCTCAATAACACCGCCTTTGTCGATAACCTGAATGGGTTACATGGAGACCCCGCAATCCTAGAAACCCTCCAACAGATCGACCGAGCTAAGACCGACGAGCCGAGGAAAACACGCTCTTTGAAAGCTCGAAACGCGCCTATTGCGCGGCTTCGTAAAACTCGGTCTCTACGATGCTGAGTGTTTTGTTGCCAAGACGCTCCGCGCCCGTCGAGGCGTTCTTTTGGTTGGCGACTTCTTCCATGGCGAAGGCGTCCTTGCTTTCACCCGCGCCCTTGAGTTCGATCCGGACGCGTTGGCCGGCGATGGGCTTGAGTGGCAGCGTGACGTAGCCGAGACTCATCGGCGTTGGCCCGCTGAAGGCTTCCTTGCCGTCGATGGTGATGCGGATCGGGTAACTGCGCTGACGCCAGCCGCTGAGTTTGAGCGTCACTTCGCTGAGGTGGGCGGGGCGGGCGAGCTCGTATTGGATCCAGCCGCTGGCGAGTTGGTTGTCGTTGGCCCAGGCGGTGGATTCGTTGTCGTCGAAACTGGCACTCACCTTATCGCTATTGGCTCCGGCGGTGGCGCTCTGGATCGGCACGGCGTGGCGGCTGATTTTGAACGAAGGCGTGAGCGGCGTCGGGCCGCGGCTGAGGTTGGACGGCAGGCCATCGGCTGGCAGCGCGCTGGCTAGCCCTTGAACGACGGACACCGGCTTGGATTCGATGCTAACTGACGCAGCCGACAATCCTGCGGCCTTGGCAGTGACGACGATGCGGCCCGCCGTGGTGGTGGAACGCACCAGCACGCGGTTCACGCCGCACTCGACGGGTAGGCTGCGGGCGAGGATGAAATTGTCCGGTCCCTGGGCGATGCCGCCGCGCCATTCGGCCGGACCGCTGAGCTCGAAGTTGACGAGGTTCTGCGCCGTCGGGCAGCGGCGGCCCTTCGCGTCGACGACTTCCACTTCCAGCAATGCGAGATCGGCGGCGTCGGCCTTGAGTCCGGCGGGGCCGACCATCGACTTCAGGCGCAGGGCGACGGGCGCGCCGGCGGTTTGCAGCTCGGCCTCGCAGATTTTTTTGCCCGCCGCATCATAGCCGTTAGCATGGAGGGTGCCCGCTTGCCACGCGACGTTTTCAAAGGTGAAGAGGAAGCGGTTGCTCGGTTTGCCGTTGCCCAGCGAGTGGCCGTTGAGCAGGAGCTCCACGCGGTCGGCGCTGGAGATGACGGTGAGGTTTTTTCTAACACCGGCGGCATAGTTCCAGTGGCCGATGATGTGAGCGCGCGGCTTTTCCACATCGACCCAGCCATCCCACATCACTTGGTGGGCGTAGAAGCCGTCCTTGGGAATCCGCATGGCATCCACCTCGCCGCTGCGGCGGTAGTTTTCTTCGCCGCGGTGGTGGGTGTTGGTGTCGGAGAAGACGATGTTCACGCCGCCCGAGCTGACGCGGGTGCCGGTGCCGGGGCGCTCCTTCCAATAGTCGTACCAGCGCACGACGTTTTCGATCGCGTGGCTGTCCTGGTTGCGGTTATAGACTTGGCCGCTTTTTTTGTCGCTGCTCGGGCCTTCGCCATCCTTGTGGAAAGGTGGGGAAAAGTTGTCCCAGAATTTGCGCAAGCCTTCGTCGCGGGAATACTCCATGGCCCAGAACGGCTGTCTGGCGCTTTTATTGATGTAGAGCATTTCGCCGCCGTATTCGGCGACCTTGCTGTCGAGCATGTTGCGCGCTCCGCTCGCGCGGCCGCCGCGGGGGTCGTATTGATCGCGGATGGCGTTCAGTTGGGCCATGTGCTCCTCGCTGATGGGGGCGTTGCCGCCTTCGTAGAACAGGATGCTCGGGTTGTTGCGGTTATAGATCATCGCGTCGCGCATGACTTCGAGTCGCTGATCCCAGCGGCGGCCGGTCACGTCGTGTTCGGCGTCGCCCGCTTGCATCGACTGGATGAGGCCCACCCGGTCGCACGACTCGACGTCCTGTTTCCACGGCGTGACGTGCATCCAGCGGACGAGATTGCCGCCACTTTCGACCATCAGGCGGTTGCTGAAATCGCTCAACCATGGCGGCACGGACAGGCCGATGGCGGGCCACTCGTTCGAGGTGCGCTGGGCGTAGCCGTGCACTTGGATGACGCGGTCATTGAGGTAAACCATGCCGTCTTTGAATGCCGTTTTGCGGAATCCGGTGCGGGTGCGCACGGTGTCGATGGCCTTACCATCCTCGACCAGTTTACTGGAAACCGTGTAGAGGTAGCCGTAGCCCCAGCTCCAGAAATTCAAATCGTCGGCGCGCGCGTCGGCTTTGGCGGTGACCGTTGCACCTGCGGCGGCGGTCACGTTGCCGCCGCTGAATTGTTTCACCACCTTGCCCTCCATGTCCTCGAGGCTGATTTCGTAACTGAAGGTGCGGGCTTGTGGGGATTCGTTGCGCACTTGGGATTCGACGTGGATCGTCGCGGACTTGCCCTTGATGTCGAAGTCGCTGGCGGACACATAGACGCCGGTTGTGCCGAGATTGGAGAACAGTGGCAACGTCTGATAGAGGCGGTCGCAGACGTGCAGGCGGACGTTCTTCGGGATGCCGCCGAAATTGGCGTTAAAGTTTTTGTCGCTCCACTGGAAGCGTTGGTTGGTGGCGGCTTCGCGATAGTCCCACGCATTGTCGGTGCGCACGGCGATGACGTTGGGCGCCGGTGGCGGCAATACGGCGTCGGTCACATCCAGTCCCACGGCCATCACGCCGTTTTCATGTCGCCCGACGGACTTGCCGTTGACGAAAAACTCGCCGCCTTGGCGTACGCCTTCGAACTCGAGAAACACTTTTTTCCCTGCGGATCCGGCAGGAAGGGTGAACGTCTTCCGATACCAAGCGATGCCGGTCGTGTGATCCTTGATGTCCTTGTGGAAAGCGTCGTCTTCGTTCCACGCGTGCGGCAGGGTCACTGGTTTCCAGTCCGCGTCGTTGAATTCCGTTTTGTCTGCGCTTGCGGGATCGCCGACTTGAAGCCGCCAGCCCGGATTGAAATCAAAGGTGCCGCGCGGCGAATCCGGTTCGCCCGCGTGAAGATGAGCCAGGGCAGCGGCGAGGACTAGCAGTTGATAAGTGAAGGAATGGATGGGCATACAGGTTATTTCGGGATGAGTAGGTTCTGAGCGACGTTGGCTTCGCACGATTAATCGCACAATCAAGTTCGTTTGTCCTTACCCCTACTGGGTTAATTGAACGATCCTTACAGCTTGGCCATTTTTTGTAAATAAAGGTGCTCACTGTCACATCGCTTCGCCATCAAGATCGATTCTTCATCGGTGGTGCTGGCTTATTACTCAAAGCTTGTCTAGGATCTGCCGCGTGATCGCGCGGCAAAAAATGAAGTACCCAGTTTCCCAATCGCTGCGGCAGTACCTCTATCACTTCGACCGCCAGCGGGAAATCCCGAAAGTTTACGACGAGCTGCTCCGCTTCAGCGGTGCCGTTCCTTATGAGAATCCCTCTGGCAAGGAGACGTTGTGGCTGACGGTGATGTATCCGCCAGAGGTGTTTGCCGAGCTGCGCCCCCGCCTGACCAGCATCTACACCGAGCTAAAGCTCGGGCGGGACGCGGAACAGCACGAACACTTGATCGTCGATCGTATCGACTTCGGCGATTTCGGCAACTCGAAGCCATTCCGCATCCGCGTCACGAATTTGTTCAACGACAACTCGGACTACTTCTACGTCAAGCAGGCGGACGCTTCTCGCATTTATGGCTTGGAGTTGGAGCACATCCTCTCGCCGAACCGGATGAATTACATCGTCAACGGCAACACTTTGATCGAGGAACACATCGCCGGCGTGCCGGGCGATGTCTTCATCCGCGACTACCTATCCCAGCCTGGCCTGAACAAAGTGCGGATCGCCAAGGAATTCACGAAGTTCACTGAGCGCAGCTTCATCCGGCTGTTAGGCGATATGCGCAGTGTGAACTACGTGGTCGATATCACGCCTGATTTCGAGGAGGTGCAGTATCGCGTGCGGGCCATCGACTTCGACCAACAATCCTACGAAGGCAACGGCAATATCTATCTGGCGTTCCGTTTCAACTCGAACCGCAAGGTCACCCGCCTCGCCTTCGACGTGCTTAACCGCAAAAGCATCGACCAGTACGTGGCCGAAGAACACGCGCAGATGGCGCGGCGCGCGAAAGTCGAAAACAGCCGCCTGCGGGCACTGCTCGGCGTGATGCGACGCGAAGACATCGCCCCGCGCGAACACGTCATCACGCTGGCTCGCGAACTGGACCGGATGCACGCCACCAGCGGATTCGGCGATTGTCAGTCGATGGGTGAACTCACCGCGATGCACATTTCTCTGATGCTAGACATCAAATCAACGGCATCATCTTGGGGCGGCCCGAGTTAGGCATTGAAGACTGCGATTTCCGCAGCGACTCAGTCCTCCTCGTCCTTGGCACCCTTGACGCGGACTTTGCCACGCAGTTTCGCTTCGATGAAGGCATCGATGTCGCCATCCATGACGTCCTGGATGTTGCCCGATTCTTCGCCGGTGCGGAGATCGAGAACTTTCTGATAGGGCTGGAAGACGTAGGAGCGGATCTGGTTGCCCCACGAGACATCGCCTTTTTCGCCATAGGCGCGGTCGGCTTCGGCTTTTTGTTTGTCCTCCTCGATCGTGTAGAGTTTCGCCTTGAGGATGTCGAAGGCCAACTCGCGGTTGGCACCTTGGGTCCGGGCGGCGGTCGAGCGGATCAAAATACCCGTGGGAAGGTGGCGCAGGATGACGGCGGTTTCCACCTTGTTGACGTTTTGGCCGCCCTTGCCGCCCGAACGGGTGGTGGTGATCTCGATGTCCTTTTCGTTGATCTCAATCTTGATCTCCTTGGAAACTTCCGGGGTCGCATCGATCGATGCAAACGACGTGTGGCGTTTCGCTGCTGAGTCAAATGGCGAAATCCGCACCAGGCGGTGGACGCCGCGCTCGTTCTTTAAAAAGCCGTAGGCGTAATCGCCTGTGATCTTCAGCGTCGCCGTGCGCAGACCCGCCTCATCGCCGTCTTGCCAATCGAGTGTTTCCACGGTGTAACCCTTGCGTTCCGCCCAGCGGGTGTACATGCGGCAGAGCATTTGCGCCCAGTCGCACGCTTCCGTGCCACCCGCCCCAGCGGAAATAACGAGGAAACACGGCGAAATATCGCTCGGCTGATCGAGCAGGGTGAGGAGTTCGTAGGAGCGGATGTCGTCCTCGAGACCTTTGGCGTTAGTCAGTGCTTCGCGCGCCAGATCGGCATCATCAAATTCCTTGGCCAACGAGACACCTTCGTCAATGTCGGCCACCCGGGATTCGAGCTTCAGAAATGATTCGAGTTTCTTCTTTAACCCTGCCGCTTTCGAGCTGATCGACTTCGCTTTGTCCGAGTCATTCCAGAACTCGGGCGCGCCCATCGCTTCCTCCAGCGTGTTAATTTCGTTTTCGAGATTCGGGACGTCAAAGATACCTCCTGAGTTTCGACAAGCGGCTTTTTAAGCCAGCCGTATCGAGCGCCAGGAGGTCAGCGGTAGGGAGTAAAGACATGCGGAAGGGCAGAAAACGCCATGTGCCGCAGCGAAGCAAGGCGGAACCTCTGCGAACTTTCCGATTCCGCCTGTGAACCGTGTCCAGTAAACTGCGAATCAGCCGAACAGGCGAAACATCCGAGACATTACGCCCAATTTGTCGGAATTCGACGAAATGAACCTTGGTATCAGCCATGTCACCAGCTATGAATCAAGGCATTCCATGAGCACAAACTTCAGCCACAAGCATCTGTTCTATTCAGAAATGGCAAAGCTGCTGGGAGCGGGCTTCGACATTCGGAAAGCGGCGGCGGTGTTATTGGACACGCAGCTTCCCGCCGCACAGGCGGTTCTTTTAAAGGATCTGGAACAAGGATTGAACGCGGGCGAATCGATCGCGGCGGCATTCAGTCGTGATTCCCTAGCCATCACGCAGTTGGAGCGCAATCTCATCCGCGCGGGGGAACGTGGCGGCAAACTGGCACCCGCCTTCCAGCATCTCGCTGACTATTTCGGCATGTTGGCCATGGCCCGCCAGCAAGCGGCCCAGAGCTTAATCTATCCTGTCGTTGTGCTGCATCTCGGGATCATCATCGGAGTGGTGCCAGCGGCCCTAATCAAAGGGGAGACAGGCGTCACGGGAATCATGGTTCATCTGGGAATGGCCCTGGCCCTCTTTTATTCTGGGGCCTTTGCCATTTTCGTGGCGGCTCGGGCGGTGCTGAAAGCGGCTCCCGAAAATCCAAAGGTGGATCGTCTAATCAATCGCTTGCCGTGGGTTGGCCAAGCGCGACGTAATCTAGCGATGGCGAGATTTTGCCAAGTCTATCATTCTTGTGTGCTCGCTGGGGTTTCGATGCAGGAAGCGGTGCAGATGGCTTCCGCCGCCTCTCGCAGCGGAGTGATCCGCGAGGCGGGGGCCGGGCTGAATCAAGCCGCAAAAGCGGGAAATCCACTTGGCCCACAATTTTTAGCCGACGAGGCGTTTCCCAAAGCGTTTGCACGATCCTATGCGACAGGTGAAGAAGCAGGAACCCTGGACCATGACCTCGCCCGCTGGGCAAAGCGTTTCCAAGATGAGGCGGCATCCAGCGTCAAAAATCTGGCAGTTGTGATGCCAAAAACACTGTATTTTTTGATCTTAGGGTACGCTGCATGGAAGGTGGTTGCTTTCTACAATGGCTACTACAGCGACATTTTTGAACAGATCAACAAGTGACCGACCGACCGGTCGACCGCCACCAAAGAAACGCCCGATCCCCTAAAAAAGAGAATCGGGCGCTTTTGAAAAATCGTATTACGAAAACGTATTACGGGAACGTCGGATTACCAACGGCCGCCACCGCCACCGCCGCCACGACGATCACCGCCGCCACCGCCGTAACCACTACCGCCGCCGCCACCCTTGTAGCCGCCGCCACGACGATCACCGCCGCCATAGCCACCGCCACCGCCACCGCCACCGTAGCCGCCGCTTGGACGGGATTCTTTCGGCTCGGATGCATTCACGCGAAGAGCACGACCGTTGTAGTCGTAATCGTTGAGAGCCTCGATGGCTGCATTCAACTGAGTTTGATCACCGAGGGTCACGAAAGCGAATCCCTTGGATTGCCCGGTTTCACGGTCGGTGATGATTTTGACCCGTTCAACAGGTCCAAAAGCGGCGAAGAGGCCAGAAACATCTCCTTCAGTAGCAGTGTAGGGCAAGTTGCCCACGTAGATATCCATTTGATTCAATTCTAATGACGCCATAATGATTCAACACTTCTTTTGACCATGGCGTCACGGGTCAAGCGAAGAGCGGACAAACAGACTTTCGCCGTTCATTCGTTATGAAAAAATACGCCATTGGAAATCAACTTGGCAAGAATTCATTTTTTATTTTTTACGCGGAGCGCGGAGGACAACCCGTAATGGCAATCGCCACATTCTTTAAGCAGGGGGCGTCTGCCACGAAAAAAGACCAAGTCCGTCGCCCTGAGATCTTTTCCCCACACTCCATTCTGGCGTTGCCGTTCGGGCTCGGCTAGCGCATGATTAAGGGATCCAGCCAGTCCCCCCGCCATTGCCACTATGTTCCAACAAGACGCTTTGATTCATGAATTCCCGATCCTCGATCAAACGATCCAAGGGCGGCCTTTGATCTATCTGGACAACGCGGCGACCACACAGAAGCCGCTAGCAGTGCTGCTGGCTTCGCGGCATTACTACGAAGCGATCAACGCCAACATCCACAGGGGAACCCATCACCTCGCTCGCTTGGCCACGGACAGTTTTGAAAAAGCCAGGCAGACGGTCGCCAAGCACCTGAACGCAGCGAGCTCCGACGAAGTGATTTTCACTTCCGGCACTACGGATGGCATCAATTTGGTGGCCAACGTGCTGTCCCTGTCGGGTCGGATTCAGCCGGGCGACGAGGTACTAATTTCGACACTGGAGCACCATTCCAACATCGTGCCATGGCAGATGCTGTGCGAGCGGACGGGCGCGATTCTCAAGGTGATTCCCTGCCACGAAGACGGGACTTTGGATCAGGATGCATTCCATGCGCTACTCAATCCACGCACCAAGCTGCTTTCTCTAACTTGGATTTCGAATTCGTTCGGCACGGTCAACCCAGTCGAGGAAATGGCGCAAGCGGCGAAGGCAGTCGGCGCGTGGGTGATGATCGATGCGGCGCAGGCGATCGCCCATACCCATATCGACGTGCGGGCGCTGGGCATCGATTTCCTCGTGTTCTCCGGCCACAAAGTTTACGCGCCGACGGGGATCGGGGTTTTGTGGGGGCGCGCAGACCTGTTGAATGCGCTGCCGCCGTGGCGCGGTGGCGGCGAGATGATCGCAGAGGTGACTTTCGAAAAGACGACGTACAATGCTCTACCTTTCAAATATGAGGCAGGCACACCAAACATCGAGGGGGCCATCGCCCTCGCCGCAGCTCTGGATTTCATCAACGGACTAGGACTGACCTCGATCCAAGAGCACGAACAAGCACTGATTCGTTCAACTGCAGAAGCACTTGCCTCAGTGCCAGGGATTCGCTTTTTCGGCCCCGATGCTAGGGCGGGGGCGCTTTCGTTCAATGTTGAAGGCGTCCACCACTATGATTTGGGGACTTTGCTCGATCAAATGGGCGTAGCTGTCCGTACGGGCCACCATTGCTGCCAACCGCTGATGGCGCGTTTTGGAATCAGCGGTACGGTGCGGGCTTCGTTTGCCCTCTACAATTCTCAAAGGGATGTCGAGGCGCTCGCCTCAGCCACCCTCAAGGCGGTCTCAATGCTGCGCTGATTGGGCATGGGTCTTTATAGGTCCTACAGGACTTATATCTAGCCTTGAGCGCCCCGGTAAAACCTAGCAGACTCTGTTGCATGAACATCGTCCTTGGTATTTCGGGGTCCATCGCCGCTTACAAAGCGGCCGATCTTGCCTCGCAGTGGGTCAAGCTGGGCCACCAAGTCCAAGTGGTGATGACGCGCTCGGCGACGGAGTTTATCACGCCGCTGACCCTTCAGACGCTGACCCGCCAACCGGTGCTGGTCTCACTGGAGGATGAAAAGCAGTCGTGGAAGCCGGGACACATCGAACTGGCCGACCACGCGGATTTGTTGGTGGTAGCACCCGCCAGCGCCAATATTCTTGCCAATTTCGCCAACGGCCTAGCCCCCGATCCGCTCGCGTCGATCTACCTGGCGCTACCCCGCAGCACGCCCGTCCTGCTGGCACCTGCCATGAACGGCAAAATGTGGCTGCACCCCGCTACCCAGCGCAACATCGCCCAGCTGCTGGCTGATGGATGCCATTTTGTCGGGCCTGCGGAAGGTGATCTCGCCTGCGGCTACGAAGGCATAGGTCGTCTGGCAGCCGTGGAGGAAATCCTCGCAAAGGCCGCAACACTGGTTTGCTGACGGAGCCCAGCATGGCCGATCCTTGCATGGATTGTATCCTGCGCTTTAATCCTTTCCAAGAGGTGCAGAGGTGACTAGGAATCTCACTCGTTGATGAAAACGCTTCTCTTTATTTCCGCGCTGGCCGCCATCGGCATTTTGGGCTACTTGGCGGAGCCGAGCCTGCGGTTCCAGCTGACAGGCGCGAGCTCGATGGCAGAGGAACTAGGCCGAAACCAGAAGGTGGTCCTGCAATTACCCAGCGGAGAGACGATGGATCTGGCAAAACTAAAAGCTGAGCAACTGCCGACGTCCGTGGTTTTGAAAACCGAGGTAAAGGCGTTTGATAACGCGGCCCACACGACTACGAACTTTCAAGCAGGTCGGCACGTGAATCTGGTCGGGATCGAGGGTGGAAATGTGGTGGTCAGTATCGACGAAGGATCATACATCGGGCGGGCACCGGTGACGGATACGAATTTGATCGAACAGCTCTCCGCCAAATTTTCGGCCGCCCATCCTGAACCAGTGGAAATTCCACCCGCCGCAGAGCCGCCGCCAGCAAGAAAGACTTCAGAACCCATCCAAATGGAGGAATCAGCCGTGCCAGAACCGACTCCTGCGACAATGCCTGAACCGGCTCCCGCCGTGGAGGCATCCCCCGTGCCGGATGCTCCCGAGCCTGAGATGCCCGCTGAATCAGCGCCACCGGCAGCCGTGAATTCTACCGACCCCGTGCAGGCGATGCAGGACAGCATCAAGGCGGCGCAGATCAAGGAATTTACCTTTGAGCAAGTGCTAGAGTGGAACGCTGCGGGCGAGGAAACGCTGGATGGCGAAACCTACCAGACGGGCTTGGCCACGTACAAAGCGGTGACGGTTTTTGGCGAGAAAAACATCCAAGCCAAGGCGCTAATCCAAGGCGGCAAGGTCAAGCGCTGGATCTGGCCGAAGAGCGGCACGGACATCAAGTGAGCGGAGATTCCGGGGGACTTGCGGTTTTTTCTATCGCAAACCCTTGCCAGCTCGCGGGCGGTGGGTTAATCCATCGCCCCTATGGCAACCTTTCGTGTGTTGGTTTCTGACCCTATTTCGGAAAAAGGCGTGGACGCCCTTCGCTCTGCTCCAGAGATTTCCGTGGACCTAAATACCGGACTCAAGCCGGATGAACTTCTCAAAATCATCGGCGATTACCACGGTCTGGTGATTCGTTCCGAAACGAAGGTGACGCCAGAAGTCTTCGCCGC
>CAJXYV010000104.1 GCA_913063525.1 uncultured Verrucomicrobiota bacterium
TGGGTGGCAGCCAATCCACAAGTCCCCGCGGAATGGGGAGATGATTTCCGCCGTGGGCTTGCTGAGGCGCGCGCCCGCGATGTGCAAATCGAGGAGGAGCGGGCCAACCAGCGAAACACCGTGACCGACTCCCTCAGCAAGTCATGATTCACCTCGATACCAGCCTGCTCATCGCCATGGTGAATGCTGCGGATGCACACCACGCCATGGCCCGCAGGCTCACTGCGGCATCGGCACCTTTTGCGGCCTCTGCGGTGGCATGGATGGAATTCCAGTCGCGACCCGTGCCGCCGGTGGTGACCCAAGCACTCAAAGGCCTGCTCGTCGGCGGCATCGCCGGTTTTGATGAACCCACGGCCACCCTTGCAGGCGAGCTTTTTTATTTCACGGGTTCCAAGCGCCGCACGCGCATGGATGCCATGATCGCGGCCAGCGCTATCTTGGCTGGCGCGGAATTGGCCACCGCCAACCCAATCGATTTTGAAGGATTCATCGCGCACGGACTCAAAATCCGCTCGGTCTAGCAGCCAGAGGGTAGAGATCCACCCGCCGCTTCACCGATCCGGCCCCTTCCGCCGAACCGACAGGGATTCCTTGTGAGTTGCCCCGCGCTCCAGCTCCGCCATTTTGCAGATTCCGGCACATGGCTTGGAAGGCTTCACGCCACGCCTTGGTAGAGGAACTTCTGAAATCCAGTGAAAGCCTGGCCGATGTCATTCCCCAAATCCGCCACGGCGTCGTTGATCGAATTGTCGTACTTCAACTTCAGCAGCTGGCTCAGCTTGGTGGAATCCAGTTCTCCCACGCCGCTCTTGATGTAGTGCGAAAGCACAAAATCCAGAAAAACCTGCTGCTTGCTGTTGAACTGCGTGCTGATCTCGACCTTCGCTTTGACGGCGCGTTCCTCGCGGGTCAGCGGCGGCAGGGCATACGCCACGTGGGCCAGCACGTCGAAGAGGTCGCTGTTTTCGGCTTCGATGCTCTTTTGCATTTCCGCCAACTGCTCGGGACCGAATCCCTTTTCGGCCAGTCCTTGCAGCAGCTTGGTGCGGGTGTCTGGCACACTCCACAGTTGCCGCAGCTCTTCCTCGTTCGTGAAAAACTCGGGAAGTTTTCCGAAGAGCATTTCCATGAACTGCCCTGACGACACGGGTTTGCCGTCGTGCCAGAACGACGTCATCGTCATCGACTGGATGTTGCGGAATTTCCCGTCGGCCAGTTTGACCTTCACCTTCGATCGGCGACGGCAATCGCAATCCGCTTTCCCACACTCGGGGCAATTCGCTTTGGGGCATTCGCACGGCTGCTGGCCGCACTCGGCGCAGGGCTTTGGCGCTTTCACCTCGCACGCGCAGGGATCGCAGCCACATTTTGAACAAGTCTCCTCTGCCAACGGCTCGCCGTCCCACTCGGGGTCTTGGAAATGGTGGTGCGCTTTCACGAAGTCGTAGACCGTGAAATAGTCTTTGCCGTCGTAGAGGCGGGTGCCGCGGCCGATGATCTGCTTGAACTCGATCATCGAATTCACCGGTCGCATCAACACGATGTTGCGGACGTTGCGGGCATCCACCCCCGTGGAAAGTTTCTGCGAAGTCGTCAGAATCGTCGGGATGCTCTTTTCGTTGTCTTGGAAATCCCGCAAATGCTGCTCGCCCAGTGCGCCGTCTTCGGCCGTGACGCGTTGGCAATAGCTCGGATCCTTGCTGGTCTTGATCTGGTTGATGTAATCCCGCACGACCCGCGCGTGATCCTGCGTCGCGCAGAAAACCAGCGTCTTCTCGGTCGGCTTCATTTGTTCCATGAAGATCTCGATGCGCTTCCGCTCGCGTTCTTCGATGACGATCGTCTTGTTGAAGTCCTTCTCCTCGTAGCGTTTGCCCGTTTCGATCTCGCCCTCGATCAATTGGTCGTCCGGCGTGTAAACGTAATCGTCGAGTGTCGTCGAAATCTGCTTCACCCGGAACGGCGTCAGGAATCCATCGTTGATGCCTTCCTTCAGCGAATAGAGGTAAACCGGCTCCCCAAAGTAGGCGTAGGTATCGACGTTATCCTTGCGCTTCGGCGTGGCGGTCAGGCCCAGCTGCACGGCGGGCGAAAAATACTCCAAGATGCTGCGCCAATTCCCCTCGTCTTTGGCCCCGCCGCGGTGGCACTCGTCGATGACGATGAAGTCAAAAAAGTCCGGCGGATACTCGCCAAAATAAGGCGTGTCGCCCTGCCCAGACATGAAGGTCTGGAAGATCGTGAAAAACAGGTTGCCGTTTTTCGGCACCTTGCCCTTTTTCTTGATCTCGTCGGGCGCGATCCGCACCAAGGCATCCTCCGGAAACGCCGAAAACGCGTTGTAGGCCTGGTTTGCCAAGATATTGCGGTCGGCCAGAAACAGGATGCGCGGGCGGCGCGACGGCTCGCGGCCCAGGTTCCAGCGGCTGTGGAACAGCTTCCAAGCGATCTGGAAGGCGATGAACGTTTTGCCCGTGCCTGTCGCCAGCGTCAGCAAGATCCGCCGCTGGTCTTTCGCCACGGCTTGGATTACGCGGTTGATCGCCACTTCTTGGTAGTAGCGCGACTGGAAAAAGTCGCCGCGACTTTCAAACGGCACCGCCGCGAATCGATCGCGCCAAGCATCCACCTCGGCAAAGGTCAGGTTCCAAAGCGCTTCGGGCGATGGGTAGGCAGTCACCTCGCCTTCCTCGCCGGTCTCCATGTCGATGGCGTAAATGCCTTGGCCATTGGTCGCGTAGGTGAAGCGGACGGAAAGTTTTTGCGCGTAGTCCTTCGCTTGTGCCACCCCCTCCGTCAGCGCCACGTCCCATGCCTTGGCCTCCACCACCGCCAGTTTGGTATTGCGGTACTCCAACACATAATCGGCCGATAGCGCCCTGCCGCGCCGCCCTTGGCCTTCGATGCGGCCCAAGGTCACGGGATGTTCGTGCAAAATGCGGCTGCCTTCGACCTTGCTCCACCCCGCCGCTTCCAGCGCAGAGTTGATGTGATCGGCTCGGGTTTGGGCTTCGTTCATGGAGCTTAGCGTTTAAAGAAGTAAGTCATTGAAAATGTGTCGATTTGAATCATTCAGCTCGCCCTTAAGGGCTTTGATTTTAAAGAAAAATCAGGCCCAGAACGGCACATAGCTGCGATAACGGGTTGAGGTCTGTGTGGGATCGCCCAGCTTGATTTTGCCAGCATCCACCGTGGCCGCGATGATCTGGGAAACCGAGGCCACCTTGGATTCCGGCAGTTTGAATCGATCCCGCAGGCTTTGGTTGGTCATCTTTTCGTTCATCACATAGCGGAGGCAACAATGCTGGTAGCAGGCCCGGATCCGATCATTGCGATCCATGGCATCGAGGCTTTGATGTGCGAACAATACCGCTGAAGTTCGCCTCTCTCCCACGCGGAAATCCGGCGCTGGCAGTTGAAACACCTCCGCTTCCTGGATCACCTTGTCCACTCCGCTGCCCTTCTCCTCGCAAATTCCGAGCCGCCGCATGATGTCGGCCAGCCGTTCGTTGCGGGATTGGTATTCGTCAATGAAGCGGTCCGGCGGAATGAAGGGCTTTCCCGGATTGGAAATCTCCATCCGGTCGTCGTAGATCTCAACCATCACCGAGGTGCCCGATTCATTGAAATCCTGATGGATCAACGCGTTGGCGACCAGTTCGCGCACGGCGATCTCCGGAAACATCTTCACTTCGCGGCGCAGAGCCTGCTCGATGACCTCATTCGACGGAACCAGCCCGTTGATGAACTCCACCAATCCTTGGAATCCCACAGCGTAACCTTTGGCTCCCGGCTTGTCGGACTTGGTCTTCAGCTTGTTCTTGCCTTCATAAACGATCACCCGTGCCGCTTTCCGCGCAAGACGGTCAAAGGACTTCAGATTTTTGGCGAAAAGCAATCCGCCCAGATTCGTGATCGTCCAACCTGCGCCTTGGCGCACGATGAGTTTCTCGTTTTCAAATCGCTCCAACACTCCAGCTCGATTCAGCGGATACGGCAAATGCAGCAGGTCGAAATAGCTTTGCGTGTCCAGCAACTGAACCACCTTGTCATCATCGCAATCCGTCATGGCCGGTTGGGAAAGCCAGTCCGGCTGCCCCTCGGCGAAGATGATGCGTAGGCGGTCCTCACTCATCGGCACGAGTTCCTCACCCGCCCGCATCAGATAAGAGCCTTCAAAATCAAACGCCGTCCCACGTGGCCGGCTCGGAATGCTGAACACCACCACCCGTCCATCGGGATGAGATACTTCTTCGATCTCCACCCGGAAGCCTAGCACCTGGAACATCTTCGCGGCCATCTCCACCGGATCATTGAAAGCCGCCGTACCCACCACCTTCCGCGGTGGCTGATCTTCGATGCCCAGCAGCAAATGCCCGCCGCCCTCGTTCGCCAGCGCCACGCAATACTTGTAGAGCTTGCGGTTGTCGTACTGAGTCTTCGCTTCCTTGAACTCCAGATTCTGGTGTTCGGAACTGGCCGAGCGCCAAGCATCAATCTGTGAAATCGTGGTTGCCATGTTCGCGTGGAATTAAGTGGAAAACTTCATCGGTGGCCAAGGATTTACAGCTCCCCGCTGAAGGCTTGGTGCAGCAGCGATTTTTTCAAGCCCTCCAGCGCCGCGAGTTTCCGCGTGTAGAGGCTGGCGAGGCGTTGGGTTTCTTCGCGGAGGGCGTCGAACTTGGCCGCCAGCCGTTTCTGTTCAGGCAGAGGTGGAATTCCGAGCTTAATTGTGGAGAGCCTTGAAAGGGCCAGCTTCGGCTGCGCTGCCGTTCGGGTATTCAATCCAGCTTGCTCAACGAAGTCTGGCGTCACGGTGAAATAATAGACGAAGCGATTGTTGACGCCGGGATTGAACACAAGCCGACAAGCGTTCTCGGTGAGGTTCGCGCCGTCCAAATCTTCGGGAATAATGCCCGTCTTTCCGATCGTCCCCGCGATGCTCATGTAGAGATCGGTCGAGTAGATAACGTAATTTTTGATTTCGCTGTGAATCTTTGCGCTGACATACCGCAGGTCGCTCATTTCGATTGTTCCCGTGTCGTTGAAGTCAGCGACGCGCAGATACGGATAGTCCGTCGGTTCGTTCAATAGCTTGTAGCCTTTAGGGACTCGTTTACCGCCTTTTACCTGAGCTATGTCAGCCAAGCTTTTCTCCACCCACCCGTCACCGCGGTGGGTGAAGACGGATTGGAGGTGGCTTTCGAAGAGGGCGCGGGCGTTTTGGAGGTTCTTTTCGGCGTTGGCTTTGGCGCGGGCGATGCCCTCAAACGCTTCGTCAAGAATCCCGACTATCCGCTGCTGCTCCGCCAGGTTATTTGGATATGAGATTTCAAGTGGTTCGAGGTTGGTCCGGGTGATCTGCGGCTGTGCAGCACCAGTGATCGCCTTTGAAACATCGATACCACCGCGGAACAAATACTCTAGGAATCGCCTATCAATCGATCCGTTCCTCGACCTGACAACCATTGCATTACCAGTGATCCAGGATTTCGGTTCAGAAACGTTTACCGAGCCGCATGTTGCTCCTCGGCATGTAATTAGAAGCTCTGATTCCTCATGGTTAAACTTGTCATAGCGACCAATCACTCCATTCGCTCCGAAAACAAGGTATGGCCCATCCTCAACCATGTCCTTTCCTGAAATCGTCTTAGGTTGATACATTTCACAAGTATCGCCCAACGTTTCTGTTCTCCACCCCTTTTTCATAACAGCGCCTTGATGGATTTGAGAACCTCGGCGCTTTCCTGATCCAGCGCGGCGATTTCCTGCATGATGGCTTCGGGGCTGCGGTGGGCGACCTCCTCGCCGCTGTTGGGGTTTTTCACCGAAAGATCCCAGGTCTTCGGGTCGATGCCGGCGGTGTCGAAACTCCAGCTCTTGGGCGAGTCGGCGAAAGTCTTTTGCAGCTCGATGAACTCGGCGAGGTCGGCGTCGTTGAGCGGGTTGGTTTTGCCCATGTTGCGGCCGGGATCGAGCTGGTAGAACCAGACCTTGCGGGTGGGCGCGCCTTTTTCGAAAAACAGCACCACCGTCTTGACGCCCGCGCCCTGGAAGGTGCCGCCGGGGCAGTCGAGCACGGTGTGGAGGTTGCAGTTCTGGAGCAGCATCTTCCGCAAACTGACGGAAGCGTTGTCGGTGTTGCTGAGGAAGGTGTTTTTGATGACGATGCCCGCCCGCCCGCCGGTCTTGAGCATGCGGATGAAGTGCTGGAGAAACAGGAAGGCGGTCTCGCCCGTGCGGATGTAAAAGTTCTGCTGCACCTCGGGCCGCTCCTTGCCGCCGAAGGGCGGATTGGCCAGCACGATGTCGAACTGGTCCTTCACCTGCACGTCGGCCAGGTTTTCGGTGAGGGTGTTGGTGTGGACGATGTTGGGCGCCTCGATGCCGTGCAGGATCAGGTTCATGATCGCGATGACATAGGCGAGGGACTTCTTTTCTTTGCCGTAGAAGGTCTTGGTTTGGAGGATCGTGAGGTCCTTGGTGGTGAGCTGGCTTTTGGATTTGAGGAAATCAAAAGCCTCGCAGAGGAAGCCGCCGGAGCCGACCGCGCCGTCGTAGATCGTCTCGCCGATCTCAGGATTCACCACCTGGATGATGGCGCGGATCAGCGGGCGCGGGGTGTAGTACTCGCCGCCGTTGCGGCCGGCGTTGCC
Source organism: uncultured Verrucomicrobiota bacterium (assembly GCA_913063525.1). Taxonomy (GTDB): domain Bacteria; phylum Verrucomicrobiota; class Verrucomicrobiia; order Verrucomicrobiales; family Akkermansiaceae; genus Luteolibacter. The sequence continues at coordinate 6,660 of CAJXYV010000104.1, forward strand.
CATGTTTTTGATCTTGGCCTCGTAGAGGTGCGACAGCTCATGTTTTTCCGTCTGGGAGAGGAAGCGCAGTTCGTCGATCGGCTCGATGATGTCGCGCAGGTTGTAACCGCTCTGGATGCGGTTTTTGATTTCGCCGAAGATCTCGCCGATTTTGTACTCGATCGTGTTGGGGCCCGTCGCCTTGGCCTTGAAGCCATGCAGGTAGGGGAACAGCCGCTGATTGACAAAGGCCAGCAGGTCGTCGCCCGTCAGCGCGGTGTTGTGGTCGATGCTGCCGCTGGCGTCCTTGGGCGCGGCCCAGCTTTCCCAGCGGTAGGGCGCGTCGATGATGGGCGTGTACTTCTTGCCGTCCAGCTGAGCCTCCAGCTCCTTGGTTTGCTCCAGCGCATCGAGGTATTTGAGGAACAGCAGCCAGGACGTCTGCTCGGTATAATCCAGCTCGCTGGAGCAACCGGCGTCCTTGTGCAGCACGTCGTCGATGTTTTTGAAGGCTTGTTCGAACATGGGGAAAATGGGTCGGCGGGCAGTGGCGCGGGGAATCTGCGCCCTCTAGCACCCTTGCGTATCCATTCCAGCCGAAGGCCCGCCCGATGGGAAGCTGGATTTTCAGAGTGCGGCACGGTTCCTGCCCGATGCGACCGAAGCCCCGAAGAGCAACACCGCGGTGCTGAAGACGTGGAACGTGGTGTTGGAGACATGGAACGCGGTGTTGAAGACATGGATCGTGGTGTTGAAGACATGGAACGCAGTGCTGAAGACTTGGACCGTGGTGTTGAAGACTTGGACCGCGGTGTTGAAGACTTGGACTGTGGTGTTGAAGACATGGAACGCGGTGTTGAAGACATGGAACAGGGTGTTGAAGACATGGAACGTGGTGCTGAAGACATGGAACGTGGTGTTAAAGAATGGGATTTTGGCCGCTAAGGAAGACGCGCCGATGAATTTGCCATGGAAATGGGTGAAATGATTGATTCGCTCAACGCACAAACATTTTTAAGTGATAGGATGCGCGGCGCCAGCAGGCCGATTGAAACCCCTTGAGGAATAGAGGATTTATTGGATTCATGACGGGATCGATGATTTGTTTTTCATCGATGCGAGAGATTATTTCATCTGAGAGCTTAAATAAGTTTCTTCTCTAAGATATTTTCAATTTATATAAGAAAAATCTTGCAAAATCATAGTTCGCCTGTTAGTCTCCCATTCGTCAGCGGGCAGTGGCAAGCATGCACAACGTACGCTCCACTATTATTGTGCCTCAAGACAACCTAAATTAAGTATGAGTAGTAAAACCAGACTGAAGACCACCAACGAACGAAGCCGTCAATTCCTCCTCTCGTGGAGAGATTTTGCACCCGAGGCGAGCCTGGCAGGCAGCACCTTGGCCCAGTTCGAAATCGAATGCCAAGAGCCCAACGAGGTGCAATTGGAAATCGAGGCATCAATGACCCACCATCGAGGCCTCATCATCCATCGCGACGAGGCGGAGGTTCGATTGCAGAGCAAGTTAAAGGCGCTGGCGAATGCGGTGCGATGCGATCCGAACCACGGCATGAATAGCGCATTTTACAGGTCGCTAGGATTTGTCGTCGACAGCGAGCGCAAGCGTCCGGCACGCAAGTCGCTGCCCGCGGCACCAGCCGAGACACCGCCAGCGGCGAACGTTGTTTGATTCCACGCAGTCGAAAGCTGAATCAAACAACGCCGCTGATGCGGTAGTATCCAAGGAGGCCGTCAATCCGCAAGGATGGCGGCCTTTCTTGTTGAAAGACAAACCCATTTCCTGGGGACGCGCAATGGCCAAATTGGCGAAAGGGGGGTGATTTCTGCGGTAGGCTGAAGGCGTTGGTGGCTTGAGTGATTGCATGCGGATGTCCGCGCGCTCTTCAAACATTGACAATCTTTGATTTCCGCACCAAATATCTGTATGCATGTTTCCCTAACGCCCGAGCTGGAAAGCCAAGTGAAGCGCAAGGTCGATTCCGGCCTTTACAACAACGCCAGCGAGGTTGTCCGTGAATCCCTGCGGCTGATGCTGGAGCGCGAAGCCATACGCGATCGGCTTCGGGCTGAAATTCAATTAGGCTGCGATCAACTTGACCGCGGTGAAGGCGTTGCGGTGACCACCGAAGCCGAGTTTCAAGCGCTGGCCAGGGCTGGGCGATGAAGCTCGTTTTTTCGCCCGCCGCGATTCGGGATCTGCGCTCCATCTCGGACTACACGTTCCACACTTGGGGAGCCGAACAGGAAGCGCTTTATCTCAGGGGACTGTGGAAAAAGCTTGAGGAGATTGGCATCCGCCCCGAAGCCCACCGGCTTCGAAACGACCTTGTGATCGACTGCCGATCCGCCCGGTACGGCAAGCACGTGATCTTTTTCGCGGTGGAGGAGGATCGCATTCTCGTGATCCGAATTCTCCATGGCGCGGTGGATTTAGACCGCCACCTTCCGGACGATCTGATTTGATGAATTCACAGGAACTTAGGATCGAGTGGCTCGAAATTTTAAAAAATTCCGGAAAAGGCCGCAATTATCTTGCAAAATGGTAGTTAGGGGGCTTTCTTGGGCGTTCAACCTTCAACTAGGACGGTCTGGCGCACGCTGGATCCATCCCTTACGAATATGAGCACCAAAGAAATCGACCTCAAAGCCTATCAACTCCACGAAGGAGACACCGGCAGCGCCCCTTATCAAGTGGCCCTGCTTACCGCCCGGATTTTCCATCTGACGGACCACTTGAACATCCACAAGAAGGACTTCTCGTCCCGCCGTGGTCTTCTGACCCTGGTTTCCCAGCGCCGCAAGCTCCTGGATTACATCAAAAAAGGTTCTGAGGAGCGTTATCTGCAGGTCATTCAAGGCCTCGGACTCCGCCGCTAACCCCTCTCCGCAACGCAGCCACGGGAAATCCCCGTGGCTGTTTTGCGAAATCGGCACGGGCAACAAATTTCGCCTGTGTCGCCAGACAAAACCACCTCCGCGCCCGCCAATATGCGAGCTGCGGAGTTTTGTCTGAAAGGATGATTGCTCGTTTGGCATCCCGCCGAACGAGCTGTACGCACTGAAAAAAAGAAAAATAAGACAGATTATGAATATCCATACCCTCACGACCGACGTCGGCACCAACCCGATGACGTTCGAAACTGGCAAAATCGCCAAACTCGCCGATGGCGCCGTGACCGTTCGTTGCGGTGACACCATCATCCTCGTTACCGCCGTTTCCTCCACCAAGGTGAAGCCCGGCCAGACTTGGTTCCCACTTTCCGTGGAATATAAGGAAAAAGCCACTGCTGCTGGCGTCTTCCCAGGTGGTTACTTCAAGCGCGAAGGCCGCCCGACCGAAAAGGAAATCCTCACTTGCCGCATGACGGACCGCCCGCTGCGCCCGTTGTTCCCGAAGGGTTATTTCTACGACACGCAGATCGTCGCCATCCTGCTCAGTGCCGATGGTGAAAACGATTCCGACATCCTCGCGATGAACGGTGCTTCCGCCGCCCTCTGCCTTTCCGACATCCCCTTCGCCGGCCCGATCGGTGCCGTGCGTGTGGGCCGCGTTGACGGGAAATTCCTCATCAACCCCACTCACGACGAGCGCTCCGAAAGCGATCTCGACCTGATCTACGTCGGCAACAAGACCGACGTCATCATGATCGAAGGCCAAGCCGACGAGCTCCCGGAAGACGAATTCATCAAAGCTCTGCACTTCGCCCAAGAAGCGGTCGCCAAGATCGTTGCACTCCAAGAAGACCTCGTGAAGCTCGCTGGCAAACAGAAGCGCGAGTTCTCGCAAATCCTCGCCAAGGAAAACCTCCTCGAAATCGCCTACGAAATCGCTGGCGACCGCATCGAGTCAGCCATCTACGCGCCTTCCAAGACCGAGCGCGCCAAGAAAGTCGGCGCTCTCCGCGACGAAGTGGAAGCCGCCATCAAGGAGCGCGCTCCTGAAGCGACCGACTTCGACGTCGAGCAAGCCTTCGAATACCTTCAGAAGAAGGCGT
>CAJXYV010000105.1 GCA_913063525.1 uncultured Verrucomicrobiota bacterium
CCGCGCCGCCGGAAGTGAAGGAGCGCACGCTGGGCGTTTTCGACGTGATCATGGGCCGCTACTTGCAACTGCTGAGCCCATACATGCCGCACGTTACGGAGGAACTTTCCGCGCGGATGGGCTATGTGGCGGAAGGCGAGTTCCTGATGCAGAAGGTGTTGCCCGCAGCGCCGTTGCTGGCCGCGATCCCGCAGGAGAAGGTCGCCGCCGCGCAAGCGCTGGCTGCGGAGATTTACGAATCGGCGGGCCGGATGCGGAACCTGAAGGCGGAGTACAAGATGGGCTCGCGCAAGGACATCCGTTTTGTGATCAAGGCCGCGCCCGAGTGGTTGGCCGCGGAAGTGAAGACGCTGGCGCTGCTCGCTGGAGCAGGGGAGATTGCTCTGGATTCTGCTTACGAGGCGCCCAAGGGCACTCCAGCAGCGGTCACCTCGATCGGCGAAGTCTACATGCCGCTGGAAGGATTGATCGACGTGGAGGCCGAGCGCCTCCGCCTGACCAAGGAGATCAGCAACATCGAGATCGAAGTCAAAAAGTGCGAAGGCAAGTTGGGGAACGCCAGTTTTGTCGACCGCGCGCCGCCAGAGGTGGTGGTGCAGGAAAAGGCGCGGCTCGAGGACTGGAAGGCGAAATTGGTCCAGTTAGGCGAAATGTTGGCTGCGCTGGCATGATCGCTTGCTAAGCTCTGTTTGTTTACTAGGATGATTTGACAAAGAGTTTTATGGTTCACCTCAGCAACATCTCGCACATCGATCCGTCGTCTCTGGAGCTTCTGGAGGCAGTCGGTTTTGTGAATGCCGAGTCGCTGGCGACGGCTGGTGTGAATGAGCTGACCCAGGAGCTGGCGCAGGCGAACAAGGTTCTTCGACTGGCCAAATCGTCGCCGAACTCGAAAGAGGTCGAAGCGTGGATCCTCGCCGCCCGGGATCTTACGGGAATCGAGGTCGAAGCCGCATCTGCAAACCACCAGACAGCGGGCAAACAAGCGGATTCTTCGCTGGCAGCGAATGATTTGGAAGCTGCGCAGTTTGCCATTCCGCTGCCGGCACGTTTGTTGGTTGATAAGCAGTTGGCGGTGGAGGATATTCCACAAGGGGTTTTTCTGGGACAATCCTCGGCCCACGTCGCAGTGAAGAGCATCGACTCAACTCCGGCGACAACGTATCGGGGCTCTGTCGAGCGATCGGGAAACGTGCAGGTCGCGGACACCAGTGTGCCTCGTTTGGAAATCGACACGACCCGAATCAAAAGCACTCAGGAGTTTTTAAATGAGTCTGCAGAGAAAATCCCCCGGCATTCCACGAGCGACAGCGAACGCGTGGCGCTGATTCGCGGACCCTTGGAAAAAACCAACCGCGGGCGCGACCCGCATTCCCGCCGCTACATCCGTGGCGTTTTGCACAACAGCCCTTTTTTCATGAAGCTTGGTGCGCTGGTGACCTTGACCTTGTTTCTCGTGCTGCCCATCGCGGTCGTTTCCGCAGGGCTCTTACTGCTTTCCGATCAGTTGCCGAAATACTTCGCGTGGGTTCCTACGTGGTTGTTAGTTTTTCCGGCGAGTTTGCCGTTGTTAGGGCTGGCTTACGCGATCTGGGGTACCGGCGGCAGTTGCCGCGTCTGTGGTCAGAAGCAGTTTGTTCCCCGGGTTTGTTTGAAGAACAGCAAGGCGCATCACATTCCCTACTTAGGCTATATCATCCCGGTGTGTTTGCACATGATCTTGTTCAAGTGGTTCCGTTGCACTTACTGTGGCACGCCGGTGAGACTGAAAATGTAATTCGCGGCGTTTCATATGAACCGTTCATTGCTGTGGAATTTGTTGATTGCTATTTCGCTTAGCTCGTGTGCCAAGCTCGGATTGTTTGAGCATACAACTCCGAAAAAAGAGGCACCCGCACCATTCGGGCCTACGGGAATTCCGCCTCAGCTTCGTTCGAAAAACTCGGATGCAGGAACCGCAGTCGTTGCTGGCGGGAATGTCAGCGCGCAGGCACGGCTGTCTAACATTTCCCCGCAGGAGGACATCGTTTTCACCAATCCGGATGACCCGGATGCCACCGTTCCCGAGCTGGCCACCGTGCTTTCTGCCGCCAAGCGTGGACCGTGGGAGGAAAGCGAAACGATTGCCAAACAGCGATCCGTGCGCGAGGGCAAACCCTTGCTCATTTGGTTCACCGATTCATCCATCAGCCCGATGTGCAAGGCGCTGAGTCAGGAATTGTTTTCCACCAACGATTTTGGAAACTGGGCCACGGAAAAGCTGGTCAGGTTGCGGGTCGATTCAAACGTCGAAATCAAGGACTCAGAATTGGATGGCGACAGCGCGGATAATCGCAAGATCGAGATCAAAGGTTACATCGCTGAACTCAAAAAGCGCTACAAAGTTTTAGGTTATCCATCGTTGGTGCTTCTCAGTCCCAGCGGCGAGGTCGTCGGTCGCTACCGCGGCTATAAACGCGGAGATGCGGCGTATCTATGGGGCCAGATTAAGCACGGCGAGGCCGTCTCGACCGCTGCCTATCAGGGCTGGCGCGCAGGCCTGGAGAAAAAAGGCTACCGCGAATGGCGTGATCGCAAGGATCATCAGATCTTTGCCAAACTGATTTCCTACTCCGAGGGCACACTCCTGTTGATCGAGCCCGATGGTGCTCGTGCCCGCACCCAAGAAGAGAGTTTGTCAGCAAAGGACCGCGCTTGGATCGCCGAGCAGAAAAAGCTCAATGGGATCCGGTGATCGGGAAAAATCGCTTTCTTCAAAGGCTGAGCTAGACGGCAGAGAGAGTTTGGCTATTACTCGTTCTGCAGCGCGTTAGAAGCGCCTGTGAAAGTTGCCGCCGTGGCGGAATGGTAGACGCCACAGACTTAAAATCTGTTGATCTCACGGTCGTGCCGGTTCGAGTCCGGCCGGCGGCACTTTTTCTTTAGCGTGAGTCATCGGCTCGGCACTCGGGCGGAATGGGGGTGCTGGGGAGGATTCAGAGCTTGCAAGCGGATGCGGATTTTCTTACCAAATGGTCATCAGCCAGTCTGCTGAGATTCTGACGTTCTATCGGAATAAAAAAATTTCCGCGAGTGAAGTAGGTATATGCGACTGTGCGATGAAGAACTGAAAAATGCCCGCAAGCGGCTGCTGCAGATGCATTTTGAAAGCGGAGTGGGGCACATCGGCGGGAACCTATCTGCGCTCGATGCGATGATGCTGCTTCACCACGAGTACCTGCACACGGACAAGGAGCCGTTCATTCTGTCCAAGGGGCACGCGGCCGGGGCGCTCTATGTTTCGCTCTGGTCGAAGGGCTTGCTGTCCGACGAAGACCTCAAGCAATTTCACCGGGAGGAGACGCGACTGCCCGCGCATCCGCCGGCATTTGGCGTGCCGGGAGTGCTATTCGCCACCGGGAGTCTGGGGCACGGCTTGTCGCTGGCGGCGGGTACGGCGCTGGCTAAGAGGCTGAATGCGGATGGCGGCCACGTCTATTGCATGACCTCCGACGGCGAGTGGCAGGAGGGATCCACTTGGGAGGCTCTGATTTTCCTCTGCCACCAGCAACTGACGAACCTGACCATTCTGGTCGATCACAACCGGCTGCAGGGGTTCGGGTCGACGGATGCGGTGGCGTCGATGAATCCGCTGGCGGACAAACTTCGGGGCTTTGCGATCGCGATTCACAGCGTCGATGGCCATGATCCAGCTGCGATCCGGGCGGCGCTGGATGCGCCCGCGACGCAGCCGAAGCTGGTGATCCTGCACACGGTCAAGGGCCATGGCGTCTCATTCATGGAGAATCAGATGGCATGGCACTACCTGCCGCTCAACGAGGCGCAGTACAAACAGGCACTGAACGAGGTGGAGGCGGCGGGATCATGAGAAAGCAATTCAGCGATGCGATGGTGGCCCGCGCCGCCACGAAGCGGCTGGTCTTCATGACCAATGACCTCGGCTTCATGGCATTGGAGCCGCTGCAGGCGGCTCTGGGTGAATATTTCATCAATGCCGGTGTGGCGGAGCAAAATACCATGAGCGTGGCCGCAGCAGTGGCGCGGCAGGGGATCGAGGTCTGGACCTATAACATTGCCCCGTTCTGCTACGCGCGGCCCTTCGAGCAAATCCGCAACGACATCGCGTTTCACGGGCTGCCGGTCAAGTTAGTGGGCAACGGAGGTGGCTACGGCTATGGCGTGCAGGGGCCGACGCATCACGCGATCGAGGATTACGGGGTGCTGCTGGCGCTTCCGAACATGTCGGCGTTTGTGCCGGTGTTTGATGAGGATCTGGCGGCAGTCATCTCGCGGATGGGCCAAGCAGCGGGGCCGGCCTATCTGCGGCTGGGACGTGGGGAGGCGCCCACAGGCTGGGCCGTCCCGGAATACGCGCCTTGGCGTCAGTTGCTCAGCGGCGAGGGAAAAACGGTGATCGCGGTCGGGCCGCTGGCGGGAAGTTATCTCGGGGTCCTGCAGGAACTACCCGATGCGGTGAGGCCGAACCTGTGGGCGGTCGCGGAACTGCCGCTGGAAAAGCATCCGCTGCCGGAGGCGCTGATGGCCCAAATCCTTTCCGGTGCGGGGCTCTGCGTGGCGGAAGAGCACGTGGCCCGCGGCGGATTCGGGGCCGAACTGGCGCTGCATCTGGCAGAGAGGGGGCTGAGCGCCGGACCGTTCACCCATTTGTGCGCCCGCAAGCATCTGTATGATGCGTACGGATCCCAGGATTTTCTGCGTCGCCGCTCGGGGATTGCCGCCGATAACCTTCTTGCGTGGGTAAGCGCCTCCAGAATAGTTTGACCCGGTGAGCGAGACAATGGCAGCCATTCGGAATCTGCGCGGACCGATCTTGGTGCTCGGGGCTTCCGGATTCATCGGCAGGAATCTCTATGGCATGATCGCGGCGTCGCGATCCGATGTTTTTGCGGTCGTGCAGTATGCGAAGTCTTGGAGAATGGAGGACGTCTCGGATGACAGGGTCATCGCCGTGGATCTGACCGATCCGGTGGCCACCAAGAACATGGTGATGAACACCCGCCCGCAGACGATTCTGGACTGCGCGGCCTACGGCGCTTACTCCTTCGAGCAGGATCCCGCGAAAATCTACCAGACCAATTTCCAGTCCTTGGTCAACCTGGTCGAGCTCTGCGCCGAGGTGGGGGTCTCGGCGTATGTGCATGCCGGCAGTTCCTCGGAATACGGAACCCATGCCAGCGCCCCGACCGAGGAGGAAAGCTGCCACCCCAACAGCCACTACGCGGTCTCAAAGCTGGCATCGGCCAATTTCCTCGGCTACATGGGTAAACACCGCAGTTTCCCCTGCACGCACTTGAGGCTCTATTCGGTGTATGGGCCGCTGGAAGACACGTCGCGGCTGGTTCCTAATGTCTTGAAGTGCGCGGTGGGCGGTAGCTTGCCGCCGTTTGTCGATGCGCGCACGTCGCGGGATTTTGTCTTTGTGGAGGATGCGTGCCGCGCTTTCATCCTGGCGGCGTCGCAGATGAATCCCACACTGCATGGCGAGATTTTTAACATCGGCAGCGGCAGTAAGACGACCATCGCGGAGTTGGCCGAACAGGTGAGGAGTCAATTCGGCATCGCCGAGCTGCCGAAGTTCGGCAGCATGGAAGGCCGCGCTTGGGATCTGCCGGACTGGTATTCCAATTCCGACAAGGCGGCCCGGATGCTGGGATGGAGTGCCGTGACTCCGCTGGCCGAAGGGCTAGACAAGACTGCGGAGTGGGTCAGGCGGCTTTCGGACGAGCAGTTTCAGACATCGACGAAGAAGAATCTGGATCGCAGGAAACGCAGTGTTTCGGCGATCATCGCCTGCTACAAGGATGCGGAGGCGATCCCGCACATGCACCGCCGTCTGACGGAGACCTTGCGGAAGCTCGGGGTCGACTATGAGATCATCTTTGTCAACGACTGCAGCCCCGACGATAGCATCCGCGTGATCGAGGAGATCAGCGCCAGCGATCCGCACGTCATCGGGATCAGCCACTCGCGGAACTTCGGCTCCCAGATGGCATTCCGCAGCGGTATGGAACTGGCCACCATGAATAGCGTGGTGCTGCTGGATGGCGACCTTCAGGATCCGCCTGAACTCATCGAGGCATTCCACGGCCAATGGAACGAGGGCTACGATGTCATTTATGGCACACGCGTGAAGCGGGATATGCCATGGCACTGGGGGCTGATGTATAAGGCGTTTTATCGGATTTTCTCGGCCTTCAGCTATGTCCCGATGCCGCTGGATGCCGGCGACTTTTCACTCATGGATCGGCGGGTCGTCACCTGGATCCTCAATTGCCCGGAGAGGGATCTCTTCATGCGCGGTTTGCGCGCCTACGTCGGCTTCAAACAGACCGGCGTCGCCTATGTCAGGCCGGAGCGGATGTTCGGGAAATCGACGAACAATTTCCTCAAGAACCTGGGCTGGGCCAAGAAGGGCATCTTCTCGTTCAGCGATGCCCCGCTGGCGATGCTCACCAGCACGGGGATTGTCCTCTTCAGCATTTCCACGCTGCTGGCGATCACCGTCGCGCTGCTTAAGATCTTCGTGCCGGACATCGCGCCGAAGGGCGCTACCACGCTGCTGATCTTCATCCTGCTGTTCGGTTCGTTCAACTTGTTTGCCATCGGGCTGGTGGGGGAGTACGTCGCCAAGATCATGATGGAGGTCAAGGGGCGGCCGCGCTTGATCCGGTCGGGCCTCATCCGTCACGGGAAATCAAATGAGTTGCTGCCCGATGGTAAAGTCTCGCATTGAGTCATTTCCCAAACATCCTCCTTGCACAAACTCAGATGATCCCGAGCAGGACTTGCCCTACATGTGAATTCCCTTCGGATGAGGCGGACCTGTTTTTTGCCGAAAACATCAAACCCGAAAAGATTTCCGGCTTCAGTTTCGCTTCTAGAAAACTTCCCGAGTACATGTGCCACCGGATGGTTCTGTGTCCCGTCTGCGATTTAGTCTATGCCGACACACCACCCGCCGAGGATGCACTGGCCGAGTCCTATCACGCAGCCTCGTACGATAGCTCGGAGGAGGCCGATGATGCGGCCAAAGCTTATATCCTGGCGATCCAAGGAGTGCTGGATCGTCTCACGGGGCGGGATGGCGCGTTGGAAATCGGAACAGGCACTGGCGTCTTTTTAAAGCATCTTGAGGAGGCCGGGTTTACCAAGTTGGTGGGGGTCGAGCCCTCGCGCGCCGCGATCGATGCCGCGACTCCGGAGTGCCGAAAGTGGATCCGGGAAGGCATGTTCAACGAGCACGATTTCGAGCCGGAATCCTTTGATCTCATCTGCTGCTTCATGACGATGGAGCACGTCAGGGATCCCATGGAGATCGCGAAATCCGCGCTGCGCTTGCTCAGGCCGGGCGGGGTCTTTCTGACGGTCACACATGATTACCGGAGTCCCGTGAACCGATTTCTCGGCAAGCGCTCGCCGATCGTGGATATCGAACATCTCCAGATTTTTTCAGAAAGGGCGATCAGCGGCCTCTTGACCCGCGCCGGGTTCTTGGAGGTATCCGCTCAGAGATTCGTCAACCGCTACTCCCTGCGCTATTGGACTCGCCTGAGCCCTCTTCCTGCGGGGATCAAAACGTTCTTGGGTGACTGCTTCGGCAAACCTGTTCTTTCCCGGATCCGTCTGGGCATCAATGTCGGCAATACGCTGGCCTGTGCTTATAAGCGCAGGTGACTCGCCCCGGATCACGCCAGACCGCAGCACGCACCGACTTTTCCCGCCATCAACCGCATGAATGCCGAAAATAATACCAAGCCTTCTCTGAGCAAGTCGATCAAACTTCCTTTGGTACTGGGGCTCGTCTTTTTTGTCGGGCTGACCAGTGCCTGGTTGATCGAGCCTGCCAGCCGGGAGGAGCTGATGGGCGGGACCGGTAAGATCTGGGATCTGGTGCAGACCCCCGCCGCTGGCTGGTGTCCGAACTTCATGATGGGAGTCAGCTCCTTGCTCTACGATGCGTTTGCCGTGGCCCTGTTTCTTTCCAAATGTGCGAGCCAACTCCTGGGTGGGGTTTTGGGGTCGGTGGGGGCTGAGAAATTGCTCACCTTGAGCTTCATCCCCGCCGCGGCGGTTTCCATGTGGTTTTTTGTCCGCAGACTGGGGGGCGACACGGTGGCTTCCGCGTGGATTTCCCTGCTGTACGTGGTGATGCCCTCGTTCCATGTGGCCACCGGCATCTATGAACATCGCACGGTTGGACTCTGCTTTGTTTTCACGCCATTGATTCTGCGGGGGATTTTGGCGGTTGCGCAGCAGCAGACGCCACGCGAGGTCGTCCTTCTGGGGGTGGCGGCCGCGGCGCTGGCCCTGAGCTATACAAAAATCGCTGTCGTCATGGCGCCCATGCTCTTGATCTGGACCTTGGAGGCGCTGCGGCAAAATCGGCCCACCATCCGCCGCGCCCTCGTCGGCTATGGTTGGAGCATTCTGGTGGCCGTGCTCGCCGCGGCAGTCTTCCTGCTTCCCGCATCGCGCGAGTTTGGGTACTCGGCTGGCTTCCTCTTTGATCCGCTCAATGAATGGAAGCGCCACTATTCCTTCAAGACTCCGTTGATTTGGATCGACCTGTGGGGATTCCTCAGTGCGGGTGGTGATCCTGACCTCACGGCTGATGCGGCCATGTTCTGGATCGGGGCGATCCCGCTGGTGGCGCTTTCGCTGGGGTTGGGGCTGCCGCGCTTGGCCAGATGGCGCGCCACGCCACTGGGTCGTTGGTTCCTGATCCTGACTGGCTGCTGGTTGGTTTCGATCTGGTTTGCGGCAGGCCCTGACGGACTTTTTGGGGGGCACATCACTGTTTTGAAAAACGCGAAAGGCCTACACCCCGGCTTGATTCCGGTTCTCTGGCTGGCGTTTGTCTGGATGGGGTGGTTGATTTTTCGCACGGTGTCGCAGTTGCTGCGGCGCCCGGCCTGGTTATCCGGTCTATTCACGGTTCTGGTGTTGGGCCTGCCCGCTTTCCGGTTGGTGGAAATTCTTCCGCTCTTCAAGGACGTCCGGGCTCCGGAATCGTTCTGGAGCGTCGGCGGATTCTGCTGCTTGGCCGCTGCCGTCGGGTTTTCCTTCTGGGCTCTTTTTACCGAAGTGATTGCCACGTCATGGCGCAAACCGCTGGCCCTCGTCACCGGCCTGCTCATGTTGGTGGAACTTTACCCCGTTCACTCCGCCTACTGGACGCGGGGGCTGGACCGGCAACTATTCACCGAGTATGACGAGGCCGCGGCATTCCTAAAGACCGCCCCGCTCCAAGGGCGGGTTCATTCGCTCGGGTGCAGGTACTTTTACCTCACCCTGCCGCAGAAAGCGGGTCGTGCCCTGGACACCGAAGCGGCTTACCGCCACTTCCAGCTCAAGTGGGTGCGTTACCTCGAAGTCGCCGGCAATGCATCGGGGGACGCTGGCCGCTGCTACATGAGCCTCGCGGGTGTCGCCTACATCCTGCTCGACAAGGAAGATCCCTACACGCCCAAGCAGCTGCAGGATTACTACCGCTCGATCTATCCCGTGGTTTTCGAAAATCGCTACTTCGCGGTGCTTGCCAATCAACAGGTGCTCTATCCGGCGTTTCTGGCCAGAGATTTCGTGGCGCTGCCGCCCGGCAGTTACACCATGGCAGATGCCACGCTGCAGCTCCTGCCGCAAAATATCATCACCGTAGAGACCGCGGACGTGGATCAAAAAATGCCCGGATTCGCTGGCATGGCAAAGGGCGTGGATAACATCGAACTGCTGGCCCAGTATCAGGGAAAGGCCGGCAAAGCACTCGAATGCGTGCCGCTGGTTGGCAACCGCATGGATCATTATCAGTGGCTTACCTATCAGCTGCCGCCGACGGTTTCAGGGTGGCTCGTGGTCTCCGAGGCGTATCACCCCGACTGGACCGTGATGATCGACAGCAAGGCCGCCCAAGTCCATCGCGCCGAAGCCGCCCTACTTTCGGTATTCGTGCCGCCCGGCTCGCATGAAATCGTCTTCCAGTACAAACCCCCGGCTTGGTATTCACTCTGCCGTACTATTGGGGCCCTCAGCTGGATCGTGGCACTGGCCGCCCTGCTCTTCCTTTCCTCCAAATGGGCGCCTGCCAAGTGGCGGGCCTGGTGGCTGGGCAGCGGGGGCTGAAAAAGAAGGGGGGACAATACCCATTTTCGCTCTTTTTGGGCATCCGCTGAGACCGTTTTGCCTCTGAGAAAGCTTATCTCAGCGGTGAGAAAGCTTATCCAAGCGGTGAGAAAGCTTTTCTAAGCGGTGAGAAAGCTTATCCAAGCGGTGAGAAAGCTTATCCAAGCGGTGAGAAAGCTT
>CAJXYV010000106.1 GCA_913063525.1 uncultured Verrucomicrobiota bacterium
TTTTTGAATTAGTGAAAACAAGTGACCGTGAATGGTTTAGAGATTGTCAGGTTAAAGAATTAGAAGTCTCCGTGTGGATGTCAGAGAGCGGGCGAAAGGAAGAGGTAAGTGTTGCATGGGTCCGACAGGGCTTGTAAGACTTGCCTCCAACCAAAGCTCAGATCCTCAGAGTACCAGCCCCGAACTAAACGGGGTTGCCCTCTGGTGACCAGAGCGCGGTGGAACCACCCGGTCCCATTCCGAACCCGGAAGTGAAACGCTGCAGCGCCAATGGTAGTGAGACGATAGGTCTTGTGAGAGTAGGTCGTCGCCAGGTATATGCCCGGCTCCAAGCAATTGGAGCCGGGCTCTTTTTTTGTGCGGATCGAAGAACCGGCTGAAGCCGGGACTCCTTGGCTTAAACCTACCGTCACTCTGGCTTCAGCAAGTACCCCGCGACCCAGCCCACTTGGCCGCGTTCGTTGCGCGACCAGTGCCAGCCGTGGATCTGCCGCAGCGACTCGATGCGGTCGCCGCGTTGGATCGTCAGCACCGTGGGATCGTAGTTTTCGAGCGCGGCGAAGCGGCCCTCGCCGAGCGGTTCCAGAATTTCCTCAGGCACATAGCCGCTGCGGCCCTCGTTGTCCGTCGCCCAGACCCAACCCGGCCAAGCCTGATCCGCCAGCCCGACGGTGATTTCATCTCCTGCTTGCAGGTGGATCGGATTGCTATCCTTTTCCTCGTAGTCGGCGTTTGCAGTGAATGTGGCCATAGCTGTGCGTGATTCAATTATATCGCCGAGCTTCTGCGAAGGCTCATTTTGTGTTCGAGCCCGCAAACTGCATAGCATTCAGACCCCGTAAAATCAAAGTCTGCTAGCAACTCACCTTGAGTTGTGCGTTCCACCATGGGCGGGTCCGTTCGTTTTCATCTTTCAATGGCTCCGGAGTTTTGGGGTCGTGTGATTCAATGTGCGACCGGGTCTTTCACCTCGACTTGGTAGTCGCCGAGCGCCCACTGGATTCCGGCCAGATAGTGGCGCAGCACCTTGGGGTTCCAATAGATCTCGTGGTTGTGGCCGAGCGAACAATAGAAGACGCGGCCCTTTTGCCAGTGCCTTGCCCACGCGACGCCGAAATCGCCATCGGTCCGCTTGATGCCTTTGCGCATCATGTCGGTTTTTTCGGTGTCGAGACGTAGCAGCATGTGCACGGCTTTGGAGTCGTAGGGTGCTTTGAACTGGTAGATCTCCTCGGGGAAGTCGACGTTTTCGCCGTTGAACATTGCGACCAACGGGTGCTTTTCTTGGCCGGGCTCGACCTTGATGCTGACGTGGACGTCAGCAGTCCAGGGGTGGCCGTCGAAGCAGCCGTTGATCATTTTACCGTATTCCTGCCACTCGTAGAAGGTATCGGTTGCGGCGTGCAGTCCGACAAAGCCGTGGCCCGATTTCACGAAGTTCATCAAGTTCGCCTTTAGGCGGGCCTCGCGCATCTCGGCGGTTTTTTTGTCCTCGTCCGAGAGGGTCTTGAGTTCATCGGCCTTGGGCGAAAAGACGTTCATTGTCGTACTGAGGAAGCAGACGGCGTCGAACGAATTGAGCGCATCGGCCTCGAAGTTCGCCAGATCATCGCTGATGACGACGTCAAAGGCCCCGGTTTTTTTGCCCATCTCGGCGAGCGCGATCTTGCCCGTAGCGATCGAGGCGTGGCGGAAACCGTTGGTGCGGGAAAAGACCAGGATTTTGCGCGATTTGCCGGGCTTGGCGAAGGCTTTGGCGGGCAGGGCTTCGGAGATTTTTTCGAAAGCGCCAACAGGGGCGGTTTCTTCGGCGGTGGTTTTGGCGACGGCAAAAAGTGCCAGCGCGCTGAAGATTACGGCAGGAATAATGGTTTTCATGGGTTTATGGGCTGGACCGGACACTCCACGAAATGGGCTGACCCGGCAATCCTGAAAGTTCGGGTAAATTCAGATTCACAGGCAATTGCAGCGTTTCAGGGTTGAGTCTGCCGCCATCTTCCGCGAGAACCTCTGCGGATGAGAATTCTGGTTGTTGGCAAAGGTGGGCGCGAACACGCGCTGGTTAGGGCTCTCGCGGAATCACCGGGCAAGCCCGAGTTGTTCTGTTTTCCCGGCAGCGAGGCGATTTTTGAACTGGCCAAGCCGGTCGCGGCCGATGGTCTCGAGTCGTTGATCGAGTGGATGAAGTCTAACGCCATCGACCTCTGCGTGGCGGGCGAAGAAAGTTACCTCGTGAAAGGCGAGGGGCTGGCGAATCTCTGCGAGCGCAACGGCATCCCTTGCTGGGGGCCGCCGAAACAATCGGCGCAACTCGAAGCGAGCAAGGAGTTCGCGAAGGAGTTTCTGGTCCGCAATGCCATTCCAACAGCGCGCGCCACGGCCACCGACACGTTGGAGGAGGCGGTTGCGGCGATTGCTGGCGAATACCCGACGGTCTTGAAATTCGACGGTCTCGCCGCCGGCAAGGGTGTGGCGGTTTGCCCGGACGAGGTTTCTGCGATGAGTTTCCTCGATGAAGTTTTCACCCAGCGCCGCTTTGGTGCAGGTCGCGTGTTGGTCGAGCAGTGTCTCACCGGCCCCGAAGTTTCGGTTTTCGCGGCGATCGTGGACGATCAGTACCTGATCTTCACCCCTGCCCGCGACTACAAGCGTGCCAACGATGGCGACCTCGGCCCGAACACGGGCGGCATGGGGGCTGTGGCGAGCCGCAAACTCGTTTCGCCGGAAGTTCTCGCCCGCATCGAACAAGAAATTGTCCAACCGACGGTCGCTGGCCTGCGTCGCGAAGGTCTGCCGTACCGCGGTTTCCTGTATTTTGGCATCATGCTGACGCCGACGGGCCCGCAGGTCATCGAATACAACTGCCGTTTCGGCGATCCCGAGTGCCAAGCGGTGATGCCCTTGGTCCAAGGCGATCTGGCCACTTTCTGCCTCGCCGGTGCCAACGGGGAGCTTCGCAGCGATCTGATCAGTTTCAGCGAGGGCTGGAGTGTCTGCGTCATCCTTGCCACCGCCGGTTATCCCGAAACTTCGCGCAATGGCGACCGGATTTCAGGCATCGAGAAAGTCAGCGACGCGCGGGTCTATCATTCCGGCACCCGCCTGACGGCCGATGGCGCATGGGAAACTCACGGCGGTCGTGTGCTGGCGGTCGTCGCGGGTGGCGATACCCGCGAAGCTGCGGTGACCCAAGCACACGCTGCTGCCGATTTGATCGGATTTGATGGGTTGCAACGTCGCCGCGACATTGGCATCCTCAATTTTTGAAATCCCCTTTGCATGGAACAAATTCTCACCGCTGAAGACATCGCCGCCGGAGTCGAACGCCTCGCGCAGGCGATCCGCGCCAAACACAGCGGCCATCCGATTGCGCTGGTCGGCATCCGCAGCCGCGGCGATGAAGTCGCCGAACGGGTGTTGACGCTGCTTTCGGAAGAAGACTGGGATCTCGCGTTTGGCGTGCTCGACATTTCGCTCTATCGCGACGACTTCGAGCACCTCCACGAGAACCCATCGCTCCAGGAAAGTGACATTGCTTTCCCCGTCGACGGGGCGCACATCATCCTCGTCGACGACGTGCTTTTCACCGGTCGCACCATTCGTGCCGCGCTGGATGCGCTTTCGGACTACGGCCGCCCGGCCAAGGTCGAGCTCGCGGTACTGATCGACCGCGGTCACCGCGAAATGCCGATCCAGCCGGACTACGTGGGCATCGTTCTCGACACCCGCCGTCAGGATCGAGTGGATGTTTCGCTCGAGGGCTGTGATGGAAAAGACCAAGTGCAGATCGTCAAAAAGGAAATCCCATGAGCCTCCTGCCGCAGCGCAAAAAATCCGCCGAAGAACTCGCCAACCTCCGCGAGTCGCTCGGTATTCCCGGCGAGTCACCGGGTGAGGAGAAATTGCCTGCGCCCAGTGCCCCTGCTGCTGCCATTCCTGAGCCGTTTCCGCTGCTTCCCGCCAAGCCCCCCAAGCCCGTCCGTTCGCTGCGCAAATCCGAGTTTGTTCCCGCGCCTGCCCCAGCCCCCGCCGCGCGCCCAGCCGATTCTAAACTGCCGAGCTATCGCCGCAGCGACGAGGAGATCCAAGAGCTCCGCCGCCAAGACGCGATCGATGCGACCGTGGTGCTCCCGCAAACGCAGATCGCCCATCCCGCACTGATCGTGCCGGGCTATCTCGCGGCCAGCGCCGGCGCGGTGAGTTTCCATTTCTACCAGCTGGACATCCGCATCACCGCGGCCTGTGTTGTCGTGGCACTGCTTTTTGCGATTTTTATTTTCTTTAGAAAAACCTACTCGCGGCATCACGCGGCATTCATCGCGATGATGGCGTTGTTTGTTATCGTTTTTGGCACGCTTCACTACTTTCCCCAACTCCGGCATGGCACGTAAAGACTTACTCGACATCTCGTCGCTCGATCGTGAAGAAATCGAACATCTGCTCGATCAATCCATTCCTTTCAAAGAGCTCTTCACCCGCTCGGTGAAAAAAGTTCCCGCCCTCAAAGGCAAGTCGGTGCTCATGCTCTTCTACGAGCCAAGCACCCGCACCCACTCCTCTTTCGAAGTTGCGGCCAAGCGACTATCCGCCGACGTCACGAACTTCGACGTCGCGCATTCCTCGATCACCAAAGGCGAGTCCGTCCGCGAAACCGTCGAGACGCTGCAGGCGATGCGCACGGACTATATCATCGTCCGCCACGGCCGCTCCGGCCTGCCCGGCATGATCGCCAAACAAACCAAAGCCTGCGTCATAAATGCTGGCGATGGCGCGCACGCCCATCCCACCCAAGCGTTGTTAGACGCTTTCACGATCAAGGAAAAGTTTCCCGATCCGGTTGGTAAAAAGGTGCTCATCGTCGGCGACATTCTTCACTCCCGCGTCGCCCGCTCGACCAGCACGATTCTGAAAAAGCTTGGTGTGGACGTCGCCTATCTTGGCCCCGGCTCGCTCGTCCCGCGCAGTGGCCCCGAAAACATCCGTCGCTTCACCGACTACAAGGAAGCCATGGCCTGGTCGCCCGACGTCGTCTATCTGCTGCGCGTCCAGATGGAGCGCCAAGACGCCCAGTACTTCCCGAGCCTGCGCGAATACCACAAACTCTACGGCATCACCGACGCCCGCCTCGCAGAAATCCGCCAACGCGGCCTCTACCTCATGCATCCCGGTCCTGTGAACCGCGGCGTCGAACTCTGCGACGCCGTCATGGACTACGAACGTTGCCTCATCAACGATCAGGTCGAAAACGGCATCGCCGTTCGAATGGCCGTGCTGTACTGGCTGAAGCCGGAATCCATCATCTCCTAGCCGACCTCAACGTTCCATAGCGGCCTTTGCGTCTTGTAGGTTAAGTTTCTTCCAAACACAAAAAACACAAAAATAGCAAGATGCCGACTAAAGCCAGTACTCCTTCTGGAAACTCTTCTCTGCGTCCCCTGGCGATCTTTGCGCCTTGGCGGTTAATTCCTCTTCTCCCATGACACTCCTCATCACCCACGCCCGCATTGCTTCCGAGAACTCTCCCGCACTCACCGATGCGGATGTGCTCATCGCCGACGGTAAAATCCAACAAATCGGCCAAGGTCTAACGGCCCCCGAAGGCGCTCGCGTGATCGACGCGCGCGGTCGTGTGTTGGCACCCGGCATGTTTGACGCTCACGTGCATTTTCGCGAACCCGGCCTCGAAGCCAAGGAAACCATTGCGAGCGGTTCAGAGGCGGCGATCAATGGCGGCATCACCGGCGTGGTCATGATGCCTAACACCAGTCCGGCGATTGATTCCGCCACCGTTGTGGCCAACGTGCTCGACATCGCCAAGCGCACGGCCCGCATCCCGGTTTACACTTCCGGCTGTGTGACCAAGGGCCGCCACGGCAAAGAGCTCGCAGGCATCGATGGCATGCGGGCACTCGGCGTGACCATGCTGACCGACGACGGCGACACCACGGGAGATCCTGCGGTGCTGCTGCGCGCGATGGAATACGCCACCGAGTTTGGCATGTTTTTTGCCAGCCACTGCGAAGTCCCCGAGCTCGCCGGTCCACGTGCGCTGAATGAAGGAGCCGTCAGTTATCGTCTCGGCATCAAAGGTTCGCCCGCCTGCGCCGAGGAAATCATCATCGATCGCGACATCCGTCTGGCCCACGCCGCCGGCGCACACATCCACATCCAGCACGTCTCCAGCAAACTCGGTATGGAAACGATCCGCTGGTGGAAACAACGTGGCGATGTCAAAGTCACCGCCGAAGTTTCGCCGCACCATCTGTTATTCACCGACGAACATATCGGCGACTACGACACTAACTACAAAATGAATCCGCCGCTGCGCACGCGCGCGGACAATGATGCCTTGCTGCAAGGCCTCATCGACGGTGTCTTCGATCTCATTGCCACCGACCACGCGCCGCACACGCCCTTCGAAAAATCGCAGGACTTCATCAGCGCGCCCAACGGTATCACAGGCATGGATACTGCGCTGGTTTCGCTCTATCACCACTTCGTCGCCATCGGCAAATTTGGTTGGGATCTCATCGTCAAACGCTACTCCGCCGAGCCGCGCCGCCTGATGGGGCTGCCTGCCGTTTCGATCGAAGTCGGCCAACCCGCCGATCTCATCCTCTTCGACACCGAGGCGCAGACCACCTTCAGCAAAGACTTCATGAAGTCGAAATCCCAGAACACCCCGTTCATTGACCAGACGCTCAAAGGCAGCGTCGATCTCGTTGTCTTGGGCACGGAGATTTTGCTGGAGCGCTGATAGCGATCGTGGAGAGTAGATTTATTATTCTTCCCAGCCCCTTGCCCAAGCTGGCTGACTGTTGTTAATGGCGTAGGCAAGAACTTGATCTGCGAGAGTGCCGTCGCTGAGATTGAATAGCTCCACGGTGGCTGGACCGTGATTGCCGCGTGATTTGATGATGATTTGCTGGGTATTATTCACGAGTTCATATCGCTCAACCACAGTCATGGCTGGCACCAAGCTGCATAGGGTTTTACCGCCGCGCATGACGCGCACCCGACCCTGTTCGATGGAAACGGTAGTTCTGACATTGTTTTCGCTGGGTCGGTGCTGATCGTCGTTGGGTTTCTGGGTTTCCACCTTTCGGTTTTGATTCGTGTCTGTTGCGCCAAACGTCATGCGGTCAGGGTTAGCAACGCAAGAGGCGAAGGTGATCGCTAGCAGGACGAGCAACTGTTTCTGAGTGTTCATGAGGTGGCGGGATCTCCCTTTTTAGATCAATATTCGACGACTTTGTCAGAGCGTAAAATCCAACCCGCTTCCCCTGCTTCGAGGCGGTATTGGATCTGGCGGATCTTTCCGCTCGGTTTTGTGTTGGTGTCCGTCTGCTTGTAGAGTGGGAAACGACGGACTAGGCGGTTTTCCACGACGGCAAATGCGTCATGCCCAAAGTAGCCGTTCGAGGCTTTTTTGTCCTTCGTCAGGTCCGGCAGAGTCACCGGCGTGATAGATTTTTTGTGGTTCGCAGCATAAGCGATGAGGGATGCGTAGGAACCGCTGCCCGCACTTTGCGTGTAAACATAGATTTCCGGCGAGCCGTCCGCATTTAGATCCGCGACTTCCGCCCCAGTGACGCTGCCGTCCACCTCCACTTCGATCGGCTTATTATCCAGCGTTAGACCGCTCGGCAAGATCCTTAAATGGTTGACCGAACCCTCATTGGCGCAAGTGATATGGAAAGTGATACCCTGGAGCTCACATTTTTGGTCAAAGCCACCCTTCGTGTGAGGTGTTTCGCCGGCGAAAATCGATGAGGCAAATGCAATGCCAGAGAAAGTGGCAAGGCGCAACAGATGGAAGCGTGGGCTGTTTATCATATGATTCGGTACCATACCAAAAACACAGAGCGAATTCAAGCGGCAATACTTAAAAAATCTTGATCCCGCTGATCGCCCATCGAGGAAGTTTAAATCTTTGCCCCTAGAAATGCTTAGCCGCAGCGCTTGGATAATTCGCAAACAGCATTGGCCGCCCCCCCAGACGATGGGGCCGTCGTTCGAAAAGTTACTGGTCTTACTCGCTGAGGCTGGCGTGGATTCCATTTCTAGCTCAAACCAACTGCGTTTCGACGAGGAAGCGGTAGGTGCCGTGGTTCGCAATTAGTTGCTCATGGGTGCCGCTTTCGACGATTTTGCCGTGGCTGAAAACGAGGATCGAATCGGCGTGGCGTACCGTCGAGAGGCGGTGCGCAATGACGAGACTGGTGCGGCCTTGCATCAGACGTTCCAGCGCTTCGTTGACGAGTCGCTCGCTTTCGGAGTCGAGCGCGGAGGTCGCTTCGTCGAGCAGCAGGATGCGCGGGTCGGCCAAGATCGCGCGGGCGATCGCGATCCGTTGGCGCTGGCCGCCGGAAAGCTTGGTGCCGCGCGGGCCGACGAGGGTTTCGAAACCTTCGGGCAGTTCGGTGATGAACTCGTGGGCGTTGGCTTGGCGGGCGGCGGCTTCGATCTCCTCGAAGGTCGCGCCGGGTTTGCCGTATTCGATGTTTTCGCGGATGCTGCCGCCGAACAGCAGCACTTCCTGCGGGACGATGGCGATTTGCGAACGCAGCGCTTGCAGCGCGAGGGTGGATGCCGAGCGACCGTCGAACAAGACGTCGCCGCTTTCGGGATCGTTGAAACCGAGGATTAGCGAAAACACGGTGGACTTGCCCGCTCCCGAAGGGCCGACCAGCGCGACACGCTGGCCGGGCGCGACTTCGAATGACAGATCGCTCAGGACTTGCACGTCAGGCCGCGACGGGTAGCAGAAGGAGAGATTGGCGAAAGCGAGTGCGCCGCCAAGTTTGGCTTGGGCATCGCCATCCGTGCGCTCGGGCGCGGTGTCGAGCAGTTCGCGCAGGCGCTCAGTGGCACCGGAGGTTTGCTGGAATTGCGAAATGATTTCGGGGAACGAACCGAGCGATGCGCCGACAAAAATCGAGAACAGGATGAAGGAAACGAAGTTGGTGCCGTTGATTTGGCCATTGGCCAGCATCTGCGCACCGTACCACGTGACAAACGCGATCGTGCCAAACAAGGCAAAGATGATGAACGCCAGGAAGGCCGCGCGGGACTTGGCACCGCGCATCGTGACGCCGAGGAAACTTTCCAGCGCGCGGTCGTAGCGCGTGGCCTCGAAAGGTTCGTTGGTGAACGACTTTACGTCGGCGATGCCCTGCACGGTTTCTTCAATGACGGTGCCCGCCTCGGCCAGCGAATCCTGCGCCGCCTTCGAAAAGCCGCGGACCTTCCGCCCGAAAAAAGCAATCGCTAGAACCACAAACGGCACGCTACCCAGCATGATTAGCGAAAGTTTCCACGACGCGACAAAGATGAAAATCAAACCGCCAACGAGGATCACCGTCTGCCGCACCGCCTGTGGCACGGTGGTGAGCAGGGTTTCGCGAACCACGCCCAAGTCGGCGGAAATCCGATTGCTCAGCGCGCCGGAGCGTTGCTCTTGGTAAAACGGCATCGGCAGGCGGACGAGGTGCGCAAACAAATCGCGGCGCAGGCGGTTGAGGGCCGACTCGCCCGAACGGATGAAACCTTGGACCCGGAAAAACGCCACGAACGCCTGAAGTGCCAGCACGGCCACCAGTTC
The DNA here is from genome assembly GCA_913063525.1 of uncultured Verrucomicrobiota bacterium. Classification (GTDB taxonomy): domain Bacteria; phylum Verrucomicrobiota; class Verrucomicrobiia; order Verrucomicrobiales; family Akkermansiaceae; genus Luteolibacter. Next base: position 9,605 of record CAJXYV010000106.1, read on the forward strand.
CAGCACCACCCGATTTGACTTCGCCAGCACGACCTGCGGATCGACGCCGGTTTTCAAAGCATCGGTCGGGTTGCCGACCAGCTCCTTGAGAAACCAAGGAAATGCCAAGGAAAGCATCGCCGTGAAAAACAACGCAGCCAGCGACGGCAGGAAAATCGCCTTCTCCTTCATCAAGTAACCGAGAATCCACCGGTGGGAAGAAATGGATAACTTCGGTTTCGGCTCGGACATGAGCCGATAGGAACCGATAGACCGCAAGGCGTCAATCGCGCCTTGGTGTTGAGCCTCTTTGAAGTTTTCCCCAACAGGCATAAGAATGCCTCGCACGAAGCCGCGAAGCCCACGAATTCTTGGGAATATCACTACCAAAAAACTCCTCTTCCTTCGTGATTTTGCGGCTTCGTGTGGTCCATCTTTCGCCCAACTCAACCTTTGCGCCTTTGCGCGAGGTATTCTTGTCTTCAGAGGCTTGAGCGGTGTTTTTCAAACTCGCCCGATTCGCGGTACATTTTCAAAATTCCAGAACAGGTTAGCCCGCGCATCAATCCTTGGTGTTGCACCGCAGGCGGGAATACCGCATGAACGGCGGCCATGACGG
>CAJXYV010000107.1 GCA_913063525.1 uncultured Verrucomicrobiota bacterium
TAGCTTTTCCGTCTTTAACACGCTGCCTGAAGTCATGAACGCCGCCGAAATTTTGAAGGATGTGGTCGAAAAACTTCGCCGCGTCCAAGGTGCGGGTGTGGGGCCGGTGGTGGTTTATTCCGCGTGAGGCGCGATCTCACCCACCTGCCGCAGTCTGCAGGTGCAGCAACGACTCGCGGATCTTGGGATCCTTGGCACTGCCTAACGCGGTGGCTAGGTTCTTCATGAAGGCGCTGCGGTTGCTGCTGCGCTTGAGGATGGCGGCGGCGGAATCTTCGGCGGCTTTGCGCAGATCCGCGTTGGGGTGGAACTGCATGACCGACAGAAATGGTTCAAACTGCGAATCACCCGCGGTGGTATGCATCGCCTCGATCGCCGCGACTGCCGAGCGAACGTCGTTGGTGGTGCGGGCAAACTCGGTCAATGCAGGAACCATCTTCGGTGAAGCGCGTTTCGACAAGACATTGCGGATCAGCGCGGCGCGGACTTCGGGTAGCATCTGGGTACCTTTCGTCGCAAATTCCGTGACCTTAGCGTCGAAGTCCGTGCCGTCGTCGGCGTTGGCGAGGTAGAGCGCCTTGAAAATCGTCTCCCGCTTTTCATCGCTGTCGGCTGTGGCTACGGCATCCAGGAAGCGCTCGAACTCGGCCCCAGTCATGGAAATCTCGCGGGTGCCGATCGTGCCTGCGGCGGCGAGCATCTGCTGATAGTGCCTGGCGCCCTCGGTGGCTTTCACTCGTTGGCGAAGAGCGAAGCCCGCCACCCCGATAACCAAGCAGGCGGCAGCCACGATCGCGATTTTCAGTCCGCTACTGGGTTTGGTGGCGCTTGGGGCGCTGTAATGGCGTGGGGGCGGCGGATTCGCCAGCACAGGTCCAGTGGGCAGGGTCTCAGGAATCTCGATCGGGGCTGTGTAAATGCTGGGCTTCGAGCCTTCGGGCGGCAGCAGCGGCTGCGGGGCGGTGATCGTGCGCGCCGCCTGTGCCAGCGGTTGGGCCACGACGAGTTGTCCGTTAGGGCTGACCAAACGCGGGCGCGGACCGAGCGGCTGCGCTGGCGCGGGCTTGCCCAGACTCATGGCTGGCTTCGGGTTCTTGTCGTTCTGGAGAAAGACTTGCAGCGCTTCTCTCGCCGATTCGGGGCGGTCGACCGCCTGCCGGTTGATGTGCCACATGATCCAGTCACAAGCCCACAGCGGAATGTCAGCGCGGACTTCTTGGATCGGGATGACCCGATGCAACAGGTGCGACTCCATCACCTCGTTGCCAGTCTCGCCTTGGAATGGATAGATGCCGGTCAGTGCTTGGTAATAAACGCAGCCCATCGCGTACATATCGACCCTCGCATCGATCGGGACGCGCTCGAATTGTTCGGGGGCCATGAAAAAAATCGAACCAAACACCGCCTCGATCTCCTGCAGATCTTCCTTCGACTGCGCATGGGTCAGGGTGGCCAAGCCGAAATCCACGATCTTTATCTGGAATTTCCCCGAGGGCAGCCACGTCAGCATCAGATTTGACGGCTTGATATCGCTGTGAATCAGGTGGAGCTCCTGTGCCGCGATTAGGGCTTCCTCGGTCTGAAGCGCCATTTCCCGGAAGTCGGACCAAGTCAGCGGTGCCCGCTCGATCAGTTCGTCGAGCGTCTTGCCGCTGATCAATTCCATCACCACGTACGGGCCATCCTCGTCCGCGCCGACGTCGTAAACTGTGACGATGTGCGGGTGCTGCAGCGAGGCGAGAGCCCCCGCTTCCTTGATCAACTGCCGCGTCGATTCCTCCAGCAGCGCCGGGTCATCCTCCGCCATCGAGATGCGTTTGATCGCGATCTCGCGGTTCATCCGCGTGTCATATCCACGGTAAACCGCGCCGAGGCCGCCTTGGCCAATCTTTCCGCGGATCTCGTAACGCTCTTCCATGGGACTTGTGAATCCTAGAATGCGCCAGAAATCCCCGCGCTGCAATCGCCAAAATGGGGAATGTCGCCCGCAATCGAATTCTTTTCCGCCAATCTTCCGATTTGTCATTCACAATCACTTGCCCGCTCCGCCGCTTCATGCTTGCCTCACGGCCACATGAAAATTCTCGTCGCCTATTCTGGGGGTCTTGACACCTCCGTCCTCCTCCTCTGGCTCAAGGAAAAGTACAATGCCGAAATCATCGCCTATTGTGCGGATGTTGGCCAAGGCGACGAGCTCGACGGCCTCGAAGCCAAGGCGCTCAGCACCGGCGCGTCCAAGTGTTTCATCGGCGACCTCAAAGAGGATTTCGCCCGCGACTACATCTTCCCGATGATCCAAGCCGGCGCGATCTATGAAGGCCGCTACCTGCTCGGCACCTCCATCGCCCGTCCCTGCATCACCAAGGACATGGTCGACGTCGCCATTCGCGAAGGCGCGGATGCCATCGCCCATGGCGCCACCGGCAAAGGCAACGACCAAGTCCGCTTCGAACTTTCCGCCGCCGCCCTCGCGCCGCAAATCAAGTGCATCGCCCCATGGCGCGACGCCTCGTTCCGCGCCCAGTTCCCCGGCCGTACCGAAATGATCGCCTACGCCGATGCCAACAACATCCCGATCAAGGCTTCCATGAAAAAGCCCTACTCGATGGATCGCAACCTCCTCCACATTTCCTTCGAGGCCGGCGCCATGGAAGACCCGTGGTACGACGCCACCACCCCCGCCGACCGCGATATGTATGTGCTCTCCGTCTCCCCGGAAGACGCACCCGACCAAGCGGAGTACATCGAGATCCTCTTTGAAAAAGGCAACGCCATCGGCCTCAAACACGTCAATCTCGCGGCGATTCTCGCTGAGCTCAGCGACGTCAAGTCCACCGGCCAGCAAGACGGCTACGCCCTTTTCACCCCTTACGGCATCATGCGCGTACTCAACCTGCTCGGCGGCCGCAATGGCATCGGTCGCGTTGATATCGTGGAAAACCGCTTTGTCGGCATGAAGTCCCGCGGCATCTACGAAACCCCCGGCGGCACCATCCTGCTTGCCGCCCACCGCGACTTGGAAACTCTCGTCGTCGATCGCGAATCGATGCACATCCGCGACAGCCTGATCCCGAAATACGCCCAGCTCGTTTATAACGGCTTCTGGTTCGCGCCCGAGCGTCTCGCCATCCAGGCCCTCGTCACCGAGACCCAGAAAACCGTCACCGGCGAAGTCCGCATGAAACTCTACAAAGGCAACGTCATGCAAGCGGGCCGCCGCTCGCCGTTCAGCATGTACTCCGAAGCCGTCGCCACTATGGAAGGCGGCCAGGAGGAAGCCTACAACCAAGACGACGCCACCGGCTTCATCGCCCTCAACGCCCTGCGCCTCAAGGCTACCGCCCGACAAGGCCAATAAGGAGCAGGGACACTCCTGTCCTTCTTCAAAGACACGAACACGTTCCGTCCCCGGATCAGTCCTAGGGGATTTCCATAGACGAGTCGGAACTATCCTTCACGTCCGCAGCCCCCCCGCGCCCTGTCGTCGCAGACCCGCGCTGCCCGAAGACCAACAAGGCCCGTTGAATCCGCTAAATGCTTTCGCAATTGGCGACGTGACTCAGCGCGCGATTTATCAAAACCACGACTTCGACCTATCGAAACGCGCGCGCAACCGACTGGTATTTTATGGATTGACAATGAAGTGCCAATTATTTAAGCGCTAGCATCGCAAATAATTATAGAGATTATGAAAGGCATTTCACGATCGATGCAAGATTCCTTGGCGGAGCAAATCAACGGACCGCAAACACCCCGACAAAACAGAAGCGGGAGCGTGATGCCCTTGTTGGCGCCACGTTCTGAGACGCTAAGCGGTCGCAAGGAAAAAGTGAGTGCCTACGCCCTGTTTGCCTCCGTGCTGAGGTTTACTCCATGTTTCAATGCTCCAATCCCTCGTCTTTGGAGGCAGGTCTTTGCACTTCCCCGCTTGGTCGCATTCGCCTGGCTGTGTGCCAGCGCCCAAGTACCTGCTCAGGCACTCTACCCCACCGTCCGAACGGGAACTGTTCCCTATCCTAACGCCCAGATTGTCGGCCACCTCGCGAGCCTCAAGAATACCGACTTCCTCCCGAATCTCCACAAAACATATGTCGATTATTATGCGCCTACTCTGCCGACAGCAGTCAACTTTTTGACTGACGAGTCTTGGTCAACGGGGGTTCAGGACATGTGGGTTACGCCAAACGACACAACCGAGTATTTGTTGGATGGGACTTTTGCGGGCGGGCCGTTCTTCGCTGGCAAGCACAGCATTATTGTGATCGGTAATACGATCAAGTCGGGAGCTGGATATGACTTTGTTGAATTAGTTAGGGCGAGGCTGGTTTTTGAAGACGGAACCACGACCGACTGGAAGAGTTTGAGGACACGTATGTACAACCCGAACGCCCTTCTGAGCAACAGCCAGTGGTATGGATACGGGGGAATCAACAGCACGATCGATTGGCCTACCGATGGCGCGCAGACGTGGTTCAGCGTCAACCCGCTGGATGATTGGTTGATGCATAGTCTCACGAACGTGGATGGCAGGGGGGTGGTCGGAATCCAAATGACCAGATTCAATAGTGATACGCCGGGCACTGGCGTGCAAATCAGTTTCATCGGGGTTATCGCCCATCCCCGCGCCGCGTCGATCTGCATCCGCGATTCCAACCGCTTCGGCAACGCTTCTTCGGGACTGGCTGGAGCCACGGTGAAATTCATCGCCGGCTCGAACGGCGTGGTAGGGACCGCGGTCACGGACTCGAACGGTTTCATCGACATGACCACGTTGCCGGCCGTGACCCTTTCCGATCTGTACGACATCCAAGTGGAGAAGGGCACTTGGATGCGTGTCTACCAGGCGGTCCGTCCGCAAGACGTGGTCAACGGCACCGTGCAGATCGTGATGCCGGTGACCTTGCAGGAGAAACTTGTCACCGAACTCGACAAGCTGAAGGCCACCGGAACGCTTTCGCTCGACTATGATATTACCCGGGCAAAGCAGCTCACGACTCTGCGAAACCGGCTCTTACCGGAATCCATCGATGACCACCATACCCACGACTTGGGTCTGGCGCGGCTGCTGGTGGCCACCGAGAGCATGTCGCGCATTTATACCGCTGTCGAGCCGCTCGCCAAGGATGCAGGCAAGGTTCTTGCCGACAGCATCATCTCCATCTTGGCTTTGAGGGAGGCAGCCGACGATGTCGAAGCTGGCGCGGCAACGAGTTTGTTGACCGCCTCGGCCACCCAACGGGCAAAGGCCTATGTCATGGGTATGCTCTCCGTGTCACTCAAGCACGCACTGACCGCTCAATTAAAGATCCTTGTCGACGGCTCACGGCAGTTGTTGCCCGCATGGGCGGCGGATCTAGTCTCCCAGAGCAGTTCGGATATCTCTACGGGGATCCTCAACGCCTTTGTCACTTCCGCATGGAGTAAGCCGGATGGCCGCAAGCAGTTGTTGGAAAGCATGGCCGCCTTACTCAGCGAACAGGTCGGCGGCCGCATCATTGCCAGTGCGCATGTCGATCAAACCCAGATGGATTTTGACCTCGCGGAGGTACGGGCGCGGCAGGACTCCGGCGATGGCGAGCTATCGGCCGCTTTCAAAGCGGCGCTGGACAAGGCCATCGACGTGGAAACCAGCATCGACACGGCCATGACGGAGTCGGAGTTGATCGGCGACACCACCTCCAAGTTTGGACAAGTCGCCGACTATGCCGATCTGGCAGGAAAAATTCCCGCCGCCCAGATCGCCTCGCTGATGGCCCGGTTGATCAAGGCCATCAATGTCGGTCTCACCGCGAGGGTATTGACCACCGAGATGAGCACCTTGTACGACGTGGCCTTTACCGGCACGCCCGCAGCAGCGGATCTGGCCTTTTTTCCGACCGGCCATGGCAGTCCAGCGCCCAATGGGACTCTGCAGGTTCAAGGCACCCTACAGTTTCCCCAACAGGCCTATCTGAAGTCCTCCGCCACTGCGGCTTATGCCGCTTTCGGCAAGTCGATCGCGATCTCGGGTGATACGGTCGCCGTTGGCGTCCCCTCCGAAGGTAACTCTGGCGCGGTCTACATCTACGTGCGCAATGGTGGCGTGTGGTCGCAGCAGGCCTGCCTCAAGTCCTCCAACCTCCAAGCGTATGATACATTTGGGGGATCGGTAGCAATTTCGGGCGATACCGTGGTAGTAGGGGCAGTGGGCGAGGACAGCGCTGCCACGGGGGTCAACGGCGATCCGAACGACAACAGCCGCAGCTCAGCCGGCGCGGCATATGTTTTCGTACGGAACGGGACCACGTGGAGCCAGCAAGCCTATCTTAAAGCTTCGAACACAGGTAGCTCCGATAGTTTTGGTGGCTCAGTGTCGGTTTCGGGCGACACCGTGGTGGTGGGGGCCTGGGCAGAAGACAGCAACGCCACAGGGATCAACGGAGATCAGTCCAACAATCTCTCCGGTAATTCCGGTGCGGCGTATGTGTTCGTGCGCGATGCGGGCGTGTGGAGTCAGCAGGCTTATCTCAAAGCCTCCAACACGGGTAGTGGTAATTCTTTCGGCGGCTGCGTATCGGTTTCTGGCAGCAGTTTGGCGATTGGTGCTACCGGTCAAGGCGATAATACGGGTGCGGTGTACGTCTTTGAGCGCGATGGGTCGACATGGAACCAGCAGGCGTATTTGAAATCCACCAACGCCCAATCAGGGGACGCGTTCGCCGAAAGTTTGTCCATCTCGGGCAACGTCTTGGTGGTCGGATCAAGATTAGAGGACAGCAGCGCGACGGGCATCAACGCCACTCCCGATGAAAACGCCAGCGATTCGGGAGCGGCATATGTGTTTGAGCGCAACGGTTCGACATGGAACCAGCAGGCGTTTCTGAAGGCTTCCAATGCCGCTGAAAGTAACGGGTTTGGTTATTGCGTGTCTTCGGAGTCGGGCGACAGAGTGGTCGTCGGGGCACCGTGGGCGGTGAACAATGTTGGTGCCGCCTATGTTTTCGTGCGCAACCGCTCGGGATGGAGCCAGCAGACATTTGTGAATGCCTCAAATTCCGCTTGGAATGATCGCTTCGGCTATGCGGTGGCAGTTTCGGGCGACACGGCGGTGGTCGGTGCCTATCAGGAGGACAGCAACGCGATGGGTGTGGGCGGCGATCAGACCAACAATAGCGCGACCGACTCAGGTGCAGCCTATGTATTCACAGGAATCGGTCCTGTTCTCGGCACGAACTCCAATCTCGCCAGTCTCGCATTGGGCGGCGGGACCTTGAGTCCGCAATTTGTAGCCACGTCTACGGCCTATTCGGCAGGCGTCGGCAGCTCGGTTTCATCGATCACCGTCACACCGACGGCGGCCGACATAAATGCAACGATCACGGTCAATGGTGTGCCGGTTAACTCGGGTAGTGCCAGCAATGCCATTCCTTTGAAGTCTGGTACCAACACGATTTTCGTTGCTGTCACCGCAGAAAACGGCGTAACGACCAAAACATACACGGTGACGATGACGCGGGCGGTCGTTTCCAACAGCGTGTTGGCCTATTTGGACGACCTGCAGTACGCAGTTTTGACCGCTGACTCCAGCGCGGCGCTTGATGCCGCCGAGTCTCTTCTCGCTGCGGATCAAAATTTTGCAACGCGCATGAATACGGTGGATTTGCAAGCCCGTGCGCGAGCGGCGAAATCCAATCCAGCTGATCCGGCACTGGCAACTGCTTTGGTACAACTGAGAAACAACGCACTCGCTCTGCACTCCGCCTTGGCCGAAATGTATCCAGCCACAATCGGTTATATTGTTCCTGAGATGGGTGACCCCGAGATGACTAATGCCAAGTTCAAAGGCCTCTGCGATACAGTTGTCTCAGCCATGAACGCCTATGAAACCGCGGAAGCCAGCGTGCAACAGGCTGGGGTAGGAATTGTGGCTCCACCACTGCTGGTATTCTCGTCCCACGGCCTTGCCGGGCAGGCCTCAAGCACGACTCCTGGTGAGATAACCCTGCGAGCCTCCATCACCAACGCGGGCGATACTGCAGCGAACAACGTGTCTGCTGAATTGATTGTGGAGCCAGCCGCCAGCGCCGTACAGCCCTTCGCATTGTCCAGTACGGCCCGCTGTGAAATCGGCACTCTGGAGCCCGGACAGTCCAAAGAGCTGTCGTGGCGCGGCGTGGCCAGCGACAGTTCCACCGAGGGAATCGGCTCGGTGGCGAACTATTACCTCGTCACAGAGACCGACGGAGTAACGGCAGGCAGCGAATGGGGCAAATTCCGCGTGCTGAGCCAACACCCTGGCTACGATCAATGGGCCGCCAGTCTGGGTGGCTTGGGCAGTCATTCAGGCTTCGACGACGACGCCGATGGTGACGGCGTAAGCAATGGGCTTGAAAACTTGTTTGGCACGGACCCACGGGTTCCATCAGCACCCGCCTTCCACATACGGTCCGACGGACGGTCCACTTATCTCGAGCACTCGAGGTCGGCCGTTTTCGGCAGCGATATCTCCCACGGTTACGAATGGTCACCCGATTTGATTTCGTGGTTTCCTAACGGAGCGGTACACAACGGCGTCAGTGTCTTGTTCAATCCGATTGTCTCCAGCGGTGTGAGCACGGAAACGAAAACCATTCAGGTGATTCCGGAAGTGAGTGGCTCGGCCAATCGTCTATTCTACCGCATGCGGGCGGAACGCGCAGCCCCGTCGTCCCAAGCTCTAGCTCCAACCCCGCCACAGATCAGCACGCAGCCCATGAGTCTGACCCTAAGCGCAGGTCAAGCCGCAGAGTTCTCGGTGCAAACTACCGGAACAGGGCCGTTCCTCTACCAATGGCGCAAGAACGGCACGGATATTCCGGAAGCCATCGACCCGGTGATGCGCATCGCGGCGGTGTCGAATTCGGATTCGGGCAGTTACTCCGTGCGAATTCTCGCGCCTGGAGGCAGCATTGTCAGTGACGAGGTATCACTGTCAGTCGGGCCGTGAATGGAAGATTTGTTTCCATCCAAAATTGGGTGGGCTGGGTCTTGCAACCACCATCGTGACCGAATTGAGCCACGACTGGTCGAACTTTGAGGTCGATCGCCATCTCCTTGCGCACACTGAAGATCTCCGCCGTTTGCCCCTTGAATGGTTTCGGCGCCATGACGGATCACGGATTGACTCATTCAACAGGTGAAAGAGCGAGTAGCCTTCATCTTGTGCTTCAATCCATAAATCAGCTCAAGGCTTTTGCCATGTCCAGATTACTGGAATTCTGGCATATTAAGGCAAGATCAAGGGAAATTGCGAAAAAGCGGCCTTCCTAAGTCGTTAAAAAAGAGAGCCGGCTATCAGAGTCGAACTGATGACCTACTGATTACAAATCAGTTGCTCTACCACTGAGCTAAGCCGGCCGGTGGCCTCGTCGGCCGCGCGCAGTATTCTCATTCAAGCGACCGCGGGAAGCGTAAAGTCATCGATGGGATCATTTATTTTTGCCGCGTAGCCTGCGCGCGTGGTGCATCGCCCTATTTTGCTGCGCGTTAGGCCCTCGGCAGGCACCCTCGTGCCACCTAAAATTCGGCCCAAAGAAATCTTCCGGCGCGCTCGGTGCCAGCCTGAAAACGTCCGTTTCCAGAGCGGAAACGCTCGGTGCCAGCTTGAAAACGTTCGTTTTCAGACCGAAAACGAACGTTTCCAGTGCCTCCTGATCACTCTTCAAAAACTTCGGATATGCGCGGGGCTTTGAAATTCTCGCTTTTTAGTGGCAATACGGGCAGTTTAGGGTACTTCTTTCTTAGTTGATTATGCCGCGCAAACCTGAGTTTTCTTACAAAAAGACCCGCTGGGGGTGGAAGGTAGAAATTCCCTTCAGCCTTTCACCGTCGGGGAAGCGGGAACGCTGCTTTTTCCCTACGCGCGACAAAGCAAGAGACTACGCCCAGAAGCTGGAGGCAGACTATAAGGCGATGGGGAGAAACAGCTTGATTATCAAACCGAGCTTGGCGGAGGCAGCGTTGAAAGCCGAGGAAATATTGGGGCCAACAGGGGCAAGTTTGATCGATGCTGCAAACGCTTTTCGTAAAAATTGGGATGCAATCAAGTCAAGTACGCCCCTCGCTTCAGCTATCAAAGACTATTTAGCCAGCAGGGAAGATCTCCGCGATTCGACT
>CAJXYV010000108.1 GCA_913063525.1 uncultured Verrucomicrobiota bacterium
CTCCGCTTGCGGTCTGGCGAGAGATCGCTAGGGTCGTGCCGCCCGATGTCAGATTCCTTCGTCCATCTCCACTTACACACCGAGTTTTCGCTGCTCGACGGCATGATCCGCACCAAGGATCTGGCCAAGCGCGCCAAGGATCTGGGAATGCCGGCGGTGGCGATGACGGACCACGGCAACCTCTACGGGGCGATCAAATTCTATCAGGACTGCCACAAGGTGGGGGTGAAGCCGATCCTCGGCTGCGAAATCTACCTCGCGCCGGGATCGATGGAGGATAAACGCGAGGTGGTCGGCCGCAAACGGGCGACCCACATGACCCTGCTGGCGGAAACCAACGAGGGCTGGGACAACCTGAGCAAACTCATTTCCAAGGGCCATCTGGAAGGGCTATACCACGGCAAGCCGCGGGTGGACCGCGAGGCGCTGAAACAATTTTCGAAGGGCATCATCTGCCTCACCGGTTGCATTTCCGGGCCGGTGAATGAATGGCTGCGGCTGGGCGACGAGGACAAGGCGCGCGAGACGCTGATGGAGCTGGTGCGGATTTACGGCCAGGAGAACACCTACATCGAGCTGCACAACCACGGGCTGGAACCGCAACGGCTGGTGACCCCTTCGCTGCTGAAGTTTTCCAAGGAGTTAGGGCTCAAGGTCGTGGCGGCGAACGATGTGCACTTCCTCCACAAGTCGGACCACGAGGCGCACGACGTGATGATCTGCATCGGCACGGGCCATTTGGTGATCGATGAAAACCGGATGCACTACACGCCGGAAGTTTACTTCAAGACGGCGGAGCAGATGCGCGAGATTTTCGCGGATGTTCCGGGCGCGTGCGACGCGACCTTGGAAATCGCCGAGCGCTGCAATGTCACGCTCAAGCTCGATTCGACGAGTTCGGAGAAGTACCCGCAGTTCGGCACGCCCGACGGCAGCCCGCGCGAGGAGTACTTGATGAAGGTTTGTCAGGATGGACTGGTCAAACGCTACGGTGCAGAGCGTGCCCAGACGCCCGAGATCGCCGACCGCTTGAAGTACGAGGTCGATACCATCAACCAGCTGGGCTTCGCCTCGTACTTCCTGATCACCGCCGATTTCATCCAGTGGGCGCGCGACAATGACATTCCGGTAGGCCCGGGCCGGGGATCGGCGGCGGGATCGCTGGCATCGTACGCGATGGGCATCACCGACATTTGCCCGATGCGCTTCGGGCTTTTGTTCGAACGATTCCTCAATCCGGAACGGGTCAGCCCGCCCGACGTCGATATCGACTTTTGCCAAAGCCGCCGTGTCGAGGTCATCGACTACGTGCGCAAGAAGTATGGTGAGCGTAGCGTTTCCCATATTATCACCTACGGCAAACTCGGCGCGAAAAGCGTGCTGCGCGACGTCTGCCGCGTGATGGGAATTTCCTATGGCGAGGGCGACCGCATCGCCAAGATGATCGAGGCGAAACCCGACATCAAACTCAAGGACGAGTATGAAGCGAAACCCGAGCTGAAGGAACTCATCGAAAGCAGTTCCACCTATCAGCAGCTCTGGAGTTACGCCACCAAGCTCGAAGGTCTGGCCCGCAACGTCGGCGTGCACGCGGCGGGGGTGGTGATCGGCGACCGCCCGCTGGACGAGCACGTCCCGCTGACCCGCGGCAATGAAGGCGAAGTCGTGACCCAGTACGACATGAAGGCCATCACCGATGTCGGCCTTCTGAAGATGGACTTCCTCGGGCTGAAAAACCTAACCGTCATTCAGGAGGCGGTGCAACACATCCGCAAACACACGCCCGACTTCGCGATTGAAACAGTCTCGCTCGAAGACTGGAAAACCTTCGAGCTGCTCAACCGCGGCGAAACGATGGGCGTGTTCCAGTTAGAATCTGGCGGCATGGTCGAAACCTGCCGCAAGTACGCCATCGAAAAGATCGATGACATTATCGACCTTCTCGCCGTCTATCGTCCGGGAGCCATGCAGTTCATCGACCAGATGTTGGATGTCAAAAAAGGCCGGACGCGGGCGATGTATGAGCATCCGTTGTTGGAAAATGTCTGCGGCGACACGTTCGGCGTGATGATCTATCAGGAACAGGTCCAGAACGCGGCCAAGGTGCTGGCAGGCTACTCGCTCGGCGGTGCCGACCTTCTGCGCCGCGCGATGGGTAAAAAGGACCCGGTGGAAATGGAGAAACAGCGCGCGAAGTTTGTCGCGGGCGCGGAGCAGACCAACAACATCGGCAAAAAGCTGGGCGACCAGATCTTCGACAAAATCGCGATGTTCGCGGGTTACGGATTCAACAAATCCCACTCCGCCTGTTATGGCCACATTTCGTATTGGACGGCCTACCTGAAGGCGAATCATCCGGTTGAGTTCATGGCAGCGCTGTTGTCGAACGAGATTCACAACACCGACAAGATCGGCGTTTTCGTTTCCGAGTGCCACCGCATGGGTATGGAAATCCTGCCGCCCGACCTCAATGCCTCGCAGCTGCGTTTTGCGCCCGAAGTTCTTCTCAACGGTTCGAAGGGCGTGCGCTACGGGCTTGCCGCGATCAAAAACTGCGGCGAAGGCGCGATGGCCATCGCCATCGAAGACCGCGAGAAAAACGGCAAGTTCATCTCGCTCGATGACTTTGCGTCACGCCTCGATTCCAAAGTTGTCAACAAGCGCATCCTCGAAAACCTCGCCAAAGCCGGGGCACTCGATTGGACGGAGGAAACCCGCGCAGGCATGTGCGCCCGTCTCGAACAAGTCACCGCATCCGCCTCGTCCGCGCAGCGCGACCGCGCCTCGGGGCAAGTATCGATGTTCGATTCGATGGAGTTTTCCAAACCCGCAGCGCGGACCAAGTCCAGGCGCTCGGAATCCACCATCGAGGAGTGGAGTAAGGACGAACGGCTGGCACACGAGAAGGAACTGCTCGGTTTCTATGTCACCGGCCACCCACTCGACAAATTCCGCAGTGTCATCGACTCCAACAAGTACCGCCGCATCGGTTTGATCGACGACCTCGATCTATCGAACCCGCGCGAACGCTTCCCGTTTGCAGGCATGGTCCGCTCGCTGGATTCCAAGATGACCAAGACTGGCAAACCCTTCGGCGTGCTCGTTCTCGAAGACTTCACCGGCAGTAGCGAAATCATGCTGTGGGGCGAAACCTTCGTGCCCGCACGCGACGCTGGGTTGTTAGAGCCCGGCAAAATCATCAGGTTGAAAGGCAACGTCCAAGTGGACGACCGCACGGGTGGCCGCCGCCTTACCGGTTACGAACTCTCCGAGCTGAAACCCAAACGAGTCGCGGCGAACCACAGCGGCCCGCTGGAACTCACGCTGTGGACCACCCGCCACAGCGACCGCGACCTGCTAGAGATCAAGCTCGCCATCGCCGCACATCCCGGCAAGACCCAAGTCCTGCTGCATTTCCAAAACAGCGCCGGCAAACGGGTGACCGTCGCCGCAGGTGATTCTTTCAACGTCAGGCGCAACGATGAGCTGGAAGAAGCGCTGGGCCGCTGGCTGGAAGAGTAGGAAAGTCCTTATTTCAAAAGGGCTTGGAGAGTCGCAAAATCATCGTCAGGGATCACCGGCACCGCCGTTTCCCGCCAGTCCGTAGGCGGCTCGGGAAGATTGACCCAGCTACGGCAACCGCCGTAGCGAGCCTCATAAGGGAACTCCCATGGCGTGGCCAGCTGGCGAACGCGAACCAAGGCAAGGTGGATGCTGCCCGAGGCCATGCCTTTGCCTTGCCAGTCGAATCGATCGCGCACCGTGGCTTCGGTGTAGATGTGATGCGGCTCGAGGGCCGCGACTTTTTGCCAGTCGGTGAGGGTGATCGCCCACTGCGCCTCGGCGTGGTGGGTGATGCGCAGCATCTCGCCGGGCTGCCACTCGGGCAAGACCTTCACTTCACCTTCCCGGACTTGGTCGGCGAGCGCGTGGAAGCGGGTGGGAAACAGAAAAAACGATTCGTGGGCGAATGAGAATCCCTGACGTCCTTCGTGGATGCCGCCCTTGCGCAGGAGAATCGACTGCCGACCGTTGAACAAGGCGTCGCAAACCACTTGCCATTCTTTGAATCCGATCGGGTCACTCATCCGGGTTGGCGATTATCCAATTCAGCCCAGATCATCGGCCGTGACCGAGGTCTGCTCCCGTGCGCCGAGCAGCCGCGCTTGGAACACGACGCGTTCGGACGAGGCGTCGAAGCGGTAGCTGTGGCAATTCGGGCAAAGTGCGGCTCCGCTGCCAATGATGGAGTCGCAGCCTTCGCAGACTTTGTAGCCCGAAGGATTGGATGCGATTTTCGCAGCAGCCGCCGCGCGGTTTGGAGGAGAAGCTTCGGACATGGTCGAAATGAAAAAAGCGGACCCGGTGAACCGGTCCGCTTGTTTCGTTGATAGGAATTAAACGGCGAACCGATCGATCAAGCGATGGCAGCAAATGCCTTCGCCGTCTTGCTCTTCAAGTTGGCAGCCTTGTTCGGGTGGATCAGGTTGCGCTTGGCGGCTTTATCGACAACGGAAGAAAATGCGGAGCTCGCTTCTGCGGCGGCTGCTTTGTCGCCGGAAGCGATCGCGGTGAGAGCTCTCTTGCGGAGCGTCTTCATCCGGCTCTTTTCAGCGCGATTGCGCTCGGTCCGGACGACGGTTTGACGTGCGCGCTTGATTGAAGATTTGTGGTTGGCCATGGTCGTGTTGTAAAAAATTGGTTGCCTAGAGGCGGGCGGGGGAAAATAGGAATTTTAGCGCGAGTGTCAAGCTCATGTTTCAGAGTTTCTCAACTGCGGGATGGAAAAGCACTTTTTGGGGTGGATGCAGAGTCAGAATTTGGCTTCTCCACCTTGATCGAATCGCGAATGATGAAGACATCCGCGCCTTTACTGACCCGCGCATAGAGGTCTGCCACGTCGCGACTGCCCATGCGGATGCAGCCGTAGGAAGCGGGCGAGCCAAGGCGGCGCTCCTCGGGAGTCCCGTGGATATAGATGGTGCGGCCGAAGGCGTTGTTGTTGCGGCGCTCGGTGCCGGTCAGCCACATGATGCGCGTGACGACGGGATCGCGACCAGGGGCGTTCGGCGGAATGACCTCCCCGGTGCGGCGGCGACTCTTGAAAACGCTGCCCATGGGGGCGTTATCGCCGATTTTTTTAGCGACCTGCAGGCGGCCAAGCGGGGTGCAGTTGCTGCCCGGGCGGTCGCCCACGCCGAACTTCGAAGTCGAAATTTTGTAGGATTTGACGGGAGTGCCGTCGCAAACGAGCAACATTTTCTGATCGCGCACGCTGACGATCATTTTATTCCGAATATCCCCACCACTGCCAAACAGGAACGTATTTGAGCCACAACTGCTGAGGCCCACGGCCGCAAGAAGGCTGAATAATCCAAGGGAAATGCGGCGGGAAGTGAGGAATCGGGTCATGGGGTTTTACGGTTCAGCATCACAGAATCTGCGTTCGCCGAGCCGGATGGCAACATCCGAACCAGCGACGACAAGGAGGTGTAAAAAAATCCGACAGGAAATGGAAGCAGAAGAATCGCGGAAGACCAATTTGATTTCATGGCCGCCTCGACCACCACAAACAAGAAGAAGAAACCGAACAAGAGCTCCACAAACGGCGTAAGCGTTTTCATGGCCTTATAACTGCTCTTTTTCCAATCCTGACGCTTTGCCTGGCCGATGCCGTATTTCGGGGTGCGGATGAATGCGGTTTCATGGTTGCAAAGTGCTTCCAGTACGGCTTTGGCGTTGCTGATGGACATCCCGATTCCCAGAGCCAGCAGCAGCGGCAGATAGGGGATTTCCCGCCACCAGTTGCCGGGGCGCAGCGCTTTCTGGGACATCAGGTAGAAGAGGACCACCGAAACCGAGGAGAAGAAGAAAATCGGCACGTTGACGATGTAATAGGTCAATTTGCCGAAATCGGGCTGCGCGTGCTGGTTCGGATAAATCAGGAAACACAGGCAAATGAGCAGCAGATAGGCAAAGTTGGAAGTGAGGTGGGCCGTCGCTTCCATCTTGATGAACAATGGAATATCGCTCTTCCAGATCGCAGGCAGAACCTTCTTGCAGACTTGGATGGAACCCTTCGTCCAGCGATGCTGCTGGCTTTTGAAGCCATCCATATCGACTGGGAGCTCGGCCGGAGTCTCCACCTCATTGAGGAAAATGAAGCGCCAGCCCTTGAGCTGGGCACGGTAGCTGAGGTCCATGTCCTCGGTGAGTGTGTCGTGTTCCCAACCGCCGGCGTCGGCGATGCAGGATTTCCGCCAGATGCCGCCCGTGCCGTTGAAAGTGAAAAAGCGCCCCGAACGGTTGCGGGCCGTCTGTTCCAGCTCAAGGTGACCGTCGAGAAACATCGCCTGAATGCGGGTCAGCACGTTGTAAGTCCGGTTGAGGTGGCCCCAACGCGTCTGGATCATGCCGATGTGGTTGTCCGTGAAATAGTGGATCGTCTTCTGCAACAGATCGGGATTGGGGACAAAGTCCGCGTCGAGAATGAGCAAGTACTCGCCCTTGGCAAACTGGGTGCCGTGTTCGAGGGCGCCCGCCTTGTAGCCCGTGCGATCGGTGCGGTGGATGTGCTCCGCGTCAAAGCCGCGTGCCTTCAGTTGTTCGATGCCCGCGCGGCAGATGTCCACCGTTTCATCCGTGGAGTCGTCCAACAGCTGGATCTGCATCTTGTCCTGCGGATAATCGAGCGCCGAAACCGACTCCAGCAGCCGGTCGACCACGTGCATTTCGTTGAAAACGGGCAGCTGGATCGTCACCAGCGGCAACTCCTTAAACAGTTCTAGCGGCTCAGGATGTTTCCGCGAATGCTTCAAATAAAGGAAAACGATTGTCAAACGGTGCGAGCCGTAACCTGCCAGACCGATGAGGACGACAATATAAGATACATACCAAAGCGGTGAGGTCCAGTCCATGGAGATAAGTGAAAAAATCGGTTTTGAGGCAGATGTGCCGAGTCATTGGAATCGAGAAAAGGAGTTTCTCGATTGCCGAATCGGATGCCGACAAATGATTCACGATCAAAAGCCCGACGCCGCAGGCAAGCAGAAATCCGCCACGCCGTCAAGGGTGATGTCGTCGCGCAATACGGCATGGACAAGCCAAGTGATTGAAAGGCAGTTCGCCCCACTCCGGATAATGCCAGCTCTGTCCTTCAGGCTCACAACAAGCGCGCGCGCAGCAGGTCGGTGACTTGTTTTGGATTCGGCTTGGGGGTGGCGGTCTTCATCACTTGGCCGGTGAGGAAGTTGAGGAGTTTCTCGTTGCCAGCGCGGACGGCGGCAACTTCGGCCGGGTTGTTGGCGATGACTTCGTCGCAGAGCGCATCGAGCGCGCCGGCCTCGGCAGGTTTGAAGCCGAGGGAGTCGGCAATCGCAGCAGGATCTTTTCCCGGGCTGTCGAAGAGCACGGTGAAAACTTCCTTCGCCTGGTTGGCGGCGAGTGTGCCGTTTTCAACTGAAACGAGGAGCGCGTTGAGTTTCTCGGGCGCAACGGGGCAATCGTCGATGCCGAGGCCACGCTCGTTGAGGGTGCCTAGCAGATTGTTGATGATGAAGTTGGCGACCTTCTTGCCGGGGATGGCAGCGGAGGTGACTGCCTCGAAATAGCGCGCGAGGTGTTTGTCGGACGACAAAACGGCGGCGTCGTAAGCGGTGACACCGAGTTCGTGTTCGAATCGAGCGGCGAGTTCGTGCGGTAGCTCGGGGACCAGGGGGCGGACCTTGGCCAACAGCGGAGCGGTCTGGATGGGCAGCAGATCGGGGCAGGAAAAATAGCGGTAATCGTGCGCGTCTTCCTTGGTGCGCATCATCTGGGTTTCGCCGCGGTCATCGTCCCAGCGGCGGGTGGATTGGATCTGCGGGATGCCCGCGTTGAGCTCTTCGGTCTGGCGCTGGATCTCGAAATGGATGGCGCGGCGGATCGCGGAGATCGAGTTGAGGTTTTTCAACTCGACTTTTTGACCGAGCGGATCCTCGGGCTTCTTGCGCAGCGAGATGTTCACGTCGCAGCGCAGCTGGCCTTTTTCCATGTCGGCATCGGCGACGCCGCCCTGTTGGAGAATCATTTGCAGCGAGCGGACGTAGGCGAAGGCTTCCTCGCCGGATTCAATATCAGGCTCGGTGACAATCTCCATCAGCGGGGTGCCGGCGCGGTTGAAGTCGATGAGCGAGGAGTTGCCGAGGTGGGTCGATTTCGCGACGTCTTCTTCGAGGTGGATGCGGTTGAGTCTAACTGTTTTCGCCGGGATGGCGGATTTCCGCGCGTCCGTCGGGTAGCAATGTTCGTAAAGCGGCACTCCGCCACCGATGCAGAGGGGTAGGTCCATCTGGGTGGTCTGATAGTTTTTCGGCATGTCCGGATAGAAGTAGTTTTTGCGGTCCCACTTCGAAATCTCAGGCGAGCCGCAGCCGATCATCAGACCGGTGAGCAAGGTTTTCTCGATCGCCTCGCGGTTGAGCACGGGCAGAGCGCCGGGCATGCCGAGGCAAACCGGGCAGGTGTGCGTGTTCGGCGTATCGCCAAAAGAGGTGCGGCAGGCGCAGAACATCTTGGTCTGCGT
Organism: uncultured Verrucomicrobiota bacterium; assembly: GCA_913063525.1. Classification (GTDB taxonomy): domain Bacteria; phylum Verrucomicrobiota; class Verrucomicrobiia; order Verrucomicrobiales; family Akkermansiaceae; genus Luteolibacter. The sequence continues at coordinate 8,564 of CAJXYV010000108.1, forward strand.
TTTGACCTGGCAGTGGACTTCGAGGCCGATGGTGACGAGATAGGACATGGAGTAAATTCGGAAAGTGGAAAGCTGAAATGGGAGAGGGTTTGCGACTTGGCGGTGAATTTTATTTCAGTTTAGAGCTGGAGATCGTGCAGCAGCTTTTGGACTTTAGGGTCGGCGAGGGCTTTGGTCAGCAGCGGGTGGTGCAGGAGTGTGCTGAAATTCCCATCGCGGGCAAGGTTTTGGAGCTCGGGGTTATCGACGATGATCGCTCGCGGGATCGGTTGGCCGGTTTGGGGGTTGATCACAGGCTTGAGCGGCGAGTCGGATTGGGCGGTGATCAGTTTGGCCAGCGTGAGGCGCGACGGCTCTGCGAATGGATCGAGAAATTTGAGCCAGTCGGCAGGGATCATCGATTCGACCGACGATTTGAGCTGTTCGATGGCGCTGGCGGGTGCGCGGTCATTCGATCCGATGGCCTTGTCGGAAAAAGCGCGGATCTCGGCCATCGTGCCGCCGTGGTGGATCAGGGCGATGACGATCAGACCGATCAGCGCGGTGGGAATGACCGCAAACAGAATGCGGCAAAGCTGCCAACCAAACGAACGGGGTTGCTCTTCTGCTGAATTTTTGCCGAAGGGGCGGGCCAGCGTGCGCGCGATTTTGCGGATCATCAAATACGCGACGAAAAATGTGGCGATCGGTAGGCCGTTCGTGATCCATGTCAGCGATTTCCCAGTCCACTCTAACGAGAGTGCGGGTGCGATCTGCCAGACGCGGAAGCCGATCCATGCGCTGAGAGTCAGGACAATGCTGCCAACGACCATCCGCGTCATGCTGCGCAGCAGGAAAAAGCCAGCAAGCAGCGCGAAGATGATGAGCGCGGCCGTGCCGAGGCTGAACTGAGGAATGGCGCTGATAGAAAAAGTTGGAAGTTAGAGGTTATTTTCCCGAGTTGCCGCGCTGTCTCAGCAGGTGGTCGGTGAGAACCAGTGTGGCCATGGCCTCCACGATCGGCACGGCGCGCGGCAGGACGCAGGCATCATGGCGGCCGCGGCCTTTGAGTTCTGTGTTTTCGCCATCGGAGGTGACGGTGTCTTGCACGGACATGATGGTGGCTGTCGGTTTGAAGGCGACGCGAAAGAGGATGTGCTCGCCGTTAGAAATCCCGCCTTGGACGCCGCCGGAACGGTTGCTGGTGGTGCGGACCTTGCCGTCGACCATCCGAAACGGGTCGTTGTGTTCGCGGCCGGTGAGCAGGGTGCCGGCAAATCCCGAGCCGATTTCAAAGCCCTTGGTCGCGGGCAGCGAGAGCATCGCCTTGGCAAGATCGGCTTCGAGTTTATCGAAGATCGGTTCGCCAAGACCAGGCGGGCAATTCCGGATCACACACTCGATCACGCCACCGACGGAGTTGCCGTCGTTGCGAATCGCCTTGATGCGCTCGATCATGGTTTCGACCATCGCGGGGTCGCCCGTGCGGACGATGTTCGACTCGATATCTGCCGCCGTGACCGTCTGCGGATCGACCTCAGCGTTGAGTTCTTGGATCGACTT
>CAJXYV010000109.1 GCA_913063525.1 uncultured Verrucomicrobiota bacterium
CTGCCGCCGTGACCGTCTGCGGATCGACCTCAGCGTTGAGTTCTTGGATCGACTTTACCCACGCAAGCACCTCGATGCCGGGATGAAAAGTGTCGAGCACTTGGCGAGCAACTGCCGCCGCGGCCACGCGGCCGATCGTTTCGCGGGCCGAAGCGCGGCCACCACCCGAGGCGGAGCGGGTGCCGTATTTCGCGTCGTAGGTATAGTCGGCGTGACTGGGGCGGTACTTCGCCGCCATTTCGTCGTAGGCACCGGGGCGCTGGTCCGTATTGCGAACGAGGATCGCGATGGGCGAACCGAGAGTCAGGCCATCTTGCATGCCCGAGAGAATTTCAGCGGTGTCCGCCTCCTTGCGCGGGGTCACGATTTCCGATTGGCCCGGGCGGCGGCGGTCGAGCTCGTGCTGGATTTGCTCCTGCGAAACCGCAATGCGCGGCGGGCAGCCGTCGATGACAACGCCGACGCCGCCACCATGCGACTCGCCGAAGGTGTGAATGCGGAAAACCTGACCGAAGGTGGAAGACATGCGAATAGCCTAGATACCGAGCGACAGGGGGCAAGCGGGATCAGTTTCTAGTTTTCAGTTTTCACGGACCCGGAGGGAGCGACCCTTTTGGCTCATGGAAGATCCGCCGCAGCAGCGCCGCCAGCCCGGGCTTGTCCAGCTCGTGTTTGGCAATCGCAATCATCGCGTCGTAGAGTTGCACCTCAATCGCGGGCGTGCCGTGTGCTGGGACAGCGTTTATTTTCAAAAATAACAGGGCGGCAGCGATGCCCGTGCGTTTATTTCCATCGAAAAAACACTGCGACTCTGCGAGGTGGAAGGCGTAAGCTGCCGCCACATCGAACTCGTCGCCTCGTACATAAAGAAAAGTATTGAGTGCCGCAGCCAGCGCGGAATCGAGCAAGCCCGGCTCGCGCAGACCCGTCGCCCCGCCGTAGCGCTTCAATGACTCCTCGTGAAGGTCCAGAACATCGGCGATTTCAAGGAAATCAAACATGACCTCAAATTCACTTGGCCAGTTCGCTAAGCAGGGAATCGTATTCCGTGAAGATTTCGCGCTTCGCTTGCTGGATGCGCGCAGCACGATCCAACTCCGGCGCAGTGGCCAAAACCATGGCGCGCAACTCGACCACGGCTTTCTTCAACTCCAAGACTTCGTCATGGAGGTTCCCCAAAGAAACGACTTTATTCTCGGCAATCATGGTTTGAAGATAGCCGATGACCGCTTGCCTTCAAGTCCGATTTCCATCACGGGCGAAGCCCCCCAATCCTGTCGGCGTGGCTGCGCAGGGTTCGGGGACTGCGGCGAGGCGGAAACGGATACCAAGGCCGCACAGCCGCCTAAAACGCCGCGCCCCGATTGCCCCGGTGTCCTCATTCCTCCCGATTTCAGCTTTTCTAATTTAAGCATTTACCCGCAATCCCGCCTTGCCATGGTCGGAAAAACCGTTCATAGCCCCGCCCCCTTCGCACGGAGGCCACCTTTATCCCATAGTCATGTCTGATCTGAAAATTCGCAATCTCGCCATCATCGCCCACGTTGACCATGGGAAAACCACACTGGTCGACCAGCTTCTCCAAGCCGGCGGCACCTACCGTGAAAACCAAGCCACCACCGAGCGCGCCATGGACTCCATGGACCTCGAACGCGAAAAGGGCATCACCATCAAGGCGAAAAACACCTCCATTCTCTGGAACGGTTACACCATCAACATCGTCGACACCCCGGGTCACGCCGACTTCGGTGCTGAGGTGGAGCGCGTCATGAAAATGGTCGATGGCGTCATCCTCGTGGTCGATGCTTCCGGCGGCCCGCAGGCGCAAACCCGCTTCGTTCTCCGCAAGGCGATGCAAGAAGGCCTCAAGCCGATCGTCGTCATCAACAAGATCGACCGCCCACTCTCCGATCCAGCCAAGGTCCGCGACCAGGTGCTCGAACTCTTCCTCGACCTCGACGCCGACGAAGACCAGTTCAACGCCCCATTCTCCTACGGCTCCGCCCGTGACGGTTATTTCATGGACAGCCCGGACGACGAGCGCAAGGACTGCATCCCGCTCCTCAAGCAAATCGTCGAACACATCCCTGCTCCCAAGGCCGATCCCGATGCACCGTTCCTGATGCTCGTTTCCAACATCGAGTGGGACGAATACGTCGGTCGCGTTGCCATCGGCAAAGTCCTCGGCGGCAGCATCAAAAAGGGCGACACCATCCACCTCCTCCGCGGCGACGGCACCAAGACCCAGTCGAAAGTCCTCAAGACCTTCACCTACTCCGGTCTCGCCACCACCGACTCCGAAGGTTGCGGCGCAGGCGGCATCGTCGGGATCGCAGCGGGCATTGAAAACGTCCAAATCGGTGAGACCATCGCCGGTGACAGCAGCATCGAGCCACTTCCTTTCGTCGCCATCGACCCGCCAACGGTTTCGATGCAGTTCTCCATCAACGACGGCCCACTCGCCGGCAAAGAAGGCAAACACGTCACCACCCGCGCCATCCGCGACCGTCTGATGCGCGAGTTGAAGACCAACATCTCCATCACCGTCGAAGACACCGACACCGCCGGCCTCTTCAACGTCTCCGCCCGCGGAGCGATGCAGATCGCCGTCCTCGTCGAGCAAATGCGCCGCGAAGGATTCGAGGTTCTCGTCTCCCGCCCGGTCGTGATTTTCCGCCGCGACGACGCTGGCAAACTTCTCGAACCATTCGAAACGCTCTACGTCGAAGCCCCTGGCGACTACACCCAAGGCATCCTCAAGATCCTCATGAACCGCAAAGGCCTGATGGAACACATGGACACCGAGGCCAGCGGCCGCGTCTTCATCCAAGCCAACATCCCGACCCGCGGACTCATCGGCTTCGAAACCGAACTCGTCAACCTGACCTCCGGCCACGGCATCATGAGCCACTTGTTCAAGGAATACGCCCCGCACGCTGGCGAAATCCAGAACCGCACGACGGGCACGCTCGTCTCGATGGATTCCGGCACCGCCACCCCTTATTCGCTGCAAATGCTTGAAGACCGCGGCACCCTCTTCGTCGCTCCTGGCGATGCAGTCTACGGCGGTATGCTCGTCGGCGAAAACCCACGCGTCGGCGACCTTCCGGTCAACCCGGTCAAGGAAAAGCACCTCGACAACATGCGCTCTTCGGGCAAGGACAAAACCTCCAAGCTCACCCCAGCGCTGCGCTTCTCCCTCGAACGCGCCATCGAGTACATCGATGCCGACGAACTCGTCGAAGCCACCCCGCTCAACATCCGCCTGCGCAAGCGCATCCTCGATGCCAGCGCCCGCAAGCGCGCCCAAAAGACCACCTAATCCCGAGAGAGCGAACCCCGCTCCCAAGGACATCAAAAGCCTCCTGTGCAAACAGGAGGCTTTTTTGTTCTTCTCAAAGGAGTACCGGCTTCAGCCGGCGGGAAACCCACAAAACGCCCATTGACGAACGTATCATAAATGATACATTTTTCCCAATGATCTCGACCAATCCACACCGAGGCAGCGACTTCGGCGAGTTCCTATCAACTGAAGGACTGCTGGCCGAGGTCGAAATTCTCGCCCTCAAAAAGGCCGTCGCCATTCAGCTTCAGGAAGCCATCAGCCAGGAACGCATCACCAAAAAGCAATTGGCCGAACGCATGAAGACCAGTCGTGCCGCGCTGGATCGAATCCTCGACCCAACCAACCCATCGCTCACCGTCGCCAGCCTCGGCAAGGCAGCCGCAGCGCTCGGGCGCAAAGTGGAGCTGCGCCTTGTGCCCGTGCAGGTGTGATCCAAATTCCGTTGCATACCCTTGGATCAGCATTATCTTATCGAATCATAAAAGATCCAATCCTTCACCCGGCTTTCGCTAAACTTCCATGATCCAGAAAAACGCGACCACCAGCAAACTGCACGTGATTTCGCGGGCAGGTCAATGGGCGATCACCCGTCAGGGGGCATCGCGCGTTCCTAAAATCGTGCCCACCTGCGAAGCCGCCGTGAAGGAAGCCTGAAGGATTGCTTCGGGAAGGGGTGAGATTATCGTACACCGCCGCGATGGAACTGTTGCCGAGCGGATTGCTAACGGCATCGCCACCACCCACTGTAAACAAGATGCCCAACGTCGAGGTGACTCACGCACGCTAGCGCGTTGAGTCTACCGCCTTGTTCGGCTTTGTTGTTTTGAGTCTGAGTCCGCCGCCACTCTTGGCCCCCGATGCCTGCTCAACCCAGTAGTGCCATCCATATTCATCCTCGTAAAACTCCAGCGATCTATTAAAAGTAGGCACCCCTTCAGGCAGGACGACAAACCCATCACCACGTTGTACATAAAGGATTGTCGAATGCTTTGGCTGTGGCAGACGAACCGTCTCGGACAAATCAGAGGTGAAGATAACAAATGCTTTTGCACATGGCCATTCCGTTGAATTACTACCACCACTACTAAAGCAATCCAGCCGACCCTTGAGACCACTACTCACTAGCAGTTCACGATCCTCGTTGGTGAACCAGTCAGGCTCACTATCAATCTTTAGTTCATCATCTCCGGGAACATGTTGGAAGAATGCCGTGATCAGGTGTTGGTTGCTGGTTGCGAGCGACCATAAAGGAGAGATCGCAAAGAAAAATGCCAGTCCAGCCCCCAATAAAGCAATCCCGCTACCTATCGACATCTTCCCCAATCCATCTCTTCGAACGAGGTATACAAGCGGAATAAAAATTGAGGCTGTCACACACCAGCTCTTAAGCACAGGAACGCTCATAGCCCCAAACCAAGGGCCAAGCACGATTGCCACGGCATAAGTGCCGATAAACCCTGCGATTGCTCCCATAATAAAACCGATCGGAGTCGCCAACCATGGGCGCCATTGGCGCGTCATTCGAAAAAAGAGGGATGAACTCGCCCAAAGAAGGAAGGCGAATGGGATGCAGTAAATGGCGTAGGGCAATAGATCGCTACTCCCAAACCATCCGTTTTGCGCGACTCTTAAGATCCCGACTGCGAAAGATAGCAGTAAGGCTGCGGAATAGCTTAAGAGTCGCAGAAGGAAGAAATTCATTTTATAACAGAACGCCTAGCGCATCCACGGCGGGAATGGAAGCCCGAATTCAAAGAAGGACGATACCCGCCGTTGGATGGAGCGTCTTGTTCGCCTTCTAATTTTAGCTGGCGTGGAGGGCGTGTAATACAGCTTGCGGCTCTCGGTCCACTACACGAAGTAACGCCTTCGCTGGCCCTTCTGGTTCACGGCGCCCTTGCTCCCAATTCTGGAGCGTTCGCACACTCACACCGATGATTGATGCAAATCGGGATTGTGATAGTCCTAAACGCTCGCGAATAGCTTTTGGGTTGGGATCCTCAATTACAAATGTTCTCGACGGCTTGCGCACCCCGCGACGGATTTCTCCTGCTTGGCGGATGCTCTCGCACAGTAAATCAAAATCTTTCTCGTTCATGGTTCCAAGTGTTCTTCAACAAGTTCTCTAAGCATCTGATAGTGGCGCGGACTCAAATCCGACTTTTGATTCTTGGGATAGGCGTAAAGCATTAAAATCTCGTCTTGGCAGACAAGGTAATAAATGACCCGTATGCCGCCGCGCTTGCCGCGCCCACTTCCCATCCACCGGATCTTACGAAGCCCCCTTGTCTTTGGAATGAGGTCGCCAGCTTCTGGATCGGCAATGAGAACGGCTTGGAGCGCCGTGTAGGACTCATCGTCGATAAGCTCGACAATTCTGGCTGTGAAAACGTCAGTCTCATAGAAAATCATTGGCTCAGACCCAACATACGCCATTGACGCACAGATGCAAGGGATTATTTAGGCAACGCTAAGCGCATCCACGGCGGGCTCGGGCGCGTTTTGCGGACCTTGCCCGTCTTCCGCTCGCTGCGGCGGACATAGCCTAGCAGCCCGTAAAGCACACTATTCGCGCCGAACTCGGGCGTACCTTTGACGCCGGACACCACCAATTCCAGCAAATCTCTGGCCGCCACGTCCGCGATGTCGCGTTTCGTCCGCGCGCAGTTTAGCTGGATGTTCAGACGCTCGATCTCCTGGCGCGTGGCAAGCGGTTCCGTCGTCGCCGCTTCAAACTCCGCCAGCGTCATACCAGCGATCACGGCACTGGGCGAAGCCTGCCGCCACGCAAGACGAATGGCATGGATCTGATCGGCAACAGAAGGGAAGACTCTTGGCATCGGATTTGAAGGATGGGGATGGGTAAAGCGCCAAAGACGATCCGTAGACCACGAATCAGCAACGCTCCGCGGGTGATTCCGACTGCCCGCAGACAAATGAGAAAGGGAGAATCGTAATTCTCCCTTTCTCTTACGTTAATCAGAAAGGGATTTTCGCGTTTCTCCCTTTCTCCCGCGCAAAAGAGAAAGGGAGAATCGCGTTTGTCCCGTTCTCGCGAGCGAATGTGAAAGGGATTTCTGCGTTTCTCCCGTTCTACGACACGAATGTAAAAGGGAGAATCGTGTTTCTCCCGTTCTCCGACGCAAATATATAAGGGAGAATTGCAATTCTCCCGTTCTCCCGAGCAAATGTGAAAGGGAGATTCGCGTTTCTCCCGTTCTAATTTGCAACATTCCAGTCCAAAAACACGCGCGACTCATCCACGGTTGCACCGAACCGATGGAATTCCCCTGCGCGGCGTCCCAAACTCTCGCGCGGACAAGCCACTAACCCAAAAAACCAAGCCGATCCCGCATCCGAGCCAGCCAAACAAGGCGCGGACAGCTCCCCGCAAGCAGTCCCTTCTCCCGCAGTGCCGCAGAAATCCTTCCACGTTGGCACGCAGCAGGCGGGCTGGAATGGGAGAAAGAGACGCAACGGCGCGAGTGCGGTGGTTCGTGATACGGCGGCGTTGCGCGGCACCGGGCCTACTTGGCGCGATCGCGGAAGCGCCAGATCAGGCCCATGGTCAACAAGACGCAGCCGAGCCCCACCGAGGTGGTGGCCACCAACGCCACGCCTCGCCCGGTGACGAAGAGCAGGATCAAGGAGTAAAATACCGCGATCGAGTAGTAAATGAACCAGATCGCCCACGCGACCAGGGAGATCGAGCCGCTGCTGCGGGTTTGCTGTAATTTATGCCACTGCGGCACGTAGGCGCAGAGCGAGAGGATCGGCACGCAGGACTGCGCCGCATTGGCAAATTTCATCCACGTCTCCAAGCTGTTCGTCATGCCGGGACAATGGGGTCCGGAAACAAGCCCCTGCAAGCCTTTGGCGAGAAAGAAGCCCAGCCCACCCGGCCTCGTGCCTCGCTCCACATCGTCCGCAAAAACTCCGCACTCCGCGCTCGAAACTCCGCACTCAGCCGTTCAGCTTTTCCAGCGCCTTGGCGAGAAAAACGCCGTTTTTGCGGATGAGCTTGCCGTCGAAGTAGATCTCGCCGCCGCCCCAGTCCTTGCGCTGGATGTTGACCATGTCCCAGTGGACTTGCGAGCGGTTGCCGTTGTCGGCCTCCTCGTAGGCCTGGCCGGGGGTGAAGTGGAAGGATCCCGCGATTTTTTCGTCGAACAAAATGTCGCGCATCGGTTCGCGGATGTTCGGGTGGAAGCCCAGTGCAAACTCGCCGATGTAGCGCGCGCCTTCGTCGCTATCGAGGATTTTGTTGAGCTCCTTGGTCTTGGAACCCGCCTCGGCCTTGACGATTTTACCCTTGGAAAACTCTAGACGGATCGAGTCGAAGGGGATGCCCTGATAGATCGTCGGCGCGTTGTAAGAGATGTAGCCCTCCACCGAATCGCGGACGGGCGCGGTGAAAACCTCGCCGTCGGGGATGTTGTAGTTGCCGCCGCAGACGATCGCCTTAATGCCTTTGATCGAGAACCGCAGGTCGGTGCCGGGGCCTTTGATCTCCACACTCTCGGTCCGGTCCATCAGCTTTTTCAGCGCGTTCATCGACGGCAGCAGCGCCTTGTAGTCCAGCAGGCAGACGTCGAAGTAAAATTTCTCAAACGCCTCGGTGCTCATCCCGGCCTGCTGCGCCATCGACGCGCTGGGCCAGCGCAGCACACACCACTTGGTGCGCTTGACCCGGTGGTCTAGCACTTGGCGCATGTGTTTCATCGCCAGCCGCATCCGTTCGGCCGGCACGTCCGAGTTTTCGGCGATATTTTGGCCGCCGCGCACGGCGATGTAGGCGTCCATGTCCATCATCTCCGCCAGCAGGTGCTTGCTCAGGATTTCGTATTGAGTTTCTTCCGCGCCCTTCATCATTTCGCGGGTCAGGCGGCCTTGGTGGATGCGGATGAACGGCAGCGCGCCCTTCGCGCGGACCTCGCGGATCAGCGCCAGCCCGATCGAGTCCGGCACGTCGTGAAGGTCGATGAGGACTTTTTCGCCCTTTTTAAGCGAGGTGGAATAGCGGACCAATTGGCGGGCGAGGGCGTCGATGCGGGCGTCGTGCATGGCGATGTTGATAGCGCGTTGAATGCCAGTTTCCAAGCGCCAAGTCTGAAATTGCTGCTTCGGTGTGGACAAGAATCTACCGCCAAGCCGCAAAAGGCCGCGATGGGGCGCAAAGAAGAGGGGGGGGATTGGACTAAAGCGAAACGCTGAGGCGGGGAGGTCGCGGAGGAAGATGCGCGGAGGGATTTTCGGAGTTTCAGATGCCGGAGTTTCGGAGGCCGAAATTAAGGCGCAAAAAGGCGCAAAAATCAGCAAAGTTTCATTTTGAAAATCTCCGTGACCCCCCTCTTTCTCCCCGTCTCCGTGGTTGATTTTTTTCTTCGAAGAAATTTCAACCGCAGATGAACGTTAATGGACGCAGATGGAAAAAGGGATGAAAGACGAGACCGCTGATTTTTCACAGGGGAGCACTGCTTTTTTCATCTGTTTGAATCTGCGTAAATCCTATCCATCTGCAGTTTGAAAATCCAAATCTGAGACGCATGCGAATGCGGAATGCATCTGATCTTCCATCCCGCGCTCCGCACTCCGCACTCCGCACTCCGCACTCTGAGATCCGCCTTTTACGACTGAAAATTCTCATCCGGTTTTGCTGCTTTCAGCTTTCCCATTGCCACTTTAACCGCCGGCACCGGTAAATCCCCAGTAAATACGAGCCGCCGGAATCTCGCCCGGATGAATTTCCGCCAGCGTTTATCCGCTTAGCTAAGCCGCTGATCGTGAATGAAAATTCGCTGAAGTTTCGCCTTCCGAAAACAATGTGCGTCCGCGCGGGTTTTTTTCTTGGCGGCGGCCGGTTTCCTCCTCAGATTTGCGGGGTAATTCTTTTCACGGACCCTGCTAAGACATTTTCCAACCTATATGAAACCCTATTTTGTTCGAGCATTGCCGCTCGCTGTCATCTCGGCTCTAGCCTTCTCTCCCGCAGTTCACGCTCAACAGCAAGATACCGACGGTGACTTTCTGTCCGACGCTGAAGAGTTGCTGCTGGGGACAATGCCTTACGATGCGGATTCCGACGGCGACGGGCTGACCGATCGACAAGAGCTGTATCCTTATTCGATCATCTCTGAACCATATACCTTCGACGAGGCGGTAGCCGATGCTGCCAAACGGGGGGGCAGGCTTGTTATCATCGACAGCCCTCAAAAATTGATCGACGTCAAACGTGGGATTCAGTCGGTTATTCCGCCGACACCGTTTCCGATCAATTATAATCCAGAATTCAATCTTGCAAGTTCCCTTTGGATCGGTGCCAAAGACAGTCAAATTCAAGGACAGTTTCAGTGGCTTGTTTCTGGTTCAGGTTCTCCCGTTGGCTACAACGGTAGCGAAATTGCCAGTGGTGGATTTGCAGATTTGACTCCCGGCCAGCTCGTCCTTCGGAATGTGGCCGATATCAATTCGTTCACAAAGTTTCGCCCTTTGATCGCAACGGGACTGCCACAAGGAACTGCGATCGCTGATATTGATAAAGGAGCACGGACCTTGACGCTCAGCAAAGCGGTGAGCACGTCTTTTTTCCAGCAAATCTCGCAGATTGTTGTGACCAATGGTGGCTCGGACTACACGTCAGCTCCAACGGTTTATTTCACGGGTGGTGCGTTTGGCGTGTTTTCTGTAAGCATTCCTGCAGGCTT
>CAJXYV010000110.1 GCA_913063525.1 uncultured Verrucomicrobiota bacterium
AGCAGCGCCACCGCCAGTCCCGCCCCCATCCCTTGCAAGATCAATGCGCCTAATGATTCATCGAAGTTTTTGCCCACCGGCGCTTGGGAGATCTGCGGCTGCGTGTGAATCACCACCCAGTGCCCCAGATCCGACAGCTCCCGCTGCGCATCCGCGAGCTGAGCCTGACGATCGAAAACGCGTTGCTGCGCGTATTCCCATGCCCCGCGGGCCACATCCAGATCCAGTTGCGGGATCGTGTCCGGCGCATGAGGCCCGCGCACCTCGATCAATCGCCGCAGCGCCTTCTGCTTCTCGCTGACGCCTTCCTCCAACTCATCGAGCGATCGTTTAATCGCATCGATCCGCAGCTGGACGGCCGCAGTAGTCACCGACTTTTCATAGTGCTCCAGCGCCTTCGGCAGTTCCGCCGCGAGATCGCGCGCGAGATCTTTCTGGGTATTCGTCACCTTCAGCTCGATGAGTCCCGTCGCCTCATCCACGCTGACATCCATATTGCCTGTGATGAGCTCGGTCAGCGTTTCGAAATCGAGATGCAGGCGCTCCCTCAGTCCTAACTGGTTGCTCACGAGATCGATCACATTGCGGGATTTCAGTAAAGCCGCGGCGACCCGTGGCGAGCGCTGGCCCACATACTCAAACTTGGCCGTGCTCTCATAACGGTTAGGCGTCAGGTAAAGCACCAACCCACCCGCCAATAACAGCACCAACGGAACCGCCAGCAGCCCAAAACGAACCGCCCAAGTCCATCGCGCATAAACCCGCGCAGGTAAAAACCTCCCAGAAAGCCGATTTAGATGACTCATTAGAGTCACCATCAAAGCCATCAGCCATTGAAAGTCAATTGCCAAAACCCGCGACGCAACCGCGATTCCACAACCTTTCTGCTCCCGCCTCAAGCAAGATCCCCTCCAGCAGTGGGGATGCTCATTTCGCGTGAAAGCGCGGCACCTGCGTTTCAAAGAAATTTCAACCGCAGACGGACGTTAATGAACGCAGATGGAAGAGGGATTGAAGATAGGAAATCAGGTTTTTTTGAGTTTTTGGACGCGGCTGGATCCTTTGTGTTGGTCGTGCTGTGGGACAACACCTATCGCCCGGGCGTGTCACAAAAACTTGGCATTCCGGAGATGGCGCCGCGACAGTTGGCTGTATAGCGGATGGAGCGATGCCCTATTGAGCGAGCGGAAACGGCCAGCTCTGGCGTGTGGGCCAGTGGTTAAATGCCTGCCACGACTCCTACGAACGCTGCTTAATTCCTACCGTGGAAAGTTAAAATTAAGCGAGCGCTGTGAGGCGTTACATTACTAACAACTAACCCAGAAAGCTGGTGATCTTTGGATTACCGACTCCCTGCGTCGGGGAGATATAAGCAGTTGGCGGGATGTGAGGCAAGACATTTAGGTGACGAAAAAGGGCTCCCTGTCGTTGACTGGAGTCGCGTGCGGCGCGAAAGTCGGGGCGATGAGCGAACTGATCTTGGGCATTGATTTGGGGACAACGAATTCCGCGGTGGGGGTGGTGGATTCGGGGTTTCCAATTTTATTGGCCAACGAGGACGGCCGCCGGATCACGCCGAGCGCGGTGTGGATCGGCCAGGATGGGACGATCGAGGTGGGGGCAAAGGCGCTGCGGCGGCGGGCGCTGGAGCCGAATCGGGTCGTCACCAGCATCAAGCGGCTGATGGGGCGGCGGGCGAGTGAGGTGGAGGAGAATTTCCCAGTGGCGGTGGCTGCGGGCGGCGATGGTCTGCCGCGGGTGCTGGGCCTATCACCGGAGGCGATCAGCGCGGAGATTCTGCGCGAGATGAAGCGGATCGCGGAATGGCGGATGGGCGGAGAAATCACCAAGGCGGTGATCACGGTGCCTGCCTATTTCCACGATGCCCAACGCGCGGCGACGAAACGCGCGGGCGAGCTGGCGGGCTTGGAGGTGGTGCGCATCCTCAACGAACCGACGGCGGCGGCGCTGGCTTATGGCTTGGACAAACTCGACGACCAGGCGCGGGTGGCGGTCTATGATCTGGGCGGCGGTACTTTTGATCTTTCGATTTTGGAAATGCAGGACGGGGTGTTCCAGGTGCTGGCGACCCACGGCGACACGCGGCTGGGCGGCGACGATTTGGATGCGCTGATCCTCGCGCACGTGGTGGAGCGGGCGGGTCTCGGGGAGATCGACGCTACGGCGCGAATCCGCCTGATGGCGGAGGCCGAGCGGGTGAAGCTGGCACTTTCTGAAAGCGAACAGACGGTCTTCCGCGTGCCGTTTTACGATGGCAGCCGCAGTGTGGAAGCGGCGATCACGCGGGAGGAGCTGGAAAAGCTGGCCGCGCCATGGATCGCCAAAACGCTGCGCCTTTGCCGCCAAGCGCTGGCGGATGCGGTGCTGAAGCCAGAGGATTTGAGTGCGGTGGTAATCGTCGGCGGCAGCACGCGGATGCCTGCGGTGCGCCGCGCGGTGGCGGAGCTTTTCGGCCGCGAGCCGGATATTTCGCAGCACCCGGATGAGGCGATCGCCCTCGGTGCGACGATTCAGGGCGGGGTGCTGGGTGGTGCTTTGCGGCAGGTGATTTTACTGGATGTGACGCCGCTGAGTCTGGGGATCGAGACCTTCGGCGGGTTGATGAACGTGCTGATTCCGCGCAATACGACGATTCCTTGCAAAGCGGGGGAAATGTTCACCAACGCGGCCGACGGCCAGGCGGCGATGCGGGTGCGGGTGCTGCAAGGCGAACGCGAAATGGCGAAGGATAACTGGGAGCTGGGCAACTTCGACGTGCCGTTTGCGCCATCGCCCAAGGGCCAGGCGCGGGTGGGAGTGCAGTTCAAAATCGACGAAAACGGAATCCTGGAAGCGCTGGCCCGCGATGTCGCGACGGGAATTGATACAGTCATCCGAATCGAAAGCGCGGCGGTGAATGTCGATGACGCGGCAGTAGAAACCATGGTCAGCGAGTCGGTGGAGCACGCATTCTCCGACATGGCGGAGCGGGTTTTCACCGAGGCCAAGATGAAGGCGGAGGAATTATTGCCGGCGGTGGAGGCGGTTTTAGACCAAGGCCTGGCGGAGGACGCCGAGCGCGAGGAGATCGAATCTGCGGCCACGGCCGTCAGAAACGCGCTGGCGGGCGGTGCGGCGAATCCGCTGAAAGCCGCAGTGCAGCGGTTGGACATCGCGACAGAGGCGCTCGCGGCCCGGCTCGTCGAACAAGCCATGGACGCGGCGCTGGATCGTCAGCTCTCTGCAAAATAGATGGAATCACCGCTTGCATGGGGCAACTATTATTCCCACGATACTTAGCGATTATACCCTACATGAATTCCAGCCCGCGCGAATCCATCCATTACGTCCCGGAGATTATCCCGGGGGGCGGGTGGTTGGGCACGGGTGGGCCCGACGCTAAAGCCAAGGCGGCCTCACTCGTTTTGCCAGCTAGGCGTGCGCCCTTGGAGCCGGCTGCCAGTAGGGCGGTGGCCGAGACCGGATTGCGGATCGGGGAGAATCCCTTCTGCAGTGAGGCGGTTGATTCGGTCGGCCGGCTGGAAGTCCAGAGGCTGAACCGCAGCGTCGTGCGGCTGGAGCCGGAAGCTCCTGCGGCACCAAAAGTTGAGCGGCGTCCCGCGTTTCACGAGCGGCCGAAGCGCGAAAATGGCTCGAAATATGCAGCGGGCGAAGGCCAGAACTGGGGGTTGTCTCAGCGCCCCTCGGCGCGGTGGATTGCTGGCGCCGGGGCAGCGATCACGGCGCTGGTCATTCTGGTGATGGTCCTTTTGCCATTGATCAATGCTCCAAACGCCCCGCGAGCCCAGACGGCGAATCGGGTGCTGGAAGTGGAAAATGAAAGCAAGGTCGAGAACGCGGAAACTCTGGAACAGCTGCTAACAAAGCAGCCAGAGGCCATGCAGGTTTTCCGTGCTTACTCGCAAGCGGTGCACGTCGACGAGGTCGTGCCGTTGGTCAGAAATGGCGCGGCTTTAAAGGAAACGCTCCGCAGCCACTGGCATCCGCTGGGGGTTTCCACTGGGTGGACTCCCGTTGCCGAGCCCTCATGGACCGTGTTTGAAGCCGCGGGTCATGCCTGCGGGCTTCTCCAGGGGGGGTTCCCAGACGGCTCGAAGTTCAGTGCCTATTTCACCAATGACAACAACCGGATTCTGCTAGATTGGCAGGCCACCAGTTCATTCGGCACCGCATCCTTCGAGCAGTTAGCAAATAACAAGGGCGACGCCAGCGAGATCCGCGGGCAAATCTCTGTCGCCGATTTTTACAGCGCGGTCTGGCCCGAGGAGGACTATCAGAGCTATCGGCTGGTTTCGCCCGACGAAAAAATCGCCATCTGGTGCTATGCGCGGCGTGGCAGCACGGCGGAGGTTTGTGCCACATCGCTCTTTCACGAAGGTGAAATCGTTCAAGAGGCGCAAGGCTCGCGGAGCATCGCGCTCCAATTGGAGCGTGGACCTTCCGCGGCGCTGCCCAACCAGTGGTTGATTGGGCAGGTTCTTCACATCGACTCGATTACCCCTTGAAATGACGAGCAGCAAAAACATCTCATGGTTTCATTGCGGCCAGTGTGGCTCGTTGTTCCAATCTGCGGCTGGTGCTTTCGGTCACCGCTGTTCGGAGTGCGGCCAAAATCCATCTCCCGTGGTTGCGCTGCCGCAGCGCAACGTCAGCGATACACCCAAGAGAACCAGATTGGGGACGAGCGAGAAACCCAGGGCCCGCGACAAGAAGCCCAGCTACAGCCTGCTCACCAAGTTGGTCGTTATTTGTGCGACCCTCATTTTTCTCATTTTCCTAAAAGTGGTGACTCTTCTGAACGAAGATCCTCCGAGAAGTGACGATCCCACGATCGGCGAAAGCCAAGTGAGCGATGTCAACGCCGAGAAAAGTGCCACCCTCCTGAATCAGGGGATGCCGGCATGCAACCGCGCCATTTCGCAGTTTATCAGTTCGGGCACCCCCGAAGGCCGCAACCAGTATGTTCTGGCCCCGGTCGCTACCGCGGCCCGCATGGCGGAGTTTTACAAATTGAATCCTCTGCTCAGCCTTGACGCGAGCACCCTTAGCCAGACCCGGGCCGCGGTCCTCCACCTGCCATCGGGCGATGCCATTGAGGCGAATTTTAGCTCCAAGGAGGGTCTCCAGCTGGATAGCGTGTTTGTGAAAGAAAACGGCGAGTGGCGGCTCGACTGGGATCACTTTGCTCGCTACAGCACGCACCCGTGGCCCTTGTTTCTAGCGGGCGGTGGCGACGCGCACGGGGAGTTCCGTTTGTTAGCCCGCCGGCGCCTTGCGGAAGAGATGAAAGATGCCGACGCGATCAGCATCGTTTTTTACGCGCCACACCTCGGCCACCCCAGCGAGCTTGGATCCCACTCGCCTGAGTTCCTCGTTCCGCGCGATAGCAAAAATGGCCGCTTGCTCGAAGCCGCCTTTAAACTGGAAAAAGCCGGCAAACGCGCCTTCGGCGTGGAGCTCGCCAGCAACGAGCCGGAGGGCATCATTCGCGTTCGCGTCAAGGTCCGGCGTGTGGATGAAAACGACGAGCGCCACTTCGAGCTCGAAGAAGTCGTCGCCTGCCACTGGTATTCCACCGATGAGCCCGGCCTGGAAGTTAGCGATTAGCCTCTCGACAAATGACCCAGCGCCACGCGCATCGTGGGCAGGGGAGTCGTCCCGGGGAACCATAGCTGGAACGCCAGTGCGCCCTGATTCAAAAGCATCGAGACCCCATTCGCCGTGCGGCACCCGAGAGTGTTTGCCATGGCGAGCAGGGGCGTGACTGCTGGCTGATAGATGGTGTCGTAAACGAGGTGCTCCTTCTTCAGGCAAGCGACTGGCACGATCGGTGGGTCACCGCTTTTCAGGCCGACTGAGGAGGTGTTGACGATCAAATCACAGCTCAAACAATGGTCCGCCAGCGATGGATCATCGAAGGAGAGCGCGACAATTTCCGTCTGCGGGCTGAGCAGGCGCACCCGCGCGACGAGCGGCCCGAGCTTGGCCACAGTGCGATTCACCACCACCAGCTTGGCGATGCCTGATAGGCAGCCCTGCGTGGCGATCGCCTGACCCGCGCCGCCTCCAGCGCCAACTACGGCGACTTTCAGCGATGCCAGCGGCGCATGAAAGTCATCCTCGATCGCGCGGGCAAATCCCGGCCCGTCGGTGTTGAAACCGCGCGTCGCGTCTTCATCAAAGCGGATCGTGTTCACCGCGCCGAGTGCCTGAGCATCGGGGTGCACTTCGTCGCAAGCCGCCATCGCGTCTAACTTATGCGGCACCGTCACGTTGCAGCCGATGAAGCCCAGTGCGCGCATCCGCGCAAACGCCTCGCCGACTTGGCCCGGCTCGATGTCCAGCCGGATGTATCGCGCATCGATCCCCGCCGCATCCAGCGCCGCTTGATGCATCGGCGGCGAGGCCGAATGGGCGATCGGGTGCCCGATCACCGCCAGCCGCGCGCCCTTGGCCGCGCCCGCATCGTGAACTTCCCGCGAGACGAGATCGCCTATCGTGTAAACCTGTTTCATCGCGTTAGATCAGCTGAGTTTTTCTGCGAAGTGGCGGACGCGTGCCACGCAGCGATCGCGCCCTAACAGCGTGAGGACATCGCCGATGTCTGGCCCGTGGCCGCGCCCCGAGAGTGCGACCCGCAGCGGGAACATCAGCTGCCCCGGCTTGGCTCCCGCGGCCTGTGCCGTTTCATTCAAGGCCGCTTTTGCCGCATCCGCCGACCAGTCAGAGATCGGCTCGAATGCCGTTGCCAGCGCGCCTAGCAGGCCGCCAGCCGCAGCATTGCCGCGCACCTTGGCGACCGCGTCCTCATCGTAGGAAAAATCGTCCTTCAGCAGGAAATCCACTGCCGCCGGCACGTCGCTGAACAAGCGGACCTTGTCCTTCACCGCGGCGATCACCGCGGGGTAGTTTTCTGGAATCGGCAGACCCGCAGCTTCCACAAACGGCCGGGATGCGATGGCGAAGTCATCCACGCTCACGTCTAACAAATGCTGCTGGTTGACCCACTTGCACTTCTCCAGATCGAAGCGCCCCGGGGAACGGTTCACGTTTTCCAGGGAGAAGCGCTCCACCAGTTCGGCGAGCGTGAAAATCTCCTGCTCCGTTTTCGGGTTCCACCCCAAGAGCGCGATGAAATTCACCACCGCCACGGATAGAAAGCCCTGCCGCGGATAGTCTGCCACCGCAGCCCCGGCATCGCGCTTCGACATCTTCGAGCCATCGGGATTCAAAATCAGCGGGATGTGCGCGTATTGCGGAGCCTTGCCGCCGAAGGCCGCGATCAGCTGGAGATGCTTGGGCGTGTTCATCAGGTGGTCCTCGCCGCGGATCACATGGGTGATCTCCATTTCCAAGTCATCGACCACGTTCACAAAGTGGAAAACGTAGGATCCGTCCGAGCGCTTCACCACCATGTCGGGCGTGTTAGACTCATCCGTATAGTCGATCGTCACCTCGCCGCAAACCAGGTCGTGCATCGTCACCGGCTGGCGTTCGAAGCGGAAACGCCAGGCGCCGCCATCCTCGTAAACGCGGCCGGCGGCCACCAGTTTTTCAAACCAAGTGTCGTAGATCGCCGTGCGCTGGCTCTGGTAGTAGGGGCCAAATGCGCCGCCCTTTTCCGGGCCTTCGTCCCAGTCCAGGCCCAGCCATTTCATTCCGTCGAAAATCGCCTGCCGCGCCTCTTCCGTATTCCGTGCCTCGTCGGTGTCCTCCACCCGCAGCACAAAGGTCCCGCCATGCTTGCGGGCGAAAAGCCAGTTAAACAAAGCCGTGCGGGCTCCGCCGACGTGCAGGTAGCCGGTGGGCGAAGGGGCAAAACGAGTGCGAACGGTCATGGCCGAGATGTAAGCGCTCGATCCGCCCGCGTCCAGAGCCCAATCCGCAAATCCTCAAGGCGCACCCCTCCAACCGCTGCAGAACTTCGGGTTCTTGGCAGTTGAAAAAATCGAAGCGGCCTCGCTCTGCCCAAGGCCGGGCTTTCCTCAGGAAACGAACAATACCTTCCCCGACCGATCTCCTGCGTCCAGCCGCGCCAGTGCGGCGGCATAATCTTCCAGCGGAAATGTCGAATCCACCCGCTGCACCAGCTTCCCAGCCGCCACCCGCTGTGCCAGATTTTCGTAAACCGCCTGCACTTCGTCCGGCGGCGCGTTATCCAGCCAGCGGCTCACCCACAAGCCCCGCACCCGGATATCGCGGAAAATCAGCAGTCCATTCGGGATCGTCACCGGCTTGCGCCCCATCGCCCCGTAGGTGATGTGGCTGCCGCTTTCCCGCAGCAATTTCATCAGCCGCAGCGCGCTTTCCCCGCCCACCGCATTGAATGCCAATGCCGCGTTCGCCCCGCCCATCACTTCCTTCGCCGCGTCGTGTCCCCCTTCATCGTCCAGGAAAACCTCATCCGCTCCCAGCCCGGTCAGCTCGTCCATCACCTCGTGCCGGCGCACGAACGAAATACTCCGCAGCCCCAAATCCCGCGCCAGCTGGATCACGCAGCGGCCGACACCCGAATTTCCCGCATTCTGCACCACCCACGCCCCCGCCACCAGCGGCTCAAATCCGTGCAGCAAGCGCCATGCCGTCGCGGGATTCACCTTCAGCATCGCCGCTTGCAGCGGATCCACCATCAGCGGCAGCTTAAACAACGCGTCCGCAGCCACCGTCGTGTGCGATGCCCAGGTCGATGCCCGCCGCAGGAAAATCACCCGATCATCCACCTCGTAATCCGCAGAATTGCTGCCTTCCACCACCCCGCAGCCCTCGATCCCCGGTGTCGCGGGCAAGTCCGCCTTCACCCCGTAGGTTCCCTCGATCAAATTCAGATCCGCCGGATTGATCGGCGCCGCCAGCACCCTTACCAACACCATCCCCGGCTCCAAGGTCTGCGAAATCAACGCATCCGTCTCCAACTCCAGCACCTCCGCAGGTTTCCCCGTCTGTTTGAAAACCAGCTGCTTTCCCAGAAGTGTCGAATCATCGTCCATGGCACGCACAATCTACCACAAAATCCCACGCCACCCAACCTGAAATAGACCACCGCCAGTCGCCGTGAATGTTCTGATGCGGTCAACAACGTCGTTTGGCGTCTAGTCCATGGGTCTTTGGCGGCGTTGGAGGAGTGGGGCGCGGATTTGGCAACCGCGGATCGGGCAGTCGATACCGCAAGCCCTACCTTCAGCCACGCTGAAGCAGATTTCCGTCGCCCTCGGCCCACTTTTGCTTCGCTTGAGCAAAGATTGAATCCACAAGACCGATCCTTCGAAAGTCCGAACCAATGATTCGCTTACCAAAAGCCATCGTTCCACGCCGGAAGTCCATCTCTCGCGATCGGAAGTCGATCTCTGATGACCGGAAGTCAATCTCCTGCGCTCGGAAGTTGA
Organism: uncultured Verrucomicrobiota bacterium; assembly: GCA_913063525.1. GTDB lineage: Bacteria > Verrucomicrobiota > Verrucomicrobiia > Verrucomicrobiales > Akkermansiaceae > Luteolibacter. The sequence goes on from CAJXYV010000110.1 coordinate 9,405, forward strand.
TCTCTGATGACCAGAGGTTCATCTCCGGCGACCGGAAGTTGATCTCCGTCGATCAGAAGTCAATCTCCCGCGACCAGAGATAAATCTCCGGAGATCAGAAGCCGACCTCCGGTGACCGGAAGTCAATCTCCGGCGACCAGAGATCCATCTCTCACATCCAACAGTGGCCCCGACTCATCGAAATTCGGATCCAAACCATCGACCGCCGCCCGAGAAACCCCCAACTCCGCAACCGCGACACTCAACCTTCAGCATTCCCCACGCAAATTCTCCCCACGCCAAGCGAAACAAGCCCCCGCAAAGCCCAACCCCCAACCCGCCCCCACAAAAACCTGCCGCGACTCATCCAATCTCGC
>CAJXYV010000111.1 GCA_913063525.1 uncultured Verrucomicrobiota bacterium
CTTCGAAGATGAACCTTCGCATTCCGAAGATGGACCTTCGCACTTCGAAGATGGATCTTCGCACTTCGAAGATGGATCTTCGCATTCCGAAGATGGACCTTCGCATCTCGAAGATCCACCCGCGCGTCCCGAAGATCCCCTTACTTGCCTTTGCCCTGACTCATGAACTTCTGAACCTCGCTGCGGGCGGCGGCGGGCAATGACTTTACCCATTGATTGGCGGCGGCGGGGTCGTACAGCGCCCAGTTGGCGGCAACGTTTTTCTGCGCCCAAAGCTGCGCGTCACCCGCGGGCAGGCTCTGAACCCAGCCGCTCGCCCCAACCGGATCATCCGACACTATGCTCACCGCGTATTGCGACGCGAGGCCGATGGATTTATTCGAACTTTCTGGATTGAGGGCGGGCTGGCTCACCTGACACCGCATGCTTTCATCGGCGAACGTTCGCGGAAGCCTCTGGTAGTGCTCTGCTAGCAATTCGGCAACCTTACCTTTCTGAGCGTCTGGCAAATCGTGAAACTGACGCCCCAGCTCGGTGATTTGTTCAGAATCCATCGAGTACAGCTGGGACCCCAAATCGTTGCGGCCTCCTTGATCGGGTTCGCCGACTTTTTCGAGCCATTCCGCCGGACTTAGGTTCGCCGTCACCGCAGGTTGCTGTCCTGCTGCGACTGCCTGTTGGGCGATTTGCCGCTCCTCGTCGCTCCCCAACAACTTGAACAAATCAGGGAGATTGGTAAAAGGGGCGTGACTGTTGTATCGAAATGCACGCTGAATCAACGTCGCCCGCTCTTCGGCGCTAAGATCCGTCGCGGCCATCAGCGGGAGCATGGTTTCCGGCTTGCTAAACGCCAGCGACTCCAACGCGATGAGGCGCATTTTTTTGGCTTGGTCTGCGGTGAAGCCGCTGCCTTCAAGATCCGCGTGCCACCATTTTTCGGCAGTACTCTCATGGACAAAAGACCTAAGGCCGGCGCCTGAAGCCAGTTTGGCTTTCCACGATTCCGGCAGGCTGGCCAGCTCGGTGATCAGAAGCTCACTACACCCATCCCCCAGCTTAAGTACATCGATCAAGCGCTTCAGCCCGTGGGGTTGATCATAGAGTTTGGAGATCTCTTTGGCAAACGAGCTCTTGAGCTTCTGCTCTAGAATCGCTTTTTCGGCAGAAGCGCGCCACTGGGTTGGCAGGGAATCGAGCACGGCCTCCAGCGAAGCGAGATTAACTTGGGCCAGTTTCCGGATTAACTGCTGGTTGCCTTCGTTTCTCGCTAAGCCACCTGCCAGCATTTCCTGCAAGCGCGACAACACCAAGGCGGGCTGCTCCTTGGCCAGGCTCTCGAGCACGCGGATCTCCAAGTCCTGGTTGGGGTGTTCTTTGAAATAATTGAGCACCTGCTGCGGGTTGGACTTCAGCCACGCCGGATTGATTTTGCCCTGATCTTTTAATTGCCAGCGCGCAAATCCTGGCAGGTCCTCTTTTTCCCAACGCTCGGTGGCGATCTTGGTGAAAAGCGAAGCGTCGAAACCCTCGGCATCGCTGAACCAACGGCCCTCCAGCCATGCGGCGAGTTCGGCAACCGACAGGCTGTTCACCAGCTCGACGGTTGCGCGCATTTGCTCTTGGGACGAACCCGCCGCGCGGATCGCCCGCAGGCGGTCTTTGACGTAGGCCGGTACCGTGTAGCGTCCGGGCGGGCGGGCTGGGCGCTGCGCGGCCCGGCTTTTTGGCGGACCGGGAGGCGGCGTAGCAGAGACGAGAGGGTTATGGCCACCCAGTCGCCAACCGATGGCGGCCATGATCAAAAATCCAACCAGCATGCGGACTCGGCCTGCTGTGGGTTTGGGCAGCAGTTTCATGGTGTTTTTAATTTGGCTTTGAGTTGTTGTTTGTATTGTTGTTTTTCCATCTCGGGCAGTTTGGCGGATTCCAACCACCTTTGGACTTCCGCCGGATCCTGAGATTGCCAGACCGGTAAAAGATTCCCCAGCTGATCTGCGCGCGATTGGTCCAAGGTCAGCGCCCATTCCGCAGCGTCGACATAGTTCCCTAACTCCTTCAACTCGCTGACCACATTGCCCGCCGCTTTGTCGTACACGGCGGGATCGCTCTGTTGATGCACCCACTCGGCGTAAGCGGGCAGATCTCGACCCGCCCAGTTTGCAGCAAGAGCGTTGAAATGATAACTCGCACCATAAGGACGATCATACGGCAAATTTGCTGCCGCCATCGCCATCACCCTAGCGGGGTCTTCGACGATTAAGGCATCGATGAATTGGGACACCTCTTTGTCTTTTGACCACGTCGTGGAATAACTACTGGGAAACTCAATTTTCGTGCCTATGAGAAGCGGGTTTTTATTCGGCAAAAACAGGTTTTCAGCCAGCGCGAAGGCGCGGTCCGGATCGCTGTGGATGAGGCTGAGTCCGGCGGCGGCCAGCCGCTGCGCGGCGACGATCGGCGATTCGGTGGTCTTGGCCTGTTCGATCGCGGCCTCGGGGTCACTTCGCAGCAGGTTTTCGAACAGCGCGGCTTCCATTTCGCGCTTCAACGCGCCGGAGGGTGCCTGCTTCGCCAGCGATTCGAGCACTTCCGGGTGGGTTTCGTTCAGCATTTTGACGAAGTCGGCTTTCGGGTCAAAATTGAACGGATTATTGCTTACATCCCTGTCCTTCCGGACCCAATCGTAGGCGGCCAAGGGATCTTTGATAACGAGGCTTTTAAAAACCTCGGTATGGACACCGCCGAGGTGCCGTTTGAGAAAATTGAGGGTCGCCAACGGATCACCGCCATCGCCCCGCTTGGTGAGACCCGTGATGGCCATTTGGCGCGCGTCTTGCGGAATTTCGTCGAAATGGGCCCGCAACCAATCGGGGTGAAACTCGCCGATACCCCACGCCACGTTTTTGACCCGATCGGGTTTGCCGAAGATGGCGGCCGCGAGGGCAGCCTGTGGAGCATGGCAGGCCCAGGCCCACCAAGCCTTTTGTTCGTTGTCGGTGCCTGTCGCCGCAGCGATGGCGGCCCGCGAATCGAGACGGGTCCAGTTGATGAAAATGAGGTCCGCGATGTCGTTGTCCGGGTCCTTCCGCTGGCGGAAACGCTGCCAGTAAGCGGCGATGTCCGCCTCGCTGGCATCGATCATCCACAGCGCGAGGCGGCCGTAGTCGTTTTTGCCGTCGAGTGACAGAACAGTTACATGCGCGGCCAGATGTTTGGCACCGATGCCAGCCAGCAAACCCGCAGCGCAGCAGGCAACAATCCGCAAGAGAGATAAAAGATTCATTGGGTTTAACTACTGCTCAGGTGCCGTGTTAGACGCTGGCCGTCAACGAGAATCCATGGCGGTTGGCGGCAGCGATGGTTCTTGTTGCGTCCTCTGTTCTGTCACTTCTCTCAATCAGCCAGAGGATTCCATACTCGCCTGAAACCAAACTCACGAAAATCCTTTTCGTTAACGGTGGCAAAATCCGTGACGCCTTCTCGAATCAGGGTCAGCGCGGCTCTCCAGTCGTAGGCGCGACGGCGGGCGAACTCCTCTTCACGAAGTTTAGGCCAAAAAGCATCGTGGAATGCCCAGTTATCGGGCGGAAAACCGATGACTTGCCAGCGAGGGTGCTGACGAAAGGCCTCGCAAACATCGGTGGCGGCAGAACTACCAAGGGGCCTAGCCAGTACGGCAGGGTTTCGCAAAAGCACGTACAGTTCGAGCAGGATAAATTCGCAGATCGCAACATCATGGCGATCTTGTAGGGATTCAAGAAACGCCAAAGCCTTCCGATGCTTAGTGTTGCCAGATTCAACAGCGGGCAAAAGGATGTTGGTGTCCAGCGAGATCATTGACCCGCAAGGCTACGTCCGCTCTCCTCGTCTGCTGCGATGCCGCGAAGCGCCTCCAAGGGAATTTGGATACCGCCAGCGTCGATGCACGGAAGACGCCAAGCTCCCTGTGGCGGCTCGTGGCTTGGGTAGCGGTCGAGAAATAACTCCAGCCCACGACGTGTGACTTCGGCCAGAGAGAGTTCCCGCTGAGCCGCAAAGGTCTTGGCCCGCTGATAAAGCCGGTCTGGTAACTGGATGTGAGTCCGCGTCATGTTTCAATCTTACATCATCCCTGAGTGGCGTCAATGATCCGTTGGATCGCATAAAAATCACCAACGGTCGGACGCATATCCCCATTGGTCGAAAACTGCTGCGCTGCTATTTCTTGCCGACACGGTTGTGGGACTTTAAACCCTTAATCCGCATGACCCACCTCGAAGCCATCGCCCGCGAAACAGGGATCTCCCTTTCCTCCGTTACAACCACCGCCAAACTGCTCGCCGAAGGCGGCACGGTTCCTTTCCTGTCCCGCTACCGCAAGGAGCAAACCGGCTCGCTCGACGAGGTCCAGATCACCACCATTCGCGACCGGATGCTGCAGCTTGCCGAGTTGGATTCGCGCCGCAGTGCGGTGTTGAAGTCACTGGAAGAGCGTTCACTGCTCACGCCCGAGCTGAAGAAAAAGTTAGAAGCCGCGCTGACCTTGGCGACGGTGGAGGACATCTTTGCGCCGTTCCGGCCGAAGCGCCAAACGCGCGCCACCAAGGCGATCGAGCGCGGGCTGACGCCACTGGCGGATTTCATCTTCGAAAACCAAACCGCCGATCCCGAAGAGGAAGCCGCGAAATTCCTCAACCCCGAGATGGAAGTGCCGTCGATCGTCGAAGCGCTCGCAGGGGCCCGCGACATCATCGCGGAACGGGTGGCCGACGACGCGCCGCTGCGTGGCCGCGTGCGGAAAATTTACGAAGAGGACGCAACGGTTTCCTCCAAGATCATGTACGGCAAAGAGGAGGAAGGAGACGCGCAGAAATTTCGCGACTACTTCGAATGGAGCGAGCCCTTCAGCACGATCCCATCCCACCGCACACTCGCCATCCGCCGCGGCGAAAAGGAGGGTTTCCTGCTGATGCGGGTCGAGGTCCCGCTCGAACGCGTGACGGCCACCGCCCTGCCCGATTGGGTGAAGTCGAACGGCCCCGCTGGCAAACACGTCGCGCAAGCGGTCGAGGACGGCTGCAAGCGCTTGCTGATGCCATCAATGGAAACCGAAGCCCGCTTGATGGCGAAAAAGCGCGCCGACGAAACGGCGATCACCGTGTTTGCCGACAATTTCCGCGAGCTGTTACTGGCCTCGCCGCTGGGCGAGAAGCGTTTGTTAGCGATCGACCCCGGCTTCCGCACCGGCTGCAAGACCGTGGTGCTCGACCGCTCGGGCAAGCTGCTGCATCACACCGTGCTTCACTGCACCGCCGGTTCGGACAGACAAGCCTATGACGCCGCCGTCGAGGTGATGGCGCTGATCAAAAAACACGACATCGAGGCGATCGCGATCGGCAATGGCAGTGCCAGCCGCGAGACCGAGGCGTTTATCAAAAAGCTCAAACTCCCCTCCTCCATTCCCGTGGTGATGGTGAACGAAAGCGGCGCTTCGATTTACTCCGCGTCCGACGTGGCGCGGGAGGAATTCCCGAACGAAGACGTCACCGTGCGCGGTGCCGTGAGCATCGGCCGCCGCCTGATGGACCCGCTCGCCGAGCTGGTCAAAATCGACGCCAAGGCGATCGGTGTCGGCCAGTACCAGCACGATGTCGACCAGCGCGCGCTCAAGGCCAGCCTCGACGACACCGTGGTGAGCTGTGTGAATGCCGTGGGTGTGGAGATCAACACCGCTTCCAAACAACTGCTGTCCTACGTCTCCGGGCTCAACGCCTCGCTGGCCGAAAACATCGTCGCGTGGCGCAATGAAAACGGCGCGTTCACCTCGCGCGAGCAGTTGAAAAAAGTCCCGCGTCTCGGCGAAAAGGCGTTTGAACAAGCCGCCGGATTCCTCCGCCTGCGGGGCGGTGCGCACCCGCTCGATTCGTCCGCCGTCCACCCGGAACGCTACCCGTTGGTTGAAAAAATGGCCGCGGATGTCGGCTGCAAAGTCGAAGAACTGCTAGGCAACGAGGCCGCCCGCAAGAAGATCGATTTGCAAAAGTACGTCGATGATCAAGTTGGTCTGCCAACGCTCAAGGACATCGTCGCAGAGCTTTCGAAACCCGGTCGCGACCCGCGCAAGCAGTTCGAGCTATTCTCGTTTGTCGAAGGCGTCGAGAAGCCATCCGACCTCCAGATCGGGATGAAACTTCCCGGCATCGTCACCAACGTCACCGCGTTCGGCGCGTTTGTGGATGTCGGCGTCCACCAAGACGGACTCGTCCACGTCAGCCAGCTGTCGGATCACTTTGTCCGCGACGCCTCCGAGGTGGTCAAAGTCGGCCAGAAAGTCCAAGTCACCGTCGTCGAAGTCGACCTCAAGCGCAACCGCATCGCCCTGTCGATGAAGTCCAAGGTCGATCTCGACAACCGCCGCTCCGAAGCGGGCGACCGCGACACGCGCCCCAGTGGCAACCGTCCGCAAGCTAACCGTTCGCAAGGCCACAACGCCAACTTCAACCCCGGCGCCGCGCAGAACAACGACTGGTTCTCCCAAGCCCTGCAAAACGCGAAGAAGAAGTAAGATCGTCAGCTAAAACCCACCGCCCGATGCTCACTCCCATGAAAAATGACGGAGACTACGGCAGAAGCGTCAATGTGACCTTGGAGCGCATGGCTGCAAGCCTCCTCGTCACAACATGGATGATTCTGGCTTACGTGCGCTTCGGCTTCCCCCTCGCGGTGAGAACTTTCATCTTCTACTTGTTGCCACTGGCCTTCATCTGGATCCCCGATCTGATGTCCAAACTGGACTGGCGAAGCAATCAAGATCCAACGCCATCTCTATTCATTCCGCCAAATTGGCTGAGGCTGGCGGGATGGCTTTTGATCTTGGCGGTGCCAGCTGCCTGGATTACTTTTTTTAGGCATTCATGCCCTCCCGAATGATGAAATATTTAGCGCTCAGTTTGTTAGGACTTCTCATCGGCGGGGGCGCATGGGCTCATGCCCAGACAGAGGATCGATTCCCTCGCATCACCGAGCGCACTCAAAGCTGGGTGGATCGCGGATATTATTCCGGCTGTTCGGTGTGGATCGCGAAGGATGGCGCGACAATCTACCAGAAAAGTTTTGGTAATCACACGGCGGAAACCGAGGTTTTCATCGCCTCGGCGGGCAAGTGGTTAGCTTCGGCGATGATCCTCGCGGTGGTCGAAGACGGCAAACTCTCGCTCGACGACGAGGTGGTAAAATGGTTGCCAGAGTTTCAGGGAGACCCGAAAGGCAAGGCCACGCTGCGGCAGTTGTTTTCACACACTTCGGGCTACCCTCCCTATCAGCCGAAGAATTTGCCGAAGGACAACTATCAGACGACGGCGGAGTCGGTGGCGCATCTGCTGCCGCTCCCGCCAAACGCCGAACCCGGCAAACAATTTAATTACGGTGGTCTGGCGATGCAAGTGGCAGGGAGAATGGCGGAAGTGGTGACCGGCAAAGACTGCGAAACATTATTCCAAGAAAAAATTGCGAAACCGCTAGGAATGACCAAAACACGCTACACACCCGTGGATCCCGCGCATGCCCCGATGTTGGCAGGCTCTGCGATCAGCACGCTGAATGATTATACAAAATTTCTAACGATGATCGCCCAAGGCGGAGTATTTCAGGGGAAACGCATCCTGTCGGAAAAGTCGATTTTGGAAATGCAGGCAGATCAAGTTGGCACGGCAACCGTCAAGCCAAACGAATTTGTCGAACGCACACGCGGTGCAAAACATCAGGGAGTCTACGGGCTTGGGATGTGGCGCGAAGAAATCGACGAGAAGGGCGTCGTCAGCTTAATGAGTAGCCCGAGCTGGGCGGGAACCTACCCATGGATCGACCGTCGCACCGGGATTTGCGGGCTGATCATGGCGCACGTCGACGTCAATTCTGAGAGCGTAAAGCGTGAGAAATTCTCGGGCTTTTGGACCAGTCCGGTATTGGCGATGTTGGTTCGTGAACAACTCGACACGAGCCGAGAACCTCAAAAATAAGCATTTTGTCCCGGTCCCAAATAACAGACATGGAGGGAAGAACTCAACCAGCTGGCGGCCTGCGGGAGGGATCGGGAGCTAAATCGCTTGTCTGAGGTGGCGTGTGACAAATCCATGTGAATCCGCGAGGACTGACCCCACCGAGTGCCCCCCAGGTTGCTCTAGTCTAATTTTCGCAACTTCTTCTATCGTATTGTATTACCTTATGTAAACCAGTTTCATATCGCCCCCCGAAGCTCAAAGCTAATATATCGCTAAATTTTAGCTTTAAAATCGAAGATTTAACTTTACCCATGTTCGTCACAAATCTGTAACTTAGATGGTTTTCGAATACTTCATCCAGCACGCCTATTTCAAGATCATCAAAGCCATGATCTTTTTTGTAAATTCCTACAGTCCCCCAAACCTGGCAAATCGCTTTAATGATCTCGAAGATGTCTTTGCCTTTCACAATAGGCATTTCGCACTTCAATTTTTTCTCTTCGACAAATTTTGAATAAATATCGTTCTTTTCAACTAGGCGCTTAAAACTCACGGAGCTTTCGTTTATTAAAAGGAATCCATCTAGGCTGAAATTTGTTTCCAGTCTATTTAATATTATCCATCTTGGCAATGATTCGTCGCAAATAAAACCTTTTAAATTAGGATCGTGATCCCATACCACATCAAACAGTTGTGAGTTCATGAATTTACTTGGTAATATCACATTTTTCTTCAATTCGCGATATCCTCCAGAATTAAAATGCAGGTTCGGACCAAGGTTCTGAGCCCACCGATGACCTCAAGATACATCTGTAAACCGAGGGTGAAAAGAGAGTCTTCTCTGTGCAAAAGAGAGAACATAAAGCTGCCGTGCGGGTCAAGCTCTTAAATGGAGTCACGATGGGGTCAGTCACGATGGTACCAGTCCTCGTGGATTTACACGGAATTTGCGTTCATTCGAGCGCTTTTTACGCCGGGGAATCATTTAGAAATCTTGAATTTCTAACACCTCGGGTCAACCCGTTTTGCTTTTCCAATGAGGTCGTCGCATCTTGATCGGATCCGAATCTGGGCCTAGAGCGCCTCATTCCACACCCACATTGGGACCGTTAATCGCTGCTACTTGCCAATGCACCACACCGTTGGGACGTCGTTCTTTTGCTCTGGGACACTGTACTTTTCCAAAAGATCGTTGTTCTTTTGCGCTGGGACACTGTTCTTTTCCAAAAGATCGTTGTTCCTTTGCTCTGGGACACTGTTCTTTTCCAAAAGATTGTTGTTCCTTTGCGATGGGACGTTGCTTTTGTGCGCAGGGACGTTGTCCTTTTTCAAACTCGCCTGGGTGTGTTCGCAGCGGCGCAGCACCTCATTCATCCCCCGCCCATCCGTGATTTGATTTTCCAGCCTATCTCATCAAACTTCGCGGTTTCGTGCGTTCGTGCGAGACTTCATTCGACCGTGGATCCATTCAGAAGATGTCTCGCGCAAAGGGGTGAAGGCGCAAAGGAAGAGGGCCAGGGCATTCGACTGCAAAACTTTGTTGATTAAATGACTTGTGCGGTCCACTACAAGGTGCGGAATTCCGTCTCGAGGACGCGGGTCGCTGTGCCGCTATGACGATCCGCTGTGCCGCTATGACGATCCGCGGTGCCGCTATGACGATCCGCGGTGCCGCTATGAC
>CAJXYV010000112.1 GCA_913063525.1 uncultured Verrucomicrobiota bacterium
TTTCTTATCTCGACGTCCCGAGATCGAAAACCCAGTCGTGGGTTTCTTATCTCGGTACTCCGAGATCGAGGATGGAGAGCACGAACTCTGCGCCGCAAACCCTTTACTCTTGCTGAGGGTCAGCGGCGGAGCCACACTATTACTACAGCATCGGGAATCTGGTGCTGCGCAGATGTCAGCAGCGACCGATGCCGACCTTGACCGACCCGATTCCCACACCAACCCCGATCACCCGCCCGAATATGCCTAAAAAAATGAGCCCGAAGTACCTCGCCCAGCGCAGCAAAGACTTCATCACCGCGTGGCGCCAATACGCCCCCGAAATGAAACTTTCCGACCGGACGCTGGCCGAGTTTGAGGCAGAAATCGGTTTACCGGCCGAGGTGCAGCAACGCCTGGACACGGCAAGAGCCCAATGCGCGGGCCTCGTCCTGGAACGCAATCAGGCGATGATCGGGCTGAATAAGTCGTTGGTCATGATGGCCAATGCGATTCGCAGCACAACAGATCTCGGGCCAAACTGCGCATTTTACCGGGCGCTGGGGTTCAAGGTCGAGAGCGAGCGTACGCCGCCGGGGCCGAAGCGCCGCCGCGCCGCACCCGCTCCGACGCCGACTGCGGAGGCGTAATCCCGTGCGCCACTTTGCCAAATCGCTTAATCCGTGCTTGGCAATGGTGCATATTTCCCAGAGCCTATCAGCATGCAAACCACCGCATTTCTCAAAGACCTCTTCGACCTCTCGGGCAAAACGGCCGTCATCATCGGCGGGACCGGTGAACTTTGCGGGACCATGGCCGTCGGGCTGGCCCGCGCAGGGGCGGAGGTGGTGCTGGGCGGCCGCATCCCGGAGAAGGCGGAAAAGCGCCTGGCCGAAATCGCGGGCCACGGCGGCAAGGGCTATTTTGTGCCGGTAGACGTGACCTCGCGCGAGTCGCTGCACCACTTGCTGGATACGGTTTTGGAGCGATCGGGCAAGGTGGACATCCTGATCAACGGCGCGGGCACCAATTCCCCCACCCCGTTTCTCGAAATCCCCGAGGACGAATACCAGCGCATCATCGACACCAATCTGTCGGCGGTCTTCCGCGCCTGCCAGGTCTTCGGCCAATATTTCATCGATGAATCGCAGCCTGCGTCGATCATCAATCTCGGGTCGATTTCCGGGCTCAATCCGCTGTCGCGCGTCTTCACTTACTCGGCGTCGAAGGCGGCGGTGCACAACCTGACGCGCAACCTCGCCCGCGAGTGGGCCGACAAGGACATCCGCGTCAACACGCTGGTCCCCGGCTTTTTCCCGGCCGAGCAGAACCGCAAGGTGCTCGACGAGTCGCGCGTGCTCGACATTCTCCGGCAGACACCCGCGTCGCGCTTCGGCAATGCGGATGAACTCATCGGCGCGACGCTGCTGCTGGCCTCGGCCAAGGCGGGGTCGTTCATCACCGGAATCGAGATGATCGTGGACGGCGGCTTCCACGCGATGACGATTTGACCGCCGATCTTACGCATTCCAGCCGCCCGTTTCTCGCGATTCGTCGTGCTTGCGCCCGTTGGCTTGCTGGTGTAACGACTCTTTCTCTTGCGGCCATCGCGGCCATTTACCCCTTTTAATATGATCAAGTGGATTCTCCAAAAAATCGTCGGCAGCAAAAACCAGCGCGAGGTGCGCCGCATTCGCCCGACGGTGGCTCGCATCAATGAAATCGAAGAAGCGTTGCAGCGCGAGCCCGCGGAGAAACTCTTGGAATTCACGGCAAAGTGGCAGGCGCACCTGTCCCGCTACCACGCGCTGGTCGCCCCGGCCAAGCCGGTGATCGAGCGGATGGACGAGGCCGAACTGCGCGCCACGGCCGAAGCGTTAGAAGCCCGCTTGGCGGTGTTGCGTCAGGAATTTCCAGGGCTGCCAACGACGATTCTGCCGACCCCCGAGTCGATCGAAGCGGCGAAATCGGCTTTCCACGAGATCGAAAGTTTCTTTGGCAAATCCCGCGCGAAGTATCTGGAGAAGATCCTGCCCGAAGCCTACGCCGTTGTGAAAAACGGTGCCCGCCGCCTCTGTGGCAGCGAGATTCTGGTCAACGAGCGGCCGCTGAGCTGGGAGATGGTGCACTTCGACGTGCAGCTGATCGGCGGCATCGCGCTGCACCGCGGGATGATCGCGGAGATGCAAACGGGTGAAGGCAAAACGCTGGTGGCGACGCTGCCGGTTTACCTCAACGCTCTCACCGGTCTCGGCGTGCATGTGGTGACGGTCAACGATTACCTGGCCAAGCGGGACTCCGAGTGGATGGGAACTTTGTTCCGCTTCCTCGGTCTAACGGTCGGCACGATCCAGAACCAAATGCCGCCATGGGAACGCCGCGCGGAATACGCGTGCGACATCACCTACGGCACCAACGCCGAGTTCGGTTTCGACTACCTGCGCGACAACGGCATGGCCTCGACCAAGGACGAGCAAGTCCAACGCGGCCACTACCTCGCGATCATCGACGAAGTGGACTCGATCCTCATCGACGAGGCGCGCACACCGCTGATCATTTCCGGCCCGTCGACCCAGTCGTCGCACCAGTTCGACAAGTACAAGCCGCTGGTCGACCGCTTGGTGAAGCGCCAAACGGAGCTTTGCAACAACCTCGCCGCCGAGGCGAAGCAGCTGCTAGAAGCCGGCGACACGGTGACTGCGGGTCGCAATCTTTTCAAAGTGAAACTAGGCCAGCCGCGCAACCGCCAGTTGATGCGCTTTATGGAAGAGCCGGAAATGCGCCGCCTGCTAGAGAAGGCCGAACTTTCCTTCCACCAAGATGCGCAGAAGAAGGAACTCTTCGAACTGAAGGAAGAGCTCTACTTCATCATCGATGAAAAGGGTCACGACTCCGACCTGATGGAGATGGGCCGCGAGTTCCTTTCGCCGGGCGATCCAGAGTCGTTCACGCTGCCGGATCTCGGCACGCTCTACGCCGACATCGACACCAACCGCAGCCTGACGGAGGAACAAAAAATCGCCGCCAAGGAAGCGCTGCAAGTGCGCATGGACTTGCAGGCGGAGAAGATTCACAACATTTCCCAGCTCCTCAAAGCGTATTGCGTCTTCGAAAAGGACGTGCAGTACGTGGTCAAGGACGACAAGGTGATCATCGTCGACGAAAACACCGGCCGCGAAATGCCGGGCCGCCGCTGGTCGGACGGGCTCCACCAAGCCGTGGAAGCGAAGGAGGATGTTTCCATCGAAAAGGAAACACAGACCTTTGCGACGATCACGATTCAGAACTACTTCCGCCTCTACGAAAAACTGGCGGGCATGACCGGCACCGCCGAAACGGAAGCCGCCGAGTTCCACGACATCTATCGTCTCGACGTGTTGCCGATCCCGACGAACACCGCGAACATCCGGATCGACGAGAACGACCAAGTTTTCAAAACGCGCCGCGAGAAGTTCAACGCGGTCATCGCCCGCATCGAAGAAGCCCACGCCAAGGGCCAACCCGTGCTGGTCGGCACCGCTTCCGTCGAAGCGTCGGAAACGCTGGCCCGCTTGCTCAAGCGCTCGAAAATCCCTCACTCGGTTCTGAACGCGAAGTTCCACGAACAGGAGGCGGAAATCATCTCCCGCGCCGGCCACCTCGGCGCGGTCACCGTTTCCACCAACATGGCGGGCCGCGGCACCGACATCAAACTCGCGCCGGGCGTGCCTGAAGTGGGCGGTCTGTTTGTGATCGGCACCGAGCGCCACCAGTCGCGCCGGATCGACCGCCAGTTGCGCGGCCGTTGCTCGCGCCAAGGCGACCCAGGGCGTTCGCAGTTTTTCATCTCCTTCGAAGACGACCTGATGCGCAACTTCGCCGCGGCGGACCGCATGACGGCGATGATGGAACGTTTCGGCATGAAGGAGGGCGAGGCGCTGGAGCACTCGTGGCTCAACCGCTCGGTCGAGACCGCGCAAAAGCGCGTCGAACAACGCGACTACACCGGCCGCAAGCGGGTGCTCGATTTCGACGACGTCATGAACATGCAGCGCGAGGTCGTCTATGGCTATCGCAACGAAGTGCTCACCACCGAAGTACCGCGCGATCTCGTCAATGAAATCATCGACGAGACGATCCCAGGCAAGGTCCACGAGTACCTCGCCGAGCGCGACAAAAATGAGCCCGACTACAACGAGCTGATGCACTGGGTCAACGCGACCCTGCCGGTGAGCGTGACGCCGGACGATTTCCTCGGCAACCAGAACGAGGAAATGATCTCCGCGATGCTGGTCGACAAAGTCAAACAAGCCTACGGCATCCGCGTCGGCGATCTGCCGATGGAAGTGCTGGACCAAGAAGAGCGCCGGATGGTGCTCGTCGCCATCGACAAACAATGGCAGGCGCACCTCTACAACATGGATGCCCTGCGCGAAGGCGTCGGCCTCCGTGCGCAAGGTCAGAAGGATCCGCTCATCGAGTACAAAAACGAAGCGTACAATCTCTTTGTCACCTTGATGGATTCGATCAAACAAGAGGCGCTGCAAAACCTCTTCCGCTCGGCCGCGAATCTGGAGGCATTCCTCCAACAGCTTCACAGCGCGCCGCAGCAACTCCACGGTGGCGAAGCCGCATTGACTCGCGACAACGTCGCCAGCTCGGGCAGCTCGGGGAATCTGACCCCTGCGGCGCTAGCGTCGCCGGAAGGCACGAAATTGAAACTCAACCTGCCGAAGCGCAAACCGAGTTTTTCGATCGAGACCACCGGTCGCAACGCCATCTGCCCCTGCGGCTCCGGCAAGAAGTTCAAGCAATGCTGCGGTAAGGAGGATTGATCTTCGGTCAATCCGGGTCGACCGAAGGTCGACCCGGATTGGGACTCACTTCGTGACATAAACCTTAACTCCATCTCGACGACCACCCCCACTTGTGGGGGCGCCAGCTCTTGAACGCTCGACAAATCAATGAAATTCCTACCCCCCATATTAGTTCTTCTGCTGTTAAGCACCGCATATTCCGATGATTTCTCATCCAATTTTTCAAAAATCAAAAAGGATGAAAATCCTGAACTGGTTGAAAAGTTTCTCGATAAATCCTCAGTTTCAGAAGCTGACAATCCAGACTACTACGCAATTGCCGGAAACTATTGGTGGCAGATGGCTTGTTCGATAAATATTTCCACTAAGCCAGCGGAGGGTGCAGATCTATCCGTGACTGAACAAAAATCAGGGAAAGAAATTGGTAGCATCAGCACGCTTGGACAAAAGCGACCAGAACTCCCTAAGAAAGCTCTTGAGATTCTTTCCGCAGGAGCCACAAAATTTCCATCGCGGGCAGATATTGTCCTAGGATTGGCAAACGTACAAAAAGAGATGGGAATGACAAAAGAGTACTTGGGCACGCTCAAGGCGCTACTCTCTGAGGCGAAAAGAGATCCTGAAAATCTAAAATGGACAGCGAATCGTCCTCTACCAACCCCTGCTAAAGTTTTTATTCCGGAGGCATTACAGGAATATTCAGCCGACCTTTACAAAGCCGGCCCGTCATCGGCCCCTTTTTGCATCGAACTTTGCTCAGCCATTATTGCCGTCTTTCCGGATCATCCATATGCATACAATATTCTAGCCGCCGTTGCAAGTGGACAAGGGAAGGATGAGGAAGCGCTACGCCTTTTAAAGGAGGCCAATAGCAAAAATCCCAAAGACTCATTGATACTGCTGAATCTTGGAGATACATACGCTCGGGTTCATCAGGATACAAAAGCGATAGAAACCTATAAGAGGGTCTTGGAATATAGCGATGACCCAGATTTGCTTTCACAAGCAAAGGATGCAATCACAAAGGTCGAACAAAGAGCGGATGGTAAAATGCAATAAGCTCCTCAACCACCCAGCTAACTCAACACAACCAAGCGTCCACCATCGCTCAGAACTTCGACAGAAATGACTCAGATTTCAGACATCTCTTTTGGAATTGGAATTGTCGAAGGAGCGGAAGAAAGTCCAGACGCGGAAAGTATTTCTGGCCATATTTTGCTAGCGAGCCAGTTTCGGATCACGTCCGAAGGTCGCTTTGTGAGATGTCAAATCGGATCAACATTCGGCGTTCGATTTCGGCTAGCGGACCCGGAATCGCAGAATTTCGCATACTATCGGCAGGTGGTTACACACCCATTGATGACCAACCCTCAGACAAAATCAGCCTCTAACGGATGGTCCGAAGTCATGATTGGCAGCAACAATGACTAGAACTTTACGTTTTACACTTTTGAACATGCATGGGAGCGGGTTACAGGAGAGTGGGTTTTCGAATATCTGACACTTGATGATGATCCTCTCGCTAAAATTACCTTCGAGGTATCGTGAACAATGTCCATCATTCGACGCGAATCAGCCAAAAAGCCGAACAAGACGCTTCTGCTCGATCGGCATGAACCTGACTATTCCACCCCCAAGCACCATCGCCTTGCTCGGAGCTTTGATTGCGTTTTCGGAGGTTGATTCATCCGCGAAATGGTGGCAGCTTGGGTTGTGAGTTTGTCGGTCATTCCATCGCCCAAAAGTCTCAAGGCCTTTTGCAAGGCCCACGGAATTTCGCGGCTCAGCCTTTTTGGATCCGCCGCTAGAAATGACTTTGATCCAGCCAGCAGTGATGTCGATCTGCTCGTTGAGTATGAACAAGGCAGGCATCCGGGCTTGGACCATTTCCAAATCGCAGAGGAGTTATCCGGTTTGTTCGAGCGAAAAGTCGATTTGAACACCCCGCCAATGCTAGGCCGTCATTTGCCGAAGATTTCACGAGATCTCAAAGTCCTCTATGGCAAAGCGTGATTCACTAGAAACGCTCCAGCAGATGCGCGACTTTGCCATTGAAGCCCGCGATCTGGCGGCAGGCAAAAGCTGCCAAGCCTTGGACGAAGATCTTCGATTTCGCCGCCATTCCGAGCGCGTGGCAGAACTGATCGGTGAAGCGGCGACGCGGTTGCCGGAGGAATTGCGAGATACTTTCCCGCAAGTACCGTGGAAACAGATGATCGGCATGCGGAACTGGCTGATTCACGGCTACAACGGTATCGACACGCATATCCTCTGGGATGTTTTAAACTTGCGGGCCGATGAGTTGATTTTACAACTCAACGACATCATCACGGCCTACGAACTCGGGGCGAATTAAATTAGCCCCCTCCGCCCGCCTCGATCTTAGACCATGCGCCTTGACCGTTTTCTCACCCGCCTCGGGACTCACTCGTGCAAGGAAGTTGCGCGGTTGCTGGCCGACGGTCGGGTGACGGTTGACGGGACGATTGAACTGAGCGGCCTGCGGCGGATCAACCGCTTCAGTCGAGTCAAGTTAGACGGCGAAGTTTTGCAGGACAATCCCGCCGTCTATCTGATGCTGCACAAGCCCGCAGGCTATCTGAGCGCGACGACCGACCCACAGCACCCGACGGTGATGGAGTTGATCGACCACCCATCGCGAGATGAACTGCATTTGGCGGGGCGACTGGATCGCGCCAGCACGGGGCTTTTACTCCTGACCAACGACGGTCGTTGGTCGCGGCAGGTGACTGAACCCGTCGAGGAGATTTCCAAAGTCTATCGGGTCACCACGCGGGAGGTGATTCCGCCCGAAACTGCGGCGATCTTTGCCGAGGGGATTTACTTCGCCTACGAAGATCTCACGACGCGGCCCGCTGTATTGGAAATCCTCGGCGGAAAAGAAGCATTGCTCACAATCCACGAGGGTCGCTACCACCAAGTCAAGCGGATGTTTCACGCCGTCGGCAACCAAGTGCTGAGCCTGCATCGCGAAAGTATCGGACCGCTTGTGCTCGACGACACGCTGCCGTCAGGCGCATTCCGCCACCTGAGCGCGGCGGAAGTGGCGTACTTCCGGCCATAGGATGCAAACTAGAACTTGCAGCTCATTTCCACCGCACTGAGACTCGCCACGTGGAAATCCAAGTCGATAACAGTTCGGGCGAGCGCATTGACGCTTTTCTAGCCGCCCGTCTCGCAGATCTTTCCCGCTCGCGCATCCAGACGCTGATCCGCGAACAGTACATCCAAATCAACGGCCACCCCGCCAAGCCCCGCGACGCGGTGAAACTCGGAGACCTGATCACCATCGTCCTGCCCGAGGCCGTCCCGCTCGATGCCGAACCGCAGGACATTCCGTTAGAGATTCTGTTTGAAGACGATGATTTCGTGGTGGTCAACAAAGCCCACGGCATGGTCGTCCACCCCGCACCGGGCAATCCCGACGGGACGCTGGTCAATGCGATGCTCCACCATTGCCGCGGCAAGCTCTCGGGCATCGGCGGCGTCGAGCGACCGGGCATCGTCCACCGCTTGGACAAAGACACCTCCGGCTGCATCATCGTCGCCAAGTCCGACGTCGCCCACCAATCGCTCGTCGGCCAATTCGCCGGGCGGACGATGGAAAAAATCTATCTGGCCGTTAGCCAAGGCATCCCCAAGCCCGCCAAGGACACCATCTTCACCCACATCGGCCGCCATCCAGTGAACCGCCAGAAGATGGCTGTGGTCAACCCACCCGGCGGCAAAACCGCCATCACCGACTACGAAGTCCTGGCCACCGATGCCGCTAGCCTCACCGCTCTGGTGCTCTGCCATCTTCACACCGGCCGCACCCACCAGATCCGCGTCCACCTCCACCACAAGGGCGCGCCCCTCGTCGGCGACCCGATCTACGGCAAGCCCAGTAAAACCTCCGAACAAACCGGCCGCCTCATGCTCCACGCCTGGCGCATCACCTTCGACCACCCCGTCACGAACGAGCGAGTCCACTTCGAAGCCCCGATCCCACACGAATACCAGCCGTGGGTGGATCAGGTAGAAGACTTAAATCTCCGAGCTTAAGAGAAATCGCGCGATGGATCTTGCAAGACCAACCGAAAGTGTCGCTTTCCAGAGAAAAGGAACGTGCGGAATCCTAGCTCGTCCAAAGTGAGGACATTTGGGGTTCCGAGACGTTCGGCAAGGAGAACAAGTGTCGCATCGGCAAAATCCATCGGAGTATCGCGATAGCGGGCCATCAACTCAACTGCTGCGTCGAGTCGACTTTGGGCAAAAGTATCATCGATCGCGACCAACCCCTTTCGAAGAAATCCGGCCAGTGCCTCAGTCCCACCCGCAAGCGGTTGCAACATATGAAAAGTTTCCGTAATGACCGCACCGGTGGTGACGAATTTGCCAAACAAAGGTCCCCAGCCAGAGCGGACTAAACCGTGGGCTGGATCTTTGCGATTGAACAACGCTACCAATGGGCCTGTATCCACGACATAAATCTTCGACTTCATTTCGCCCGCCAGTTATTGCGTCTGATCGCCTCGCGAAATGAGACCGGTTCATCAGGTGCCGTTAGATTTGATTCAATGCAGCCCATAAACTCGCCCGCTCTCTCAGCAAAAGAAACCTGCTCGAATTCGCGCGCCAACAGCTCGCGAATGAAATCGGATTCTGACTTTTGAAGCCGCTTTGCCGTTTCCTTCAACGTATCGCGCTGTTCCTGCGGCAGCCGGATGGTGAGCGTCGAGGTGTGCATGACTGAAAACTACCCAATGCACGACAAAACGCAAGACG
>CAJXYV010000113.1 GCA_913063525.1 uncultured Verrucomicrobiota bacterium
GTTACTGCCGCATCACCAAGCTCGGCGCCCGCATGAGCGACTCCGCACCGATGGCTATCATCGAGTGGGTCGACAGCGTCGCCGTCGTTGCTGAAGAAGCACCTGCTGCCGAAGCGAAAGCTTCCGAAGCCGTAGTCGAAGTGGCCGGAGAGTAATCTCTTCCATCACCAAGATTCCTAAAAACCGCCTACGCGAAAGCGCAGGCGGTTTTTTCGTGGGATCGAGCGGCCACTCGGCTTTACCTCGGACAAGTGATCTTCTGCCCGGAGAGCACTTCCACCTGCGGATGGTCGGACGAATTTACTTTGCGGGGCCGCGCCTCTACCCATAAGTTTCTCCTTGATAAGGCGATACGGTCTTTCGTTACCTTGTGATTTCCACCGACTTCGCTCTAAAAAAACCCAAACTAGGCAGTTAAACCATCCGGATAAAGCGTGGTTCAAGGCACTTTTATCACCTCAAAACCTGGCTGGAATAAATTTCCTGTCATAAAGTGCATTATTTTATGAGTCGCCATCTATTGCTCTTATTTATCTCTCTGATTCAGGCGTTTGAAGCTTCAGCACAGACGCCCAACAGCGCATGGGTCTATCCATCGAGCACAGGGAACCTGCTCTATCAGCTCGACGAGCGCGGGCAACAGATCTCCGACTTTTCAAATTGCGGCTATAAAGGCGGCACGGAACCGCTACCGAATGTGGTGGCCCTCATTCCCCAGAGCCGCTGGGTGAACGTGAGTCCTGTTGCAGGCGACGATGTGGCAACCATTCAAGCGGCGATCAATACGGTTTCAGCCATGACTCCCGATTCGAATGGCTGGCGCGGGGTGGTTTACCTCAGTGCCGGGGAGTATCAGCTTGCTAGCTCCGGCCCGCTCGACGTCGTCGCAGTGGACAGCGCGGGCTCTGGATATACCACGGCACCGACGGTTACCATCAGCGGCGGCGGCGGAAGCGGCGCGACGGCGACCGCCACGATTTCTTTGGGTGCGGTCAGCGCGGTGAATGTAACGAAAAGCGGATCAGGCTACAGCTCGGCCCCCACAGTGACATTCAGCGGCGGAGGCGGAAGTGGGGCAAAAGCGACGGCGATTGTTGCCGGCACACCCGCAATCACGATCGCGGCTGGCGGAGTGGTTTTAAAGGGTGCTGGCACTTCTTCCACCAGCGGCACACGACTGCGGGCCACGAGCTCGATCCAGTACACACTCGTCAGTGCCTCTAGCACAAGCAATCGCAGCTCGGCAGTCAGCGGGACGACGCACAACATGACCCAGACTCTGGTGCCGGCTGGCACGCGGACTTTTCAAGTGGACAGCACCAGCGGTCTTGCGGTGGGAAATACCGTGATCGTCTATCACCCGAGTCCGACAAACTGGATTATCGCCCTCGGCATGGATCAGCTGGGGCCAGCCAGTGGCGGAGCCTCCACCGATGTGCCATGGGCCGCCGGCTCGAAGGATCTTTCCTTTGATCGAACGATCACCCACATCGACGGCAATTGGATCACGGTGGATGTGCCGTTGCCGCAGACTTTTGAGTCGCAGTATGGCGGTGGGCAGGTATGGAAATACACGTGGACGGGCCGCATTCAGCAAGTCGGCGTCGAGGATATCTATGGCGTTTCAGATTATGCGAATCCTGTGGACGAAGCCCATGCGTGGACTTTCATTGAGATGGCGAGCCTTCAGCATGGCTGGGTTAGAAATATCATTGCGCAGCATTTTGGATTTTCGGCGGTCAGTCTGAATGCGGGCGCAAAATGGGTCACGGTCGCCGATTCGCAATGTCTCGACGCGATCTCGATCATCACGGGTGAACGCCGGTATTCGTTTTACAATGGCGATGCGGAGCAGGCCCTTTTTGTGAACGACTATGCGCGCGAGGGGCGACACGACTTTGTTTACGGTTCCCTCGTGCCGGGGCCCAACGCGTTTGTCCAATGCTCGACGGGTGTATCCTATGAGGAAACCGGACCGCACCACCGCTGGTCGGTGGGGGGCTTGTTTGACAATATAGCCACTGGAGACGACATCAGTGTGCAGAACCGCGGCAACTTGGGTACCGGCCATGGTTGGGCTGGGGCTTATTATGCGGTTTGGAACTCGGTGCCCGGATCGGGTCATGGCTTCCGAGTCCGCAACCCGCCCACGGCGCGCAACTGGCTGGTTGGTTCGATTGGCCACATCCTTCCCAGTTCCTATCCGGTCGGTGCCGACCCCGAGGGTACCTACGACAGCAGTGGAATCGCCGGCAAGGCAGTCTATCCGCACAGTCTTTATTACGGCCAACTCCAGCAGCGTTTAAAATGGTCCAACTCGGAATTTCGCGAAGCATGGCTGGGGGATGTGGATCAGTTCACCAGTAGCAACAGCGCGGGCGAATCGGTCAACTGCGATGCGGCCTGGCTCTCGCAGGTGCAGGCGCTCGTTTCTGCAGATTCAAAGTTTGATTACTTGGTCGGTGGTCGCAGCACAGCGCTCACCTTTAGCTGCGCGCTTGATTCTGGCGATACCGTCGTGGCGGCTTCGCTCACCGTGAGCCTGCGCGCCGTCGACGCTGCATCGAGCGACGACAATCTTTTGCTCGATAGCACCGCTAACAGCCAGACATTCTCCAGCCTCGGGTGGACACCGATCGCCACGACGGGATCGACGGTTCGAACCATCGAGATCGATCCAGCACTGCTGAGTGATGGAAAACTCAACGTCGCGCTGGGTCCGAACAGCGTGGTCGATTTTGCGGTGCTCCATTACCAATTGCAAAAATCGCTACCCTCCAGCTACACGGTTACGCTTACCCCAGAAGCGGATGCCTATGTCCAAGGTGGCGCCAGCGCGACCGTAAACAATGGCACGGCGACGGCTCTTCAGATCAATGATCTGACTGCCAGCAATGTGAACCGCGAATCGTTCCTTCGTTGGAATCTGAGCGGCGTGAGTGGCAAACTCTTGTCCGCAAAGATACGTCTCGGCGGAACTGGCAGTAGCCAGAACGGCAATGAATGCAGCGCCAGCTTTGTCACGGACGACGCCTGGGGGGAGACCACGCTCACTTTCAATAACAAGCCGTCATCTGGCAAACTCTTTGCGCAGTGGCTGCCCGTCACCGGCCAAACTGCCGAGTTTAGCGTATTGCCGCAGGTGAACGCGAAACTGCTGGATGGCCAGAAGCTTTCACTGCGCATCCAGTCCACCGGCGATTACGGATTCCTCGGTCACGTCAACTACGCTTCGCGGGAAAATGCGGTCGTTGCCAACCGTCCTCAGCTCATTCTCACATTTCAAAGTAAAACAACTGCGACAGTAACTTTGAGTGGTCTCTCACAGACCTACGACGGCAGTCAAAAATCCTGCACCGCGACGACGAATCCCAGCGGCCTACTAGTCACCTTCACCTACGATGGCTCGCTGACCGCACCCACCGCGATCGGCGCTTACACGGTGGTCGGGACTATAAATGATTCAACCTATAGCGGCTCCGCTACGGGTACCTTGGTGATCGCGAACTCAACCGTGACCTTGAGCAAACTTTCACAAACCTACGATGGCACCGCAAAATCGGTGACCGCAACCACAAGTCCCAGCGGACTCAGTGTGATTCTTACCTACAATGGGTCAACAACTGCACCCACAGCAGTTGGCACCTATGCCGTATCAGGTACGGTTATTACGGCCAATTATCAGGGAGGCGCCACGGGGACGCTTGTCATCGCTGCGGCTGCGACCCAATTTGCCGCGTCGGGCACCTGGACTTGTCCTGACGACATCACTTCGGTCCAGGTGGAATGTTGGGGCGGTGGCGGCGCGGGAGGAAGTGCTTCGAGAAATACCCAAACGAGCGGCAATGCGATGGCTGGCGGTGGGGCTGGTGGTGCGTACGCGAAAATGAATGCGTACTCAGTGACTCCGGGAAACACCTATTATATCAACGTGGGTGCCGGAGGAGTGAGTTCGGGCGGCGATTTGGTCGCGATTCCTGGCGGAGACTCTTGGATTAACGTGGTCAACTCTCCCCCAACCGATATCATCGCCAAAGGCGGAGGCGGGGGGGTGAGTGTATTTCTTCAAAATACCACCAGAAGGTTTGGCGCGGGCGGGACGGCCGCTGCCGCGTCATCCAGTGCTGGCAACGTCATCAATACAGGAGGGGATGGGGCCACTTCCACCTCCACCACTTATGGCGGCGGCGGTGGTGGAAGCGGCGGAAGTGGTGACATCTCCGCAGGAAATAACGGCCTTGCCCCGGACTCAACAACTAATGGAGTGGGAGCACTCGCGGTTTCTATGGGTGTGGGAGGAAACGGTGGACGCGCAAATGCAAGAGGCTTGGGTCCTGGTTCCTCCCCAACGACGACTCCGGGCGGTGGCGGTGGCGGAGCCAAATGTTCAGACAGTTCAAGCTACCTGGGCGGAGCCGGTGCCGTGGGTCAGGTCATTCTGACTGCGAATCTCGGCGCCGCAAAACAGATCGCCACAGTGACTCTGGCCAACCTCGCTCAGACTTACGATGGGAGCCCCAAGTCCGTTACGGCGAGCACGAGTCCAAGTATCACCGGCGTGGTGAATGTTACCTACAATGGATCGCATTCGGCTCCGGTTAACGCGGGCACTTACATCGTCGTCGGCACGATTGACGATTCAATTTACACCGGATCGGTAACGGGAACATTGATCGTATCAAAGGCTGCCGCAACGGTGGTTCTCGGCAACCTTCTCCAGACTTACAACGGCTCTGCAAAATTTGTCACTGCGAGCACCACCCCCAACGGCCTCACCGTGGATTTGACTTACGACGGTACTCCGACGGCACCGACCATCGTGGATGGCTGCCTCGTGCTCGCAACGATCAACCATCCGAACTACGTGGGTTCCGCCAGCGGCACGCTTGTTATTATAAGCCCGGTGACACAATTTGCCGCTTCCAGCACGTGGGTTTGTCCGGTTGATGTAAATTCCGTCCAAGTGGAATGCTGGGGTGGCGGCGGCGCGGGTGGGAGCGCACAGCGAATCCCAGATAGTAGCCTGGGGCAATTTGGCGGTGGCGGGGCGGGAGGCGCCTATTCCAAGAAAGCATCTTGTCCCGTGATTCCGGGGAATACTTATTACATTAACGTCGGCAGCGGCGGGGTCAACGAATCCACCGTGACGGGTACCGCCGTTTCGGGTGGCGATTCATGGTTCAATTCTACCAACAGCCCCTCAGCCACGATCATCGCCAAGGGTGGTGCTGGCGGCGCGAGCGCGATTGGCAATACAACCGCCACTCGATATGGAGCTGGGGGCGCCGGAACTGTGGCGGGGAGTGCGGGCGATGTCATCTACGCGGGCGGCAGTGGTGCCACCGCACCGAGCGCGAGTCCCGTTTACGGCGGAGCTGGTGGCGGCAGTGGCGGAACTAGCGGTCCCGGCAACTCGGGAACTGCAAATTCGGCGACCGGTGCTCTGGCGGTCATCGGCGGTGGCAACGGCGGAGACCCGAACGCTTCGGACACAGCTTCCGGGCTGGGCCAATCCCCGACATCGCCTCCCGGTGGAGGTGGTGGCGGAGCTAGGGCTGCCGGCACCTATTGGTCAGGCGGCACAGGAAGCCCTGGTAAAGTCATCCTGACGACGAACGTTGCAGTCGTAAAACAACCCGCAACCGTGACTCTCGCCGGTCTCGAGCAAATTTATGATGGCAGTCCTAAACCTGCCTCTGCGAGCACCGCACCCAGCGGCCTTACCATAGATTTGACCTACAACGGCTCCCCAAATGCGCCCACTCAAGCGGGCACCTATACCGTGGTGGCAACGATCAGCGATCCGAACTACGTCGGCTTTTCAACAGGCACACTGGTGATTTCCCCCGAGACCATCGCCGATTGGCGTCAGCACTATTTCGGGACTCGGGAAAACGCGGGAACTGCTGCCGATGCAGCAAACCCAGACGGCGACGGACTCATCAATCTTCATGAGTACATATTGGGTGATAACCCTAACGTGCCGGCATCATCTGCCCCTCTCGGAATTCGCTCGGATGCTGGAACGATTTATCTAACGTTTTCGGCGCAGGAAGCCAGAGGCTTCGGCTATGCGGGTCTAGCACGCCACTACTGCCTAGAATCCACAACCAATTTAACAGATTTGAGCTCATGGGTTCCGGTGGATAATTACCTCGACGTGACAGGTCTTCAACAAACCGTCAGTGCCACCCTTCCACGGAGTGGCAGTCGGTGCTTCTATCGTTTGAAGGTCTGGCTCAAGTGAATGAAAAACGACAGCCCTGAAAGCCCGGTTATAGTCTAGCCATCACCTAGACCCCTAAGAGCCGCCTGAGCGCAGGCGGTCTTTTCATCCAACTTAACGATGGCGCGGGTAAAAGTCGGGACTAATCATGCGGCATGCAGACCCTGCACCACGCCTCTCTCGGTTCCCTCGTCGCTAACGCCGCTCCCTAATATGAATGGCGAACTCTTTCCGACCTCGGCCTTCGTCTGGGCATCTACCCGCAAGGACGCGCTCGCCCAGCTCGATGCCTTCATTCCTGCCGCCGGCCGCTACGGACGTGACCGGAATCATGTGTTCCCCGGCCATCGCAATGTGTCGCGACTCTCCCCGGCGATCCGGCACCGGCTGATCCTCGAGTCCGAATGCGCGGAGGCTCCCCTCCGTCGCTACGCTGCTTCCACCGTCGAGAAGTTCACCCAAGAAGTGTATTGGCGCCGCTATTGGAAAAGCTGGCTTTCGCTTCGCCCTCAGGTCTGGAGCGATTACCTCGATCAACTTGCGGCGCTCCAAAATGGCCCGCATGCAGAAGCGACCCTGACGCGCGCGGCACGCTGCGAAGCCGGTGAAAGTTCGGTCGCCATCATGAACCACTTCGCCCGCGAATTGGTGGAGACCGGCTATCTTCACAACCACGCCCGCATGTGGTTCGCCGGGTGGTGGATTCATATTGAGCGACTCCCCTGGCAGCTCGGGGCTGACTTTTTCCTCCGCCATCTTCTCGATGGAGATCCGGCATCGAACACGCTCTCGTGGCGTTGGGTCGCCGGGCTACAGACTCCAGGAAAAACCTACCTACCCCGCCGCAGCAATCTGGAGAAATATCTGCCACCCGAAATGCTTGAAATGCACCACGAGGGACTGGAACAGCTCGAACAGCCTCGCGTTCTGATTCTCCCCGCCGAGGAGCGACCCGCGATCACCCGCCCCTCACTTCCGCCCACGCCGTCGCTGGGGAAAGGCCGGGTAGGCATCTGGATTCACGAGGAAGATCTCCTCGTCGAGCAAAGCCCACTCGCTTCGCTGAAACCCGTTGCCATCCTCGCCACCGGTGATGCCGCCACATGGACCAGTCTCCGCTACCCAAAAACGAAAACCGCCTGGCTCCGGAACGCGCTCACTGATGCGGCCAATCGTGCCGGTTCCGCCCTCGGAGTCGAAGCCCAGGTCCAAGCCGACTCGACCACCATCGAAGCGCTGCCTCATTGGGCGACCGAGCACCAGCTCCAACAGGTAGCCGCCATGCGGCCCGAGATCGGACCACTTCACGATCAACTCCGAGAACTACAGAGTGCGCTAACAAAAGTTGGCGTCGAGTTGGTTCTCTTCGACTGCCCTGAAGATCTCGCTCTTCGACCGCTTGCCACCGGTGGTTTTTTGGGTTTCTGGGAGAAGATGCAAAAGTCGCCGTTCGCCGAGGATTTGTGAGATGCCCGAATTGACCCGATGGGCGCAGGCGGTTTTTTTATCGGCCCCATCCTTCCCATCCCTCCCATCCCCCGCTACAACCCCGCCATGAGCGACTCCATTGCCGAACTGACGGCCCAGATCCAAGACTTCGTCAACGCCCGCGAGTGGCGGAAATACCACAACGCCAAAGACCTCGCCGTGGCGATCTCCGCCGAGGCCGGCGAGCTGATGCAGCACTTCGTCTGGCAGCAGGAAGACCAGATCGAAGAACGCCTGTTGAAGCGCCGCGAGGAAATCGCCTCCGAGATCGCCGACGTCGGCATTCTGTTGTTCGAATTCGCCGACAATCTCGGCTTCAAACTCGGCGATATCATGTCCGCCAAGATCGCGAACAACGACATCCGCTATCCCGTCGAGAAATCCCGCGGCAACAATCTCAAATACTCCGAACTGTGAGCGAAGAAACCCCGCGCCCGCCGCGCCGCAAACGCTACAGCGGCAAAAACCCCCGCCGTTTCGAAGACAAGTACAAGGAGCACGATCCTGCCCGCTACGGCGACACCGTGGCCAAGGTTCTCGCTTCCGGCAAAACGCCCGCCGGCTCCCACATCCCGATTCTCGTCGATGAATCCCTCGCCGCCCTGCAACTGCAGCCCGGAATGATCGGCGTCGACGCCACGCTCGGCTACGGCGGCCACGCCTTGCGACTTCTCGAAGCCATCGCCCCCAGCGGCAAACTCATCGGCCTCGACCTCGACCCCTTGGAGCTCCCGAAAACCGCCGCCCGCCTCGCCGCCGCCGGTTATGGCAGCGACCATTTCGAAGCCGTCCGCTCAAACTACGCCGGCATCGCCAAGGTACTGGCCGAGCGCAACCTGCCCGAAGTCGACTTCATTTTCGCCGACCTCGGCTGCTCCTCGATGCAGTTCGACGATCCCGCGCGCGGCTTCAGCTTCAAATCCGCCGGCCCGCTCGACATGCGGATGAACCCCGATCGCGGCCTGTCCGCCGCCGATTGGCTGGCCAAAGTCAGCGCCGAAAAACTTGAAATCGCCCTCGTCGACCACTCCGACGAGCCGCGCGCCGAAACCCTCGCCCTCGCCTTGGCCGGTAAATCGTTTGCCAACACCCTGGCGCTGGCCCAAGCCATCCGCGAATCCATCCGCGTCAGCGATGACGATGAACGCGAACTCACCGTGCGTCGGGTCTTCCAAGCCGTACGGATCGCCGTGAACGAAGAATTCACCGCGCTCGACGCCTTCCTGCGGGTTTTGCCCAAATGTCTCAAGCCCGGTGGCCGCGTGGCCGTCCTCACCTTTCACTCCGGCGAAGACCGACGCGTCAAACAAGCCATGAAAACCGGCATCCGCGATGGCCTCTTCTCCGAAATGAGCGAAGGCACCATCAGCGCCGGCCCCGAAGAGCGCCGCCTCAACCCGCGCAGCAGCTCCGCCAAACTCCGTTGGGCCACCCGCGCCTGACGCGACCCAGTAGTGCAACCACTCGCTCCTGTGCAACAAGGAAGCGCTGTCGCACAACAAGTTCCGCACCCACAGGCAAAAACGCCCGATCGCACAGAAATTCCCACACGAAGTCACGAGGTCACGAAAGGGTATCGAGGATTTGGCTTCAATCCCGTGCTTGTGGCTTCGTGCGAGCTCGTCTTGTTCTCCCCCTGAAAGACTTGCATTCACTGCCTCGTTGCACCGCATTCACTTTCTAATGCACTGCATTCGCTCGCCGATGCACCGCATTCACTTGCCGATGCACTGCATTCACTCGCCGATGCACTGCATTCACTCGCCGTTGCACTGCATTCACTCGCCGATGCACTGCATTCACTTGCCGATGCACTGCATTCACTCGCCGATGCACTGC
>CAJXYV010000114.1 GCA_913063525.1 uncultured Verrucomicrobiota bacterium
CTTTCCATCCGCCACCCAGCGCTTTGGCAAGGGCGGCGAGCGTGATGCGTTGCTGAGCATCGAGCTGGCTCAGAGCCAAGCGCGTTTGCAGCACGCCGCGGTCGGCGTCGACGACTTCGAGGTAACTCGTTAGGCCCTTATCGTAGCGTTCCTGCGTGATTTGCAGGGTGATGCGGGCGCTGGCCAGTGCCCGCTCCAGCGCGGTGCGGGATTTGGTCAGTCCTTTGAGATCGACGAGTGCATCTTCCACCTCGCGGAGGGCGACGAGCAGCGTTTGTTGATACCTGGCCAGGGACTCATCGTAGCGGGTGCGGGCTGCCTGATAGTTCGCACGGTTAGAGCCACCGTTGAAGATGGGTGCGGCGATCCCGCTGCCCAGCGAGAGCACGCGGTTTTCCAGATCGAGAAAGCGTTTGATGTCGACCGACTCGAAGCCTCCGCCGGCACTGAGACTTACGTTCGGATAGAAGGCAGCCTTCGCCACGCCGATGCCAGCGCTGACTGCGCGGAGTTCCTCCTCTGCTGCGCGGACGTCGGGGCGGCGGCCGAGAACTTCCGCGGGTAGCCCGGCTTGGATCGTTGGCAGTGCACCGTTAGTTGCGCGGCGCGGAAGGGAGAAGTTCGACGGCTGGGTGCCGCAAAGCACGGCGAGTGCGTGCTCCGCCGAGCCGCGTTGGCGTTGAACGGCGGCGAGATCGTTGTTCGCCAGTTCTAACTCGGTGCGGGCGCGGCTAGTGGCGAGTTCATCGATCAGTCCGGCGGCGGCTTTTGACTTCTGGATTTCGAGCGCGGCCTGGCGGCTTTTCAAGGTATCTTGGACGACGGTTTCCTGCGCATCGAGTCCGCGCAGGAGAAAATACTGGCGGGCGACTTCCGCGGCGACGCCGAGTCGCTGTGAAACGAACAGCGCCTCGCTGGCCACCGCTTTGGCGGATGCGGCCTCGACAAGGCGTTTGTTGCGTCCCCAGAGATCCAGATCGTAGGCCAGATTGAAGGTGCTGCGGTAGCGTTGGGATTCCAGATCGATCGATGCCGCAGCCGGCAGATTTCCTCGCAGCGCATCGGCAGAGCTGCGAGAGATTCCTGCCGTGCCCGTCAAATCGAGTGTAGGGAAAAGCTTGGCGCGGTCCAGTCCGACCAGCGCGCGGGCGGTATCCACGCGGGACTTGGCTGCGGCTAGATCGTGGTTCGCCGCGAGCGCGCGCGCTACTAACTGGGTCAGCTCGCGGTCGTTGAATAATTTCCACCAGTCATCGGGAAGGCTGCTGCTAGAGCTTGTTTTAGATTCTTTCCATTGGCTGCTGCTTGAGAAAGTTGGTAGGTGAAAGTCCGGCCCTAGGGTGCATGACCCGAGAAAGAAGGTGGCAGGAATGACGAACAGGCGGGAGTTCATGGCTGTGGATGGCGGTCGGGGGCTTCAATGAACACATCCACTTGCTGGCCGACATAAAGCGGAGGATCGCTCGGGCGCGCGAGGGAGTAGATGACCTGCAAAACGCGGGTGTCCACGCGCTCGGTGCTAGATCCTGTTAGCGAAACCTTGGGCACGACGTACGGCTCCACGCGGATGAATTCGAGCGGGAAGGTGACGGTAGGATCGCCTTTCAAATAGCCGTAGGCTTTTTGTCCTTGGCGGATGCGGGTGGCGTTTTGTTCATCGATGTCGGCGCGGACTTGCAGGCGGTCGGTTTGCCCCAGAATCAGTGCGGAAACTTTGGGCGATGTGGCAGCGTACTCGCCCGCGCGAATGTTGACTTGGATGATCTCGCCGTCGCGTGGTGCCAGAACGGTGAGACGATCAATCAGCAATGCGATGCGTTTGAGCGAGGTTTCCGAAGCGGTAAATTGCGCGTGCGCGGCGGCGAGTTGTGCTTGGGAAATGGCGACGTCTTGTTGGCGATTCTCCAGATCCTCGCGACTCACGGCGCGGCTGTCCGAGATCGCTTGGAGGCGGGTCAGCTGGGATGCCAGCTTGGAGAGTTGGGCTTCGCTCACACGGATTTGTGCGCTGGCGATTTCTTGCTGGGCTTGGACGGAAAGCTGTTCGGCGCGCAGGTCTCGGTCGTCGAGTTTGAAGAGCGGCTGATCCTTTTTGACCGTGTCATTCACTTTAACGCAGACCTCTCTAACCAAGCCGGGTATCGGCACACCGATGGAGACGTTTTCACTCAGCGCTTCGAGAATCCCCGTCGCCGCGACGGCTTGGGCGTAGGGTTTCTTCGGTGGCATGATCGGCGGATCGCCGGCGGGCAGCATCTGTCGTTCGGCCTGAGTGCGCGCCACTAGGCAGATAGCAACCACGCCGAATAGAGCAGCGGCGATGGAGCCGTAGCGGAAAAGGTTGGAGATAAAGTTCATGGGCGAGAATCAGTGAGCGTGTTCGTGAATGAAATGCGGTGCCTGCGGATGTGCTTGTTTGCGGACCTCGACGATTTCCCCATCGTCCATGCGGGCGATGCGGTCGGCGTAGGGGAAGATCCGGCTGTCGTGAGTGACAATGATGACGGCGCGGTCTGGCGAGCGTGCGACTTGGCGGAAAAGCTCCAGCACGATCTCGCCGTTGCGCGCATCCAGCGCGGCGGTCGGTTCGTCGCAGATCACCAGCGGCGGTTCGTGGACGAGCGCGCGGGCGATGGCGACGCGTTGCTGCTCGCCACCCGAAAGCTTGTTAGGGCGCTCTTTCCAACGGGCACCGAGGCCGACCTTGTCGAGGATTGCGCGCGAGCGATCGAGCGCTCTGCCGGCCGAAACGCCTTGAATGAGCAGGGGAATCCCGACGTTTTCTGCCACGGTAAGCGTGGGGATGAGATTGAACTGTTGGAAAATGAAACCGATGTGGGTCGAGCGAAAACGGGTGAGCGCCCCGCCTGACATCGTTTCCAGCGCGTTGCCGAAAACCTCAATGCTCCCTGCATCGACGCGCAGCGTTCCCGCAATCGCGCTCAGCAACGTGGTCTTTCCACATCCCGACGGGCCGACCAGCATGAGAATCTCGCCAGTGTGGGCTTGCAGCGCCACCTGCTTGAGCACGTGGATGCGGTCCGGGCCGTCGCCGAAACTTTTTTCGACGGCGCGGACATCGACCACGATGTTAGAAGTTGGAGAAGAATTAGGCACGGAAGACCATTGCGGGTTCGTAAAGGCTCAGGCGGATGATCCCCATCAGTGCGGCGAGCATGCAAATGAGTTGGATGACCACGAAGGCGACGACGGGAATTTGCCACGGCATATAAAACGGCGGCTGGTTGTTATGGATCGCTCCCATCGCGAAGCCAGAGGTAGCTAACAACCCTAGCCCGAAACCGATGATTCCAACCGTTAGAGCTTGGACGATCAACATCATGCTGAGTCGGAAATTCGACATGCCCATCGCCTTGAGCGCACCGAGGTGCTTCAAGTTGTCTAACACGAATGCGTAAAACGTCTGGCAAGCAATGGCCACGCCGACAATGAAACCGATCACCACGGTGGTGCCGAACGAAATCGGGATGCCGGTGTTTTTGACATACCACCAG
This sequence comes from uncultured Verrucomicrobiota bacterium, assembly GCA_913063525.1. Classification (GTDB taxonomy): domain Bacteria; phylum Verrucomicrobiota; class Verrucomicrobiia; order Verrucomicrobiales; family Akkermansiaceae; genus Luteolibacter. The sequence continues at coordinate 3,516 of CAJXYV010000114.1, forward strand.
ACCGTCGCGGTGTTGAAGTCTTTTGGGTTGTCACCAAAGTCGCGGTTTACATAGGCGCGCAGGCCGGTGGTCTTCTCGATTTCAGCCGCAGCTTCATCGGTGGTCATGCCATCGATGGGCGCGGCGATGACTGATGATAGCATTTTGCGCGATGAAGGTGTGTATTGCAGGGCGCGCTCGTAGGTGGTCCAGATATAGGGGCCGCCGGTGAACGAGCGCATCGCTTTGCAAATACCGACGACGCGTGCCTCGACGTCGTTGATTTCAAATTGATCGCCGACTTTGATCTTTTTTAGCGGATTCTTTGGATCGGTCGATAGGCGCTGCGTAGCAAGTTCATCGATCACGACCGTGTTCGGCAGTCGCAGGTCTTCCAGATTTCCTTCCAACATTTGCGTCGGCCCGCCCGCGAGCGAGGCGGCATCGATGCCGATGAGTTGCACGGTTTTGAAGCTGCCATCGTTGAGGCGGACGCGTTGGATGCCGGAGTACAGCGGCATCGCCCAGCGCACTGCCGAAACGGAACGCACGCGGGCGACATCCGTATCGCGCATCGGGTTGGTTTCGTTGGCCTGTTCGACCCGTTCTTCGACAACATAGATGGGCGCGCCGACGTTTTTCACGGTCGCGGTGGTCCAGCGCATCAAGCCGCAAAAGACCGACGCTTGTTGGACGATCAGAAACGTCGCAAAAAACAGACCTGCCACCAGCATGAGATACTTGGCGGTGTCGCCAAAGAGCATTTTAAGAGCAAGGCCGATCATGCGAATAAGTGATAAAGTCGCGGCAGGATCAAGCCTCACGCGGCCTAGACACTATCAGTATCTAGGGGCGGCGCAATGCGCCACATGAACTTGGAGCGCTTTTTTATCGATTGTTTCCCGCCTTGTTCTGGGATTGTATGCGGTTGTACGGATCGGGTAGGGGATCAGTAGACTGGAACAGTTTGATGGCAAAATCCAGCGTCGCCACGACGAGGTCGGCACCATACGATTTGAGTTCTCCTGCTGTGAATTGGCCAGTGGCGACGGCGAGACAACGTGCACCGATGGCGTGCGCGCAGGCAATGTCCTTGGGAGTGTCGCCGATGACCCAGGTCTGTTCCGCTGTGAACGAATTTCCGGTGTGAAGGGCCGCACGCTCGAGGGCGATGGGGCCGAGCCGGTTGCGATCGGCGTGATCGCAGCCGTAGGCGCCGAATGGAAAATGGTGGTCCAGTTCAAAGTGCCGCATCTTGGCCGCTGCGCCGCCTGCGGTGTTGCCTGTCAGGAGACCGACCGTCGCCTCGGGGCGATGGGCAAGTTCGGCCAGCAATTCCCGCACGCCACTGAGGACGCGACCGTCAAACCCACCGTGCGCCAAATTCCAATCCAAGCGGCCCAGATACACGCTGAAATAAGCGTCGATCCGTTCCGGTGTGGGCTCGATTTCAAAATGAGCATGGATCTTGGCGACGATGCCGAGATCCGTGCTGCCCGCAAGGTCGAGAGGTGGTCCGTCGTGTCCGAAGACCTCGCGGGTTGCTTCCTTGAGGGCCGCCATGCCGGCACCGCCGGTGTCAACCAGCGTGCCGTCGATGTCGAAAAGGTAGAGCACGATGGGCTAACCTAGCAGAATGAATTACAGCGAAGTGGGCTCTTGGGCTTCCTCTGCGACAAGCAACTCTTCCGACGACTCATCAAGAACTTCATCTGGGACCAAATCGTCCTCGAATGCTTCTTCTTGGGCTTCGTCTTCTTCAAAGTCGTCATCCTCCATCAGTTCACCGTGGAACAGGTGGAACTTGCGCTTGCGCTGATGCGCCGGCAGTGGCGAGAGAATCATGGCCACTGCACGACCGTTGAGGCGTGGCGGTTGGTCAACTTGCGCCATCGACTTGAGGTCTTCGATGATCCGGTTCAGAACAACAAAGCCAAGGTCTTTATGGGCGTTTTCGCGGCCGCGGAATTGCAGGACGAAACGGCACTTGTGGTTGGCTTCGAGGAAACCTTCCGCACGGCCGAGTTTGATGTTGTAGTCGTGCTGGCCGGTGCCCACGCGGAATTTCACTTCCTTCATGCGGGTCGCGCTTTTCGACTTCTGCTTCTTGAGCTTGGCTTGCTCGTACTTGAATTTGCCGTAGTCGACGATCTTGCAGACCGGCGGATCGACCTGACCGGCGATCTCAACGAGATCGAGTCCGAGCGATTGGGCTTTAGCAAGTGCGTCGCGCGAGCTCATGACGCCGAGCTGATCGCCATTGGCGAGCACGACGCGAACTTTCGGGGCACGAATGCGGTCGTTAATCCGCGTCATATCGCGGTAACGACCCCTATTTGGATCTCTTGGTGGCTTAGCGATGGTTTTGTCCTCCAGTGTGTGGATGCGACGCGCCGAAGCACGGACGGACAAAGCCGCCGCACAAATTCGGTGCGAAGAGGGATGCGGAACGATGAATCAGACGCCGAATCATAGATCGGAGAAAGCAGGGGGAAACCGATCGAATGGATCGGTTTGGGAGTTCATAGCGGATCGTTCCTGAAAAATCATGGGGCGGCGGGTGCCGGAGATCGTCACGTCAGCGGGTTGGTGGAAATGATTTCTTCCAACACGATGACTGCGTCTAGGGCTTATTAATAGATCAACCGACAAAATCAGGCAAGTCTCTTTTTTTATTGAAACAATAACAGATTACAAACTGCGGCTGGCAATCTCCGCGGTGATTGCTATGATAAAATCCTCAAGCGGCTGGGTCGTTAGATCTTCGTTGTCGCGGTGGCGGACGGAAACAGTGCCATCTTCGACCTCTTTCGCACCCAGAACGATCATGTAAGGAACCCGATCGAGACGGGCGAGACGGATCTTGGCACCGACTTTTTCATTGGTGCGATCGACGGCGACGCGCACTCCGGCGTCGGCCAATTTCGCCGCGGCCGCCTCAGCTTCTGCGAGAGTTTTTTCTGAAATCGGGATGACGCGGACTTGTTCGGGCGCGAGCCAGGCGGGGAATTTGCCTTCGAAGTGCTCGATCAGCAGGCCGGTGAAACGCTCCAGCGAACCGAACGGCGCGCGGTGGATCATGACGGGCACATGCGGCTGATTGTCAGCACCGACGTAGGTCAAGCCGAAGCGTACCGGCAGGTTGTAATCGACCTGCACGGTGCCGAGCTGCCAATCGCGACCGATGACGTCCTTGACGACAAAGTCGATTTTCGGGCCGTAGAATGCCGCTTCGCCGAGTTCTTCGGTGTATTCGACGCCGAGCGTTTGCACCGCTTGGCGCAACGCGGCTTCCGCCTTGTCCCAGTTTTCGGCCGAGCCGACGTATTTGTCGGACTCGGGGTCGCGCAGCGAAAGCCGCACGCGGTAGTTGGCCATGCCGAGCGTGCCGAGGACCTTTTTGACAAGATCGAGGCAGCCCGTGACTTCTTCTGCCACTTGGTCGGGCGTGCAGAAAAGGTGGGCGTCGTCCTGAGTGAAGCCGCGGACGCGGGTCATGCCGCCGAGTTCACCCGATTGTTCCCAACGGTAAACCGTGCCGAACTCCGCCAGACGAACCGGCAGATCGCGGTACGAGTGGTGGTCGCTCGCGTAAATCTTGATGTGGTGTGGGCAGTTCATCGGCTTCAGCAAGTAGCCTTCATAATCGCCGCGCTCCAAGCCGTTGAGCAATTCGCCGCAGGTCGCATCCTCGTCGGCGAGTTTCTCCAACACGTCGCGCTCGGCGATCGCGGGATACTGGCTCTCCTGATAATACGGGAAATGGCCCGAAGTGCGGTAAAGGTCGAGTTTTCCGATGTGCGGCGTGAAGACCTGTGAGTAGCCCTGTTTGTCGAGCTCTTGGGTGATGAAATCTTGCAGCGAACGGCGGATGAGCGCGCCCTTGGGTTTCCACAAAATCAACCCCTGCCCCACCGCTTCGTCGATGTGGAATAAGCCGAGTTCCTTGCCGAGGCGGCGGTGATCGCGCTTCTTCGCTTCTTCCAAACGCGTCAGGTGCTCTTGCAACTCCGTCGAGTTTTTAAAGCAGGTGCCGTAAAGCCGTTGCAGCGATTGGCGCTCCTTGTCGCCCTTGTAATACGAGCTGGCGATGCTCATCAGCTTGAACGCCTTGCAGTTGCCCGTGCGTCCGACGTGAGGGCCGGCGCAAAGATCCCAGAAGTCGCCGTTTTTGAAAATCGAGATCTCCTCGTCTTCAGGAATGTCGTTGAGCAGATCGACCTTGAAGATGCTCTCCACACCTCGATCGGATACCGCACCCAAACGGCCCGCCTTGGCAAAGGCCAGCGCCTCCGCCCGCGAAACCGTGGAGCGCTCGAACAAATCGTTGTCCTTCACCACCTTTTTCATCTCCTCTTCGATCCGCGGAAAGTCTTCCGGCGTAATCCGATGCTTGAGATCCATGTCGTAGTAGAAGCCGTTCTCCACCGGCGGCCCTGCGGCCAACTGCACATCCGGCCAAATCCGGCAAATCGCCGTGGCAAGCACGTGGGCACAGGAATGGCGGAGGCGCTCCAGATCCGTCATCTGGTTGCGTTCATCGAGAGACTTACGTTCGGACATGGTGAGAAGAAATTAGAATTTAAAAGTTATTGGTTAAAAGGAAAGCGAGAATAGGAAGCCAGAAATTTCAACCACCGATCTACGGGATATACAGAAATGAAAATCTTATCCCTCTTTCATCTGCGTAAATCGGCGTCCATCTGCGGTTAAAATTTCTTACTCAACGGTCAAGAAGAGCAAATTTAAGCTCAGCTTCGGAGACGACATCGCCATTGACAAGGCAGCGGCAACGCGTCTGGCCGATGGAGCCGCGGATCTTGATGATCTCGGTTTCGATGAAAAGCGTGTCGCCCGGCATCACGGGGCGGCGCCATTTGACGTTGTCCGCGCTCATAAAGTAGCCGAGCTTGCCCACGTTTTCGGGCTTCCGTAGCATCAGCACGGAAGAAACTTGGGCCATCGCTTCGAGTTGTAGCACGCCTGGCATGATCGGGTGACCCGGGAAGTGGCCTTGGAAAAATGGCTCGTTAATCGTCACGTTTTTCATGCCGGTGCACTTGTTGTCGCCCAGGCAGTCGACGATGCGGTCGACCATCAGGAACGGGTAACGGTGCGGCAACAGGCGCCGCAATCGGAGCTGCGACAGGCGCCGCAACTGGAGGGGCCACTGGGGCGGCAAACGCTGCAGCTACAACAGGTGCTGCTGGTGCTTCAACTACTGGTGCTGCTGGTGCCTCAACTACTGGAGCAGCTGGCTCCGCTGCTGGTGCTGCAGGAGCCGAGCTTCCGCTGCCATCTCCGATGATGACCAAAACGGCACCAACCTGTACGGTTTCGTCTTCGTTTACAAGAATTTGCTCGATAACGCCTGCGACTGGTGAAGGAATCTCGGTGTCGACCTTGTCGGTAGACACCTCAACTAGCGGCTCGTCGACGGCAACGGTGTCGCCAACCTTTTTTAGCCAACGGGTTACTGTGCCCTCGGTTACGCTCTCGCCAAGCGCTGGAAGTACTACTGATTCACTCATTTGATAAATGCTCCTTGAACGGCTTATGCGTGTGCGTGAAGAGGCTTGCCGGCGAGGGCAAGGTGAGCCTCTCCGATTGCTTCATTCATAGTTGGGTGTGCGTGGACAAGTGTTGCTACATCTTCTGGGTAGGCTTCCCAGTTCACAATTAGTTGAGCCTCACCGATCTGCTCGCCAACGCGAGAACCGATCATGTGCACTCCAACTACCGGACCGTTGTTCTTGCGAACCAACTTGATGAATCCGGCGGTGCCTAGAATCTGCGACTTACCGTTACCACCGAGGTTGTACTCGTAGGCCTCGACTCGGTCGGCGCCGTACTTCTCGCGAGCGGCAGTCTCGTTGTAGCCCACCGACGCGACCTCGGGCTCGCAGTAGGTGACCTTCGGGATGTTGATGTCGGGGATGACGACCGGGTTCAGGCCGGCGATCTCCTCGGCGACGAAGATGCCGTGCTGGAACCCGCGGTGCGCGAGCTGCAGGCCGGGGGTGATGTCA
>CAJXYV010000115.1 GCA_913063525.1 uncultured Verrucomicrobiota bacterium
AGGCTTGGGATTCAGGCGGCACCAAAACTCTTGATCCCCCCTCTGCCTTTGCGTCCTGGCGCCTTTGCGCGAGACCTTCTTTCCCGATTTTCACAGCCCTGCGGCGGGTGTTGGGTGGGCCGACTGAAGTCGGGACTCCTAACGAAGAGCCCGTGGTGTCGCCGCTTAAATCCCGGTGATGTTGGTGGGCTGGGTTTTGACTTTGCGGACGAGGCCGCTTTTCTTTTCGCTGTTGCGGATGTAGCCTAGCGCGCCGTAGAGCGGGCTGTTCGGGCCGTAGCCTGGGGTGCCTTTGATGGAATCGGCTAACATCAGCAGCGAAGCCCGCGTTTCGCGATCGGCGTCGTCGCGCTTCACCTTCTTGGCGATCAGTTCGACGGTGAGGGTTTCGATCTCGCGGCGCAGGCGGATCGGTGCTTCGTTGGCTGCCTCGAACTCCGCCAGCGTCATTCTGGCAAATTTTTCGTTGGGGGCGGTCGCGCGCCAAGCGGCGGTGAATGATTTCAAGCGGTCGACGACTTCGTTGAGGGGTTTGGCCATGGTTGGATTGAGTGAGTACACTGCAATGTTCCAGTTTTACGCTTTGAAAGTCAATAATTTGAATCGGGAGATGGATCTCTCGGTTGAGGAGGTCAGTCTCCCTAGCGGGGAGGTTTATCTCCTTTATGAGGAGGTCCGTCTCCCAAGCGAGGATGTCTAGTTCCCGAACGGAGAGCTGCGCCTCTTGAGTGAGGAGATTTATCTCCCGAGCGGGGAGATTGGACTCCCGAGTTGGGAGATGCGCCTCCCCAGCGGGGAGATCGGCCTCCCAGTCAGGGAGACTCATCTCTCGAATCGGGATGTGGATCTCCTTGATCGAAAAAGGGTTTTATTCGTCGCAAGGTTCCACGGCGCCAGTGATCGACTGGGTTTTGGCGTTCGTGGCGAAGACGGCGTAAACGGTGACTGCGATCAATTGAGTGAGCAGGCCCGAGAAGATGAGCCCGCCGCTGACGGCGATGCCGAAGGATGGGCGCGAGCTGCCAGAAGCACTGAGCGAGAAGGCGATGGGCAGGATGCCGATGAGGGTGATGATCCCAATCTCGCTGAAGATATTGTGAGCGTGGTGGGGCGCGGGGTGGTGATTTGTCCTTTAGTTTGCAGGGGTGGCGAGAAACTTGAGGACGTCTTCGGCTTGTTTGTCGGTGGAGGCGCTGAGGTCGCTCCAGACGAGTTTGCCGTCTTTGAAGAGGAAGGCTTGGCGCTTGGCGAAAGTGAGGGTGGTGGGGACGCCGAAGGCGGTGACGACTTTCTGGTCGGCATCGGCGAGGAGGTCGAAGGGGAGTTTGTATTTGTCTTTGAAGGCTTTCTGGGCTTCGACTTTGTCGGTGCTGACGCCGAAGATTTTGACAGCCTGGTCGGTGAGTTTGGCGTAGGAGTCGCGCAGGCTGCAGGCTTGTTTGGTGCAGCCGGGGGTGTCGGCCTTGGGGTAGAAGTAGACGAGGGTGTAGCCTTTGGCGCCGGCTTCGGCGAGTTTGACGAGCTGGCCGTCTTGGTTTTTTTGCTCCACGGCAGGCAGCGGGGCGCCGAGGGCGAGTGTCTGGGCGAGGGCGCTGCCGGCAAAAAGGGTGGCGGAGGCGGCGGTGAGGAGCTGGGTGATCGCTTTCATTTGAAGGAACGTTGCACGGGATTGGGAAAACGCAACCGGTAGTTTGTTAGGTTGTGGGCGGGTGGGGCTGGAATTTGTGTCTTGAACGGTGGGCCCTTTTGGATTTATGGTGCCCACAGAGCATGCCGGAAACCAGAGTCGAGCAAGAAACGATCTACGAGGGGATCCCCGCCTCTCCCGGGATCGCCATCGCTCCGGTGCATGTGGTCGCCCGCGGATTTTCGGCGCCTGAGGTCTACGAGATCAAGGAGTCGGAGGTGGACCGGGAGCAGCAGCGGTTCACGCAGGCGCTGGAGGTGACGAAGCGGCAGCTGATCGAGCTGCAAAGCCGTTTGCTGGATCTTTCGGGCGACGGGGAGAGCGGGATCTTCGAGGCGCACGTGATGATTTTGGAGGATCGGGCGCTGCTGGATAAGGTGCGCCTGGCGATTTCCCGGCGGCTGCAGAATGCGGAATTCGCGTTCTATGCGGTGATGCAGAATTTTCTGGAGGCGATGCGGCGGATCCCGGATGCGTACCTGCGGGAGCGGACGGTGGACATCGAGGACGTGGCCCAGCGGGTGCTGCGGAATTTCGGGGTGGAAGGGGACACGCGCCCCAGTGGCCCGGACGATCCGCACATCTTGGTGGCTTTTGACATGACGCCGTCTGACACGGCGGCGATGAAACACGGCAGCGTGCTGGGTTTCGCGACGGAGCAGGGGAGCGTGAATTCGCACACAGCGATTTTGGCGCGCGCTTTTGGAATCCCGGCAGTGGTCGGGTTGGAGGCGTCGGTGATCGACATCATCGCGCTGACGCCGTCGATTCTGGATGGCTACGCGGGCAAGCTGATTTTGAACCCGCTGCCGGCGACGCTGGAACATTACCGCAGCCTGATGCTGGCAAAGGAGAAGGTGCGCAGCTCGCTGGATGCGACGCGGGACGCGGCCACGGAAACGCGCGACGGGCGGGCGCTGACGGTTTCCGCGAACATCGAGTTTCTGGACGAGCTGCCGGTGGTGAAGCGCAGCGGGGCGAAGGGGATCGGGCTCTATCGCACGGAGTTTTTATTGCTGAACGGCGAGGAGATGCCCGACGAGAATCGGCAGGCGGAAGTCTACACCAAGGTGGTCCGCGGGATGGCTCCGCATCTGGTGATCGTGCGGACGCTGGACTCTGGCGGCGACAAGCTGCCGGTGGAGCCGCTGACCGATCCGGAGCCGAATCCGTTTCTGGGCTGGCGCGGGATCCGCGTCTCTCTGGCGCGGCCGGCGATGTTTCGCGAACAGATCCGCGCGGTGCTGCGGGCCAGCGCTTTTGGCAAAACGGCGCTGATGTTTCCGATGATCTCGGGCCTTTCCGAAGTCCGCCAAAGCCGCGAGATGGTGCGGCGCTGCATGGACGAGCTGGAGAAGGAGGGCGTGGCATTCGACCACGAACTGCCCGTGGGGGCGATGATCGAGGTGCCCGCGGCGGCGCTGTGCGCGGATCTGCTGGCTCCCGAGGTGGATTTTTTCTCGATCGGCACCAATGATTTGATCCAGTACACGGTGGCGGTGGACCGGGTGAACCCGCACGTGGCGGATCTCTATCGGCCGACGCACCCGGCGGTGATTCGTCTGATCAAACGGACGATCGACGCGGCGAATGACAACGGCATTTGGACGGGGATTTGCGGCGAAATGGCGGGCGACATCCGGCTGACTCCGCTGCTGCTGGGACTGGGGGTGGAGGAGCTGTCCGTGGGGCCGCAGCAGGTGCCGCGGGTGGGTCAGGCGATCCGCTCGCTGAGCCACGCCGAGTGCTCGGCGATGGCGGACGAGGCGCTGCGCCACCCGCGCAGCAAGGGGATTCTGGATCTTTCGATGTCGCTGGCGCGGAAGCATTATCCGGAATTGCTGGATTGATGGGTGCTTTGCTGAAGCGAAACGCGGAGGCGGGGAGGGCGCTGAGGAAGACGGGGAGGTCTCGCACGAAGTCGCGAAGGCGCGAAGGAAGAGGAGATGGGATTTTTGAGGGGCTTTTTGGATGAATCATCTAATCGATTTGAAAACTTCGTGCTTTCGCGCCTTCGTGTGAGGCCTCAATTGGGTTGAAACGCGGAGGAGGACGGGGGGATTGGATACTTTTTTGAGATGTTGAGGGGAGGAATAGAGTATTGGGTAAATGCTTGGAAGGTGTTAGGATGCTGTCATGACGACTCAATTGAAGATCCGCAGAGCGGGGGAACGGGGGCACGCCGACCACGGCTGGCTGAATAGCTGGTTTAGCTTTTCCTTTGCGGAGTACTACGATCCGCGGCACATGGGCTTTCGCTCGCTGCGGGTGATCAACGACGACCGGATCGCGCCGGGCGGTGGTTTTCCGACACATCCGCACCGCGATATGGAGATTTTCTCGTACCTGTTGGCGGGGCAGTTGGCGCACAAGGATTCGATGGGCAATAGCCGCGTGCTCAACCCCGGAGAAATCCAGATGATGCGCGCGGGATCGGGTGTGCAGCATTCCGAGTTCAATCCATCGGCGACTGAACCGGCCCACTTGCTGCAAATCTGGATCACGCCGAACCAGCGCAATCTCAAGCCGGCCTACACCGAGTGGGTGCCTGCGGCGGGCCACGAAAACGATGTGAAGACGCTGGTGATTTCGCCGGACGGGCGCGACGGTTCGGCCAGCATTGCGCAGGATGCGTCGATTTATCTGCTGAAACTCCAGCCGGGAAACCAGGCGAGTCATTCGCTCGCTGCCGGACGCGGGCTATGGCTGCACGTGGCCACGGGGTCGCTGTTGGTGAATGGGGTCTCGCTTTCTGCGGGCGATGCGGTATCGTGTGAAGAGGCGGGAGAAATAGAAATTTCCGCCATCGGCGAGGCTGCCCAAGCGATTCTTTTTGACCTCGGCTGAATCTGGGTTACTCACGGGGACGTCTAACGAAATAACAGCAATCATGTCAGATCCATTGTTCCAACCGCTCCAAGCCGGAGCTTTCCACTTCCCGAATCGCCTGGTGATGGCACCGCTCACCCGTTGCCGCGCTTCGGCTGGCCGCGTGCCGAACGCCATGATGGCTGAGTACTATGCTCAGCGCGCGTCGTTTGGGATGATTCTATCGGAAGCCACCTCGATTTCGCCGATGGCGGTCGGTTACCCGAACACGCCCGGCATTTGGTCGGCGGAACAAGTCGAAGGCTGGAAGCGGGTGACCGATGCGGTGCATCAGGCCGACGGCACGATCCTGCTGCAACTCTGGCACGTGGGTCGGATTTCCGATCCGGTTTATCTGGATGGCAAACTGCCCGTCGCACCGAGCGCGATCAAGCCCGCGGGGCATGTCAGTCTGATCCGGCCGATGAAGGAGTTTGTGACTCCCCGCGCCTTGGACCTCGAGGAAATCCCCGGGATCATTGAGGACTACCGCCACGCTGCGGAAAACGCCAAGGCGGCCGGCTTCGACGGGGTGGAGATTCACGCGGCCAACGGCTACCTGATCGACCAGTTCCTCCAAGACTCGACGAACCACCGCACGGACGAATACGGCGGTTCGATCGAAAACCGGGCTCGCCTCCTGTTGGAAGTGACCGATGCGGTCGTCTCCGTTTGGGGTGCTGACCACGTGGGCGTTCACCTCGCGCCGCGCGGCGACGCGCACGACATGGGCGATTCCGATTTGTCCGCGGTCTTCCACCACGCGGCCCGCGAGTTGGGCAAGCGCAAGCTCGCCTTCCTCTGCGCCCGCGAATCGTACGGTCAGCCCGCGCTCGGGCCATCGCTCAAGCAAGCATTCGGCGGCGTTTATATCGCCAACGAAGGATTCACGGCTGAAACCGCGCGCGAGGCGATCCGGTCTGGCAAGGCGGATGCCGTGGCGTTTGGCAAGGACGCCATCGCCAACCCCGATCTCGTCGAGCGTTTCCGCAGCGGTGCCCCGCTCAACGAGCAGGACCCGAACACGTTCTACGCGGATGGCCCGGGCGGTTACACGGACTATCCTTCGCTGGAAGCTGCGGCAGTTTGAAAATCCTTATGAAAACCCATAGCCCCGTCATCGGTTACCTCTTGTGGATCTTCGGCTTCACGGGGGCACATCGGTTTTATTACGGCAAGCCGGTGACGGGGGCGATCTGGTTTTTCACGGCCGGCCTGCTGGGTGTCGGCTGGTTCATCGACCTGTTCCTGATTCCAGGAATGGATCGTCGGGCGGCCCTGCGCTTCACGGCGGGTAGGTATGACTACACCGTCGCGTGGATTCTGCTGACGTTTCTGGGGGCTTTTGGGCTGCACCGATTTTATCTAGGCAAGATCGGCACGGGGTTGATCTGGTTGTTTACCCTGGGTTTGTTTGGCATCGGCTGGCTCTACGACTTCTGCACGCTCAACGAGCAAGTGGACGAGCGGAACCGCGGTTAGGTTGATCAAGAGTTGTAACCACGAAAGACACGAAAGGCACTAAAATTAAGAGTTCGAGAAGCCTGTCCCAACACTCAAGTGATGAATCGGGTGAAATGTCCAATGTTTTGATTTTTTCGTGAAGTTTGGTGGCTTTCGTGGTTCCAATTCTTGATCGGCGATCATCTGTGGTTGATTCCATTTTCACCGTGCAATCTCGCGGGCTGCTATCCATTGGTCCGCGTTCACGGTTGCCCTACAAGCCCAACCACGTCCTCAGTAGGGCAGTAAGTGATGCGCGATCCTCTGCAACGATTCGACCCACGACCTTGCGAACCAGTCGGAACTCCACGGTGCAAATCTGCCCTTTGATTCCACTGGGAACATTGAGTCCCGCCTCAGCCCAGTGGCTGAAGGTTAAATCGGTTTGAAAAAGTTGCGAAGTCACCGGGACTACAAACAGATCGCCCGGCCAAGTTCCATGACCCACCACAACGGCGGGCCTTACCTTGGAGCTGCTTAAATCCGTGAAAGGAATAGGTAGCAGAACGACATCATGGCGTGAGCAGAACATTGTAAACGTCGTCGCTTTGGTTGTCCCACACGCTCATGAGCGACCGCTGTCCTTGATTCAGCCATTCCTTGCGCGTTCCGTCCTCGTGTGCGGTTTCCAGCGAGATTTGAACGATCGCGTGCTCGGCCAATTCCAGTGGCTCAAGTGGCCGGAGTTTGCCTTGTTCGTAGATGGCTTTAATCGCGACAGTCACAAATACAATCTACGCCTAAATTCGCGCGGATCAATCCTTTTCAAGGTGCTGTTAGCCCAGCAGCTCTAACAAATCCCCGGGACAGTCGGCGATTTGTTGGGCTCCGGCGGCGATGAGCCGCTTCCGGTCGTGGAAGCCCCAGGTCACGGCGACGGCCTGCATCCCGGCGTTGCGGGCGGTTTCCAGATCCATGGTGGAGTCGCCGATGACAGTGCAGTTTGGGGAATCCAGTTCAAAAGCCTTGGCGATTTCGAGCGCGCCGGCGGGATCGGGTTTGTGGGGGATGCCCGCGCGCTGGCCTAACATCGCGGCGAAACGAATGCTCGGGAACAAGTGTTCGACCATCGCCACGGTGAAAGAATGCGGTTTGTTTGACAGCACCGCCAGCGGATGACCGCGGGATTGCAGCGATTCGAGCAGATCCACAACCCCGTCATAGACCAAAGTGCCGTCCTGCCAGGTGAGATCGTAGTGGGCCTTGAACGCTTGCTCCGCCGTGTTGAGCAGGGCTTCGCCCGCATCCGCAGGCAGACTGCGCTGGATCAAAACCCGCGCGCCATTGCCGATGAATCCGCGCACCGCGGCGTGGCCGTGGGTGGGCATGCCTGACAAGGCCAGCGCATGGTTCAGCGATGTCGCCAGTCCCTGCAGCGAATCTACCAGGGTGCCATCGAGATCAAAAATCAAACCGTGTTTCACGCCGCGAAACTGGCGGGATTCGGCCGAGCAGGGAAGCCCTTAAAACCCGATCAGGGTCGCCAGCTCGGTGTCGCTGAAATCGTCCAAGTGGTCCACTGCGGCGATCAGCGTTTCCGTTTCCGCGATCTCTTGGATCGCGACTGCCTGGGACGATTCCTGGGTGGCGACGGGCACCACGGTGACGGGTGCGAGTCTCGTCAGAGGAACGATTGCAAATGCCAGCGCCGCAGTCGCGGCGGCCAATCCCGCCAGCGGGGCAGGGGACAACAGGCGCTGCCACCACGGCTTTTCATCGGCCGCCAGACGCATGGCGCGCAACGTGTCGTCGACGAATCGTGGCCCCGCCGTGATGGGTGCTGCCGCGTCGAGCAGTTTCCAGACGGCGTCATTTTCCCAAGAGTGGTCGGGAGTTTGAGCGTGGCGATTCATGGTGGCGTGAGGTTTTACGTCCGAGGAAACCCGCCCACGCGCCGAAAGTTGCAAAGTTTCGCCAGGAAATCTCACACCCCGCGTTTGTCGCCCCACAGCCGGATGTGCAGGCGGTCGCAAAAGCGGAATCCGCGGTCGCGGCAAACTTCCGCCAACCACGGCGCGTGGCGGTCCAGCTCGGCTGGCGTGCGGCCTTCCGGCATCAGCAGCACGCGCTGGCGCGGCAGCTGATAGGCATCGCACAGCGCCTCGATCTCCTCCAGATCCGCAGGTTCGGCCACGACAAACTTGAACCACGCTTTCGGCGAGTTCGCGAAAAACGCCAGCGCGTCGGCCTTCAATCGCAGCGCCGCCGCCATGCCCGAGTTGGCCAGTTTCGGCGAAACATTGAACTGGTTCACCGCCGCGTGAAATTCCGCCGATGGCAGGCGCGTGCCGTTGGTCTCGACCTCGAACTGGTGCTCCGGCTGTTGCGCCCGAATGTGGCCGATCATCTCCAAAAACTCCGGCTCCTGCAAAAGCGGCTCGCCGCCCGTGATCACCGTGCGCCCGCAGCCGTAAGCCAGGATCCGCGTCGCCGCGTCCAGCGGCGTGATCTCGCAAGTCACGTCTGCTTTCACGTGTTTGGTATATCCCTCCACCGCGTCTTTCGCGTGCGGCCACGGCGTGCCGGCAAAGTTCCACGTGTGGTCGGTGTCGCACCAGACGCAGTGGAGATTGCAGCGCGACGCGCGGATGAAGACTGCGGGCGCACCGACGCTCACACCTTCGCCTTGGATGGTGTGGAAAATTTCCGGGCCGTCGCCGAGTTTTGCGAGTTTCATGGACGCCCCCTACAAACCACGAATGAACGCGGATGGACATTGATTTCTCTGCGGCGTAATTTTTCCGCCATGAGCATCATCACTGGCCGCGGCGATTCGGGCGAAACCGACCTCCTCTTTGGCAAACGCATCGCCAAGACCTCCCTCCGCATCGAAGCCCTCGGCGACGTCGATGAACTCAACGCCGCGCTCGGACTGGCCCGCGCCGCCGCCAGCAATGACGAGTGGATCGCGCTGATCGATGCCCTCCAGTCCCGCCTCGTCGGCCTCATGGGCCAGCTCGCCTACCTGCCCGAAGACGAATCCCGCTACGTCGAAAAAAAATACGCCGCCCTCACGCTCGCCGACCTCGACTGGGTTGTCGCCGAAGCGCACCGCTACGAAGCCCAAGGCATTCGCTTCACCGGCTGGGCCCGCCCCGGGGCCGAAGGCTCGCTCGCCCGCGCCGGTCTGGATTATGCGCGCGCCGTCGCTCGCCGTGCCGAACGCAGTGTGCTCTCCCTCCATGAATCCGGCCAGCCCGTGCCCGAGGTCGTGCGGCTCTTTTTCAACCGCCTTTCCGACCTGTTGTGGATCCTCGCGCGCGTCGCCAGCGAATGATTTCCCAAAGATTGTAAAAAGGGATTGCCAAGCGCCGATCGACTTCCTAGTTTCCCGCCCTCCAAGGGCAGGTGTCAGAGTGGTCGAATGAGCACGCTTGGAAAGCG
>CAJXYV010000116.1 GCA_913063525.1 uncultured Verrucomicrobiota bacterium
GGAAAGACCTTGCATCGCGTTGGAAAGACCTTGCATCGCGTTGGAAAGACCTTGCATCGCGTTGGAAAGACCTTGCGAGGAAGCGCCAAAGCTCTAAATTTCAAGGATAATCGTTTGAAATCAAGCAAGTTCACTGATCCAAAGTCGCCGACTAAAGTCGGTACTCCTTCCCCGGTTTTTGAGGCGGGGTCGAGGTTTCATGAAGCATCAAGAAATTTGCACACCGAAGCAGGCAGAGCAGAATCCCCATGCACCCACCAAATCCAGATGTGTGTATCGATGACGATCACCCGAAAACCTCCCAATCGCCATCCGCTACGGGCTGGGTGGGAGCGAGTAGTTTGACGGGAGTGCCGCGCAAGGGATAACGATTTTCCGGGGCCAAAGTTTTGGTGAATGGAAGGACAATGACCTCGACCGACTCGCCGCGCAGAAAGGGGATCCCTTGCAAGGTAACCACTCCATCTTCAGATAAAGTGGTTTTGGCGCGGTGAGTTTTCATGGGGGTGTGGCTGAAGAATCGGCGGTTTGATTACTATTTATCATAGAGGATTTGCCATCACATCGCAAGGTGAAACTCCAGTGGATCCAAAGTCGCCGACTAAAGTCAGTACTCCTTTTCCACCTCACGAAGCCTCGCCGACTAACAAATTTACAGAACTGAACAAATTTGGAAGGCTGCGGGGGTGAAGCGCCTCCTGTTTTTGCTGTTCGGGTTTCTGCCATTTTTAGGCGGGTTTGTTTCCTGCTCGAACCAAGTCAAAGCGAGACAGCCAGTTTCCTATCATTTCCAAAGCGGGCGCACGGTTCTTTTGCGGGATGGCAAGGCCTATGCACCGAAAAATGCTCCCGCAGCGGTGAAGCGGGCGGTGGCCGCGGGGAATCGTTTGCAAACCATGTCCTATCAATGGGGAGGCGGACACGGTGGTCAGAAAGCCAAAGGCTACGATTGTTCGGGTTCAGTTTCCTACGTTTTGCGCGAGGCGGGGCTGCTGAAAGGCTCGATCGGGTCGAAGGATTATTTCCGTTATGGCCAAAAGGGCGAAGGCAAATGGATCACGCTCTACATTCGGAATGGCCACGTTTTCATGACAGTTGCAGGGTTACGGCTCGATACGGGAGGCCCAGGTGGAGGTACGGGTCCCCGGTGGAAACCTGAAACCCGCCGCAGCATCGGCCACGTCATGCGCCATCCCGATGGATGTTAGAGCGCGGCAGCCAGCTCGACCAGCGATGGGAAAACGCGATCGGCTTCTGAAAAATCCAGTCCCTCAGTCACTCGATTGGGGACGACCCAGACGTCCATGCCCGCGGCTTTTGCCGATCGAACGCCGTTGAGCGAATCCTCGATCACCAGACAGCTTGCGGGTTCCAGCCCCAGGCGTTTGGCGGCTTCGAGGTACAGGTCGGGCGCGGGTTTGATTTGCGGGGCATCGCCGCGGCAGACGACGGTTTCGAAATGGTGCGAAAACGCCAGTTTATCCAGCCAGCCGTCGACCCAGTGGTGGGATGAGCTGGAAACCACCGCGCGGCGATGGCCCGTGAGCGCGAGTTGCTCCAGCAGCTCGATCACGCCTGACATAGTGCCTTCGCCCGTCAAATCGCGGAGGATTTCCTCTTGCCGTTTTGCGTCGATTTGGTGCCAGTCAAAGGCCAGCCCCGAGATTTCCTCCAAGTGGGTTTTTGGCGACCACGTGGCAAAATCTGAGCCGATGCAGCGGGTGTAAACATCGAGTGGCAGGTCGTGGCCGTGAGTTTGGAAGGTCCGCAGCCACGCCTGATAGATCGCCCACTCAGTGTTGACCAGCACCCCGTCGAAATCGAATAACACCGCTGCAAATTCCATGGCAACGGGATGCCCTGTCAAAGCAGATCCGACAAGTTCAGATTCCAACATCCAACTCTTTACAAGCGGGGCGAACCCTGCCACACACCTCGAAATTTAGCCGCCCGGCGATCTTTCCCGAACCTTCTCACCACCATGCCTAAAGACACTTCGATCCGGAAAATTCTAGTCATCGGCTCCGGCCCCATCGTCATCGGCCAAGGCTGTGAATTCGACTATTCCGGCGTCCAGGCGTGCAAGGCCCTGAAGGAAGAAGGCTACGAAGTCATTCTCGTCAACTCGAACCCGGCGACGATCATGACCGATCCGGAGTTTGCGCACCGCACTTACATCGAGCCGATTACGCCCGAGGTGGTCGAAAAGATCATCATCCGCGAGAAGCCCGATGCGCTGCTGCCGACTTTGGGCGGGCAGACGGCTTTGAATACGTCGATGTCGCTGTTCAAATCGGGAACCCTCGAAAAACACGGCGTGCGGATGATCGGTGCCAACGCCGAGGCGATCGACAAGGGCGAAGATCGCCACCTTTTCAAAGAGGCGATGATCAAAATCGGCCTCGACATGCCGCGCTCTGGAATCGCCCACACGATGGACGAAGCCCGCAAAGTCGCCGAAGAGATCGGGACCTTCCCGCTGATCGTGCGCCCTGCGTTCACCCTTGGTGGTCAAGGCGGTGGTATCGCTTACAATCGTGAAGAGTACGAGGAAATCATCACCCGCGGTCTCGATCTTTCGCCGGTTTCCGAGGTTCTCATCGACGAATCCCTGCTTGGCTGGAAAGAGTTTGAAATGGAAGTCATGCGCGACTGCGCCGACAACTGCGTGGTTATTTGCTCGATCGAAAACCTCGACCCGATGGGCGTTCATACGGGCGACTCGATCACCGTTGCGCCGATCCAAACCCTGACCGACCGCGAATATCAGATCATGCGCGATGCTTCCTTTGCCGTGATCCGCGAGATCGGCGTCGAGACGGGTGGTTCGAACATCCAGTTTGCCACCGACCCGAAGACGGGCCGCATGATCGTCATCGAGATGAATCCGCGCGTTTCCCGTTCTTCCGCGCTGGCTTCCAAGGCAACGGGTTTCCCGATCGCCAAGATCGCGGCCAAACTCGCCGTCGGTTACACCCTCGACGAATTGCCAAACGACATCACCCGCGTCACGCCCGCTTCGTTCGAGCCGACCATCGACTACGTGGTCACCAAGATCCCGCGTTTCACCTTCGAAAAGTTCCCCACCGCCAATCCGGTGCTGACGACGTCGATGAAATCCGTCGGCGAGGCGATGTCGATCGGCCGCACCTTCAAGGAGAGCATGCAAAAGTGCCTGCGCTCCCTGGAAACCGGTCGCTGGGGCTTCGGCTTCGACAAAAAGGATCCGCAAAACCCGACGCGCGACGAAATCACCCGCAAGCTGCAGATCCCGAATGCCGAACGCATTTTCTGGCTGCAAACTGCTTTTGTGAATGGTTGGACGCTGGAAGAAATCCACGACGCCACCGCGATCGACCCTTGGTTCCTCGGCCACCTCAAGCAGATCGCCGACGAAGGCGCGCAACTTGCCGAGCTCGACCTGAAACGCGCCAAAAAACTTGGGTTCTCCGACCGCCAGATCGCCCTCGCCAAGGGCACTCACGAAGACGACGTCCGTGCCGAGCGCAAGGCCAAGGGCATCATCCCGACCTATCGCCTCGTCGACACCTGCGCCGCAGAATTCGAGGCTTACACCCCGTATTTCTACTCCACCTACGGCGACGAAAACGAGGCCCGCCAGTCGGACAAAAAGAAAATCATCATCCTCGGCGGCGGTCCCAACCGGATCGGCCAGGGCATCGAGTTCGACTATTGCTGCGTTCACGCCGCCTTTGCCCTCAAGGAGCTGGGCTACGAGACCATCATGGTCAACTCCAACCCCGAGACGGTTTCGACCGACTACGACACGTCGGACAAACTCTTTTTCGAGCCGCTGACCCTCGAAGACGTGCTCAACATCTGCGATCAAGAACAGCCGTATGGCGTCATCGTCCAGTTTGGCGGCCAGACACCGCTCAATCTCGCGGCGGATCTCGAACGCCACGGCGTGCCAATCATCGGCACCTCGCCGAAATCGATCGAACAAGCGGAAGACCGCAAGTTTTTCTCCGCCCTGCTCGACAAACTCAACCTCAAGCAAGCCGACGCCGGCACCGCCACCAACGAGGAAGAGGCCTTGGTCATCGCCAATCGCATCAGCTACCCCGTTCTCGTCCGCCCATCGTTTGTGCTCGGTGGCCGCGGCATGATGATTGTTTATGGCGATGAGGAGCTCACCCGCTACATGCGCGAGGCCGTCATCGCCTCGCCCGAGCGCCCCGTGCTCGTCGACCGCTTCCTCGACAATGCGACCGAAGTGGACGTCGATTGCATCAGCGATGGCGAAACTTCGGTTGTCGGCGCGATCATGGAGCACATCGAACAGGCGGGCATCCACTCGGGCGACTCTGCCTGCGTCATTCCGTCGTTCTCGCTTTCCGAAGCGATCAAAGCGGAAATCAACCGCGCCGCCCTCGAACTCGCCCGCGAGCTCAAGGTCAAGGGTTTGATGAACATCCAGTTTGCGGTCAAGGACGAGCAGCTTTACGTCATCGAAGTCAACCCGCGTGCCTCGCGCACCGTGCCGTTTGTCAGCAAGGCGACGGGTGTTTCCCTCGCGAAACTCGCAGCCAAGGTGATGGTCGGCGAAAAACTCGCGGACATGGGCTACACCCAGACCATCGTTCCGCCGCATTTCTCGGTGAAGGAAGCGGTCTTCCCGTGGAATCGCTTCCCCGGCATCGACATCGTGCTCGGTCCCGAAATGAAATCCACGGGCGAAGTCATGGGTATCGACGCCGATTGGGGCATGGCCTACGCCAAGTCGCAGATCAGCGCCTTCAATCCGCTGCCGACCGAAGGCAACGTGTTCCTCTCCGTCGCCGATCTCGACAAAAACCGCGCGGTTGCGGTCGCTCGCGATCTGGTTGATCTCGGCTTCAAGATTTACTCCACCGGCGGCACCTACACCCGCCTTATCGCGGAAGGCATCCCCGGCAATCGCCTGTTCAAACTGGCCGAACAAGCCCGCCCGAACGTCATCGACATGATGAAAAACCGCGAGATCCACTTCGTCATCAACACCCCGAGCGGCCACGAAGCCCGCGCCGACGAGGTCCAGATCCGCTCGACCGCCATCGCCCAGAAGATCTCCCACGCCACCAACCTTGCCGCTGCGGAAGCTTCGGTGAAAGCGATCCGTTCGCTCAAGACGCGGGAATTCACGGTGAAGAGCATCCAAGAGTACCACGCCTAAGGGGGGTCGACGTACCGTCGACCCGAGTTGACCGAAGGTCAACCCTCCTTACTTTGACTCAACTCCGTTATGGGGTATATTCGTGAGATGCCCTCGGACTACCTCAACCCAGACCGGGAGATCCAAAAACACGGCGACATACTGCCGCACTGGCAGCAGGGCGAGGTCATGCAGTTTGTGACGTTCCGGCTGGGTGATGCGTTGCCCGTGGCGAAGGTCAAACAGTGGATCGAGCAGCGTGGAATCTGGTGCTTGAATCACCCCAAACCATAGAACCAAGAAACCGAGGCGGAATATCAGCGCTTGTTCACTTGGAAAATTGAGCGCTGGCTCGATCAAGGCATGGGAGTCTGCATATTCAAAGAATTTGCGATGAGAGATCATCTTGAAAGTGTCCTGATGCGGTTCCATGGCGAGCGGGTTCATCATCAAATATGGGTCATCATGCCAAACCATGTGCATGCGCTGGTCATCCCCAAGGTGCCTTTGCCAAAATTGGTTCAGGCGTGGAAGAGTACGTCCGCCACCGCCATTGGCAAGGGACCGATCTGGCAGCGAAACTATCGCGACACGCTGATTCGAGACGTGGACCATTTCGTGAATGCGGTCCGTTATATTCGCAATAATCCGGTGAAGGCGAGGTTGTCGGCAGATTGTTATTCTCTCTGGCAAAGCGAACGCGCCGAAAAAATTTCATAAGGAGGGTCGACGTGCCGTCGACCCGGGTTGACCGAAGGTCAACCCTCCTTAAATTCAGATTCGCCAAGAAGGGGCTGATGTCGCAGCCTGATCTCGTTGTGACGAAACCCCTGATCCTCTGGCTGCTTGGCGATGGCAAGCCGGGCCACCAAAACCAATCCCTAGGCCTCGCTGAAGCACTGGCTCGCCGCGGTCCATGCGAGGTCCATCGGATTTCAATCGTTGGTAAACGAGGTTTTCTCGCTCGTCTCAAAGCGGCCAACCAAGCGAGCGCTGGCCTTCCGAAACCCGATTTGATCATTAGTGCCGGTCACGCTACTCATATCGCGCTGCTGTGGTTGGCGCGAAAACACCGCGCAAAAAGCATCGTTCTGATGTCTCCCAGTTTGCCGACGTCTTGGTTCGATCTTTGCATCGTCCCTGCCCACGACTTTCCTCACGGCAGTAAAAAAGCGAATCTCATCCTCACCCGCGGAGCGCTCAATCGTGTTGCTCCGCCTGAGACTTGCGACCGATCCGGGCGCATGATTCTTATCGGCGGCCCCTCATCCAGCCACGGCTGGGATGGGCGGCAGTTGCTCGATTCTCTCGCTGAAATCAGCGCCACGGGGGATTGGCAACTGACCGATTCTCGTCGCACTCCTGCGGGATTTCTCGATCAAATTCGCCAGTCCCTGCCCGCCATCGAGGTGTTTCCCCATCAGGAAACGACGGCCGACTGGCTCCCCGAAAAACTCGCTGGGGCGGCAGAAATTTGGGTCACCGAAGACTCGGTTTCCATGATTTACGAAGCCCTCAGTTCCGGAGCCAAGGTCGGGCTGTTGCCGGCCCCTCGAAACCAAAACCACTCGCGTGTCCTGCGTGGTCTGGAGCAACTGATTGTGGACGGCTTCTTCACCCCTTTTGCGATGTGGGAAAAAAGCAGGGCTCTCAAGGTGCCGAATTCCATTTTACGCGAAGCCGATCGTTGTGCAGAGGAAGTGATAAGGAGGTTCGACCATCCGCAGACTGGTTGACCGAAGATCAACCCTCCTTAGCTTTATTCGTATTGCCACTGGTTCAACGATTGTTCCAGTGCCTCGTTTACCGTGCGCATTTTGATTCCCGCGTTGAGTAGTTTGGAGGTATCCATGATGCAGTTTGAACGCGGTGCGACAGCGGCTTGGCTGTAAAATTCAGAATCATTTTTCCAAAAGTGGAAGTCGCGGTCAGGCTTGAGGATGGCTTTGATCTTTTTTAAGACGTCTGCGGTCGAGACAAAACCGGGGTTGGTGATATTGTAGGTACCGAACGGAATTTTTTGGGACCAGGTATCGAGACAGGCCGAGACGTAATCGCGGCGGTGGGACAGCGAGTTGAAATTGTCGTAGACTTTGGCGTAGCGTTGGATTTTCGAGAGGTAGTTGCGGCCATTATCTTTCTCATCGAAGGGGATCCGCAGCCGCCAGATATAATTCCGGCCAACGCCGCGGATCGATTCTTCACCCAATGCCTTGGTGCCGCTGTAAAAGCTACACGGTTGATTGCGGAAGGAAAAATTGGGGGTCATGGATTCGTTAAAACCGCGGATTTTCTCGGGTGATTTTGCCGCAAGGTTTCGGATTTCCGGATCGGTCATGTCCTTCCTAACTACCCAGCCACGACCCATATTGACCTGACAGCCTGCGAAGATACACCCAGAGGAAACGTGCCCCCATGGGATGTCTAGCGCAGCACAGGCGTTGGCGAGTGCCTGCGGGAAAAGTGCGTTGCCTTGCATGGCGTCTGCTTTTGCCGTTTCGCAGGCATCGACATTCGGTTTGCCGGTGTAGCCCGCTGCATTGACGATGAAACTTGGCCTTGTTTCCTTGAGAAAATCGTAGAGCCGCTGGAACTGCGTATAATCGATCTGATTTCGCGAAAGTGCATCAAATCGTTCGCCGCGTCGTTGCAGTTCCTCTTGAAAGGCCGTGCCGATATAACCGGTGGCTCCGAGAAGTAAGATCATGGAGGGATAGTTTTGGGTGTGTTATTGGGCCCGATTGGCCTCCTGAATGACGTTTGCTAGATAGGACCGATACTCGCAGATCGACATGTTTTCGACGATTTCGGCAAGCTGATCGATACTCAGAAAGCCGCTGCGATAGGAGGCCTCTTCGGGGCAGCCGATTTTGATTCCTGTGCGGGTTTCGATGGTCTGGACGTAGGCACTTGCTTCGTGGAGCGAACTGCTCGTTCCCGCGTCGAGCCACGCAAAACCGCGGCTCAGTTTCTCCACCCGGAGTTTTCCGCGGTTCAAGTATTCGACATTCACGGCGGTGATTTCAAGCTCGCCCCGTTTAGAGGGCTGGCTGCGCTTGGTGATTTCGATGACATCGTTGTCGTAAATGTAGATCCCTGGCACGGCGTAGTGACTCTTGGGTTGCTCGGGCTTTTCTTCGATCGAAATGGCTGTGCCCGTTGTGTCGAACTCAACCACTCCATAGCGCTCGGGATCCTGTACGTGGTAACCAAAGATCGTGGCCCCCGTGGTGAAGTCTCGAAACGATTCCCCAAAGCCGTGATTCCCATAAAAAATGTTGTCTCCCAAAATCAATACTACCGCATCGTCGCCGATAAATGACTCTGCAATGAGAAACGCCTGGGCGATTCCCTCCGGTTTCGCCTGTTCATGATAGACGATAGAGACGCCCATCCGTGATCCGTCGCCGAGCAGTTGCTGGAACCGCGGCAAGTCGTGAGGAGTGGAAATGAGACAGATTTCCCGGATTCCACCTTCGATTAAAGTCGTCAGTGGGTGGTAAATCATCGGTTTGTCATAAACCGGTTGGAGTTGCTTGCTGGCAACGAGCGTGAGGGGGTAAAGCCGCGAGCCAGCGCCGCCGGCGAGAATAATGCCTTTCATGGGGGGGATGGGGGGTAAAGTTGAAATTTGGAAAGTTGAAAGCTGAAATTAATATGAGGCGGAGGTCTTTATGTCAGCTTTCAGCTTTCCTGATTTTTGTTTTATTGATCATTGTTGTCATAATCGCGATGAGTTCACTGGCTTCGGTTTCGATGGAGATCGATTCGTGGACTGTGACCTCACATTCTTCGCGAAGAAGTTCCAACCAAAGCGCGGTTTCATCTGCTTCTTGAAGTGCGCCTCCTAATTTTGAAACGAACTCAGCATCCGAACGTGCTCTGGAGGCCTCACGCACATGGGCCGCAACCGAGGTTCCTGATCTCAGCATCTGACGCCCGCACACATGGACTTCCTCCCGACTTTTTGGGAGGGTCACATAGAGTCGGATTGTGGAAGCTGCGAACCGCTTGGTCCGGCCCCTAAAGTCATTCGATAGTCTTCCATTTCTCTCCATATTTCAGCTTTCTGCTTTCAACTTTCTGCTTTGCCGAGACGTTCCAGCTTGTAGCTGCCATCGAGAATACCCTGCCACCAGCCCTGATGCTCAAGATACCATTGAATCGTCTTGTGCATACCTGTTTGGAGAGTTTCTCGAGGTTCCCAACCGAGCTGGGTGCGAATCTTTGTAGAGTCGATGGCGTAGCGGAGGTCGTGGCCGGGCCGATCGGTGA
>CAJXYV010000117.1 GCA_913063525.1 uncultured Verrucomicrobiota bacterium
GAAGCGACCGACTTCGACGTCGAGCAAGCCTTCGAATACCTTCAGAAGAAGGCGTTTCGCATTTCCATCATGGAAAAGGGCGTTCGCGCTGACGGCCGTTCGATCAACGACCTTCGCACCCTCTACGGAGAAGTCGGCACCCTGCCACGCGTGCACGGTTCCGCTATTTTCTCCCGCGGAGAAACCCAAGCCTTGGCCATCACCACGCTGGCTCCTGCTGACGAAAAGCAACACTTCGACAACTACGCCGGTGGCGAAGACGAAAAGCGCTTCATCCTCCACTACAACTTCCCTCCATTCTCCGTCGGTGAATGCGGCCGGATGGGTGGTATCAACCGCCGCGAAATCGGCCACGGTTCGCTGGCCGAGCGCTCGATCGAGCCTGTCATCCCTGCCGAATCCGTCTTCCCGTACGCCATCCGCGTTTCTTCGGAAGTCATGGAATCCAACGGTTCCACCTCGATGGCTTCGGTTTGCGCCGGCACCATGGCTCTTCTCGATGCCGGTGTCCCGTTGATCCGCCCAGTGGGTGGTATCTCCGTCGGCCTCGTCACCGAAAACAACGATGATGAGTCGATGAAGTCCTACAAGATGCTGCTCGACATCATCGGTTCGGAAGACTTCTACGGCGACATGGACTTCAAACTCTGTGGCACCAGCGAAGGCGTCACCGGTTACCAGCTCGACCTCAAGCTCGCCGGCCTCCCGCTTGCGATGCTCGAAGAAGCCATCCACATCGCCAAGGCCGGTCGTACCGACATCCTTGCCAAGATGGCCGAATCCATCGTCACCCCGAAGGAACTCAGCCCGCACGCGCCACGCATCGTTTCTGTCAAGATTCCTGCGGACCGCATCGGCGAGCTCATTGGACCTGGCGGCAAAAACATCAAGGGCATCCAGGCCGAGTCCGGTGCCGAGATCAACATCGAAGATGACGGCACCGTCCACATCTACGCTTCCAAGCAAGAAGGCCTCGAACGCGCCAAGGCGATGATCGACCGCATGTTCCAAGAAATCGAAGTGGGCAAGGTTTACACCGGCAAGGTCGTTTCCATCACCCAGTTCGGCGCCTTCATGGAAGTGCTTCCCGGCAAAGATGGTCTCGTCCACGTCTCCGAATTGGCCGAAGGCCGCACCGAAAACGTTGAAGACATCGTCAAAAAGGGCGACGTCATCACCGCCAAGTGCCTCGGAGTCGACGAAAAAGGCCGCGTGAAAATGTCACGCCGCGCCTGGCTCCGCGACCAAGCGGCTGCCCAAGCTGCGCCAGAAGCGTAATCTACGTAATCCAATCCAAAGCCGACGCCTTGCAAAGGGCGTCGGCTTTTTTATTAAGGGGGGTCAACGTGTCGTCGACCCGGGTTGACCGGAGATCAACCCTCCCAAGGGCCTAAAATTCGAAGGCGAAACCATCGACTGTCATCCCATGTCCACGAAGGAATTGGCAATGGAAACCATCAGGGGGCTACCCGAAGATGCTTCGTGGCAGGAGATCGGGAAGCGCATCCAATTTCTCGCGGGGATCGAACAAGCCCGCGAAGAAATCCGCCCGGATGAATTCGTTCCACACGAAAACGTCCGCAACCAACTCGATGGATGGCTTGGCAAATAATTTGGTCCCGTTCGGCGCTATCGGATCTGTGCGACCTCGTCCGCTTCATCGCAAAGGATGACCGAAATGTCGCCAAACGTTTCGGCGACTTGATCGTGGCCAAGGTGGAATCGCTTCAGACTTTTCCGAGGATCAGCCGGATGGTTCCAGAATACTCCCCCATTCATAATCCCCGCTGGAAAAGCGCGCCGCGATCTTGTAGTCTCCTCGCTAGATGAGCCTCGCTGAAATTTCCAAACTCTCGCTGCGTGAGAAATTCCAAATCATGGAATCCATCTGGGGCGACTTGCGCGACGTGGTTGTTGGCTTCGACACGCCCCAAGCCCATCGGGATCTACTGGACGCCAGACGCCAGCGCGCACAATCCGGAGAAGCCCGCATCCATCATTGGGACGACGTCAAAAGTAACTTTGGCCCTTCATGATTCAGGTCCAAATCGAAACTTGCGAAAATCCCCGCCGCGGCCTAGCTTATGGGCATGAAAACCCCTTCGCCGTTCACCGCCCAGCTGCTGCGTGATGGCAAATGGTTTGTCGCGTTCTCGCCCGAATTCCCCGAAGCCAACGGCCAAGCGCTCACCGAAGAAGCAGCTCTGGAATCGCTCCGCGAATCGATTTTACTGCTCTTGGAAGATCGGCGGGAAGACGCCAGGGCGAACTTGGGCCACGGGGAAAAGCTCGTTCCCCTGGCCTTGTCGTGAGGCGCAGGGCCCTGATCCGTCATCTCGAAGCCCACGGTCGCCCGTTGAAACGAGAAGGCGCATCCCATTCGATCTACTGGAATCCGCAAACCGGTCGCCGTGAACCCATCCCCCGACACAGCGAAATCCCCGATCTCCTCGCCCGCAAAATCTGCCGCGCTCTAGAAATTCCCGAACCGTGACTCCTTCGATCGGGCAAACACCCTGCCGAACCACGACATCCCCCTCTTCATTTCTGCTTTCTGCTTTTCCCATTTCCGCTTTCCCCAGCAGCGCAATGATCGCACTGGAATCCAGCATCACACCTTGAGAACGATCAGCCACGGCGTTCCATCTGGCGAGAATTTGCCACCGCTTGTTCGAAACACTCGCCATCTGACTGGCTCATGTAGCCGTGAATCTTGCGGAGAATTTTGGCTCGCTCCTGTTTTGCGGTCTCGGATTGGCGGAACGCATCGCACACCGCATCGACTTGCTCCCGCAGGGACGTCACACCAAGAGCTTCCGGAACGAGATTTTTTACCGACATGACTGCATGATACCCCAACCCTCAGAAAACGCGAGCCAAGTTTTAGGGCCACGGCTAGCAGTTCCTGCTCTTAAGCTGTTTCTTCCCCCCTTTCCATTTCAGCTTTCTGCTTTCCCATTTCAGTTTTACCTCTGCAGCACCGAACTGCGAGCAACACGAAAGCCGATGGACGCCAGACGCAAACGCGTACAATCCGGAGATGCCCGCATCCATCATTGGGACGACGTCAAAAGCAACTTCGGCCCACCCTGATCCAGGTGCAAATCTCCGACGACGCATTGGAGGATTTGGCCACGGGTGCTTGGTTTTACGAAATCCAATAAGCGGGTCTCGGCGATTATTTTTTCACGTGTCTGAGGAGCGATATCGAGGGCCTCAAGATCACAGGCGGAATCCATCGCTGCGTCTATCGTGACTACCATCGCCTGCTCAGCCGCGTTTTCCCTTTTGCGGTTTATTACACTTTCAGCGATGAAATCGTTGTCGTATGGGCAGTGATCGATTGCCGAAGAAGCCCCGAATGGATTAGGACTCAATTGGACACTTGAGCGGAATCTAAATCCGCTCGCGCTTCCCTAGGCTCTATTTCGCTTTCCGCTTTTCCATTTCCGACACGGGCGTGTCAAAATTTTTGTGTAAGTCAGGATCCGCTGATTGTTTGTTAGACACTGCGGAATTGACGCCGAAAAAGGCGAATTTCAACGATTTAAGCCCCTCCAAGCATGGGGCGCAGGAAGGGCGCGGTGCGCGAGGTCTTGGATTTGGCGACTTTCTCGGGTGGGCCTTGGGCGACGATATTGCCGCCTTCGTCGCCTGCTTCGGGGCCCATGTCGAGGATCCAATCCGCCTCGGCGGCGACGGCCATGTGGTGTTCAATGACGACGACGGTGTGGCCCTCATCGACGAGGCGATGGAGCACGTCGATGAGCCGCTGGACGTCTTCGAGGTGGAGGCCGACGGTGGGTTCCTCGATCAGGTAGAGGTTGCGCTGGCTGAGGGCGGCGTTGTTGAGGGTGGCCTTGGTGCCGCGGCCTTTGGTCAGCTCGGAGACGAGTTTGATGCGCTGGGCTTCGCCGCCCGAAAGGGTGGGTGAGGCTTGGCCTAACTGGAGATAACCGAGGCCCGTGTCGGCCATCAGCTTGAGTGGATGGGCGATGCGCGGCTGGGATTCGAAGAAACTGGAGGCTTCGTCGATGGTCATGGCGAGGACCTGGCCGATGTTTTTTTGGCGGAAGGTGACTTCCAAGGTGGCTGGGTTGTAACGCTGGCCGTTGCAGGATTCGCAGTGGACCCAGGTGGACGGCAGGAAGTCCATTTCGAGTTTCACGCGGCCGTTGCCCTTGCACTCGGGGCAGCGACCGCCCTCGGTGTTGAAGGAAAAGCGCGAGACATCGAAGCCGCGCATGCGGGCCTCGGGCAGCTGGGCGAAGAGCGCGCGGATGTGGTCGAAGACTTTGACGTAGGTGGCGGGGCAGGAGCGCGAGGTTTTGCCGATCGGCGATTGGTCGACTTCGTAACAGGCCTTGATCTGCTTTTCGCCGTGGGTTTTGCCAAAGGGCAGGTTGGATTTTTTGACGCGGGTGGTGGACGCTTCATTTTTGAAAAGCGCGGCGAGGCACGAGTGCATCAGCGAGGATTTGCCCGAACCCGAGATGCCAGTTAGTACGGTGAGTCGCCCCAGTGGAATGGCGGCCTCGACGTGTTTCAGGTTATTCGCGTGGCAATCCGATAGAGTGAGAAACGCGTGATCCCTCGCCACCGTGCGGCGCGAGCCGCGGCTGGGGTGATTGACGATGGCGGAAAGCGCGCGGTAAGTCGGGGAATGGAGTGCGGAGCGCGGAGTGCGGAGTGCGGAGGAGAGTTGTGGAGGCTTGCCTTGATAGACGATTTCGCCGCCCAGACGGCCAGCGCCGGGACCGAGGTCGATGAGGTGGTCGGCGGCGGCGATCGTGTCTTCGTCGTGTTCGACGATGATGAGGGAATTCCCCTGATCGCGGAGGGCGATGAGGGTTTTGAGCAGCGCGGCGTTGTCGCGGGGGTGGAGGCCGATGGTGGGCTCGTCGAGGATGTAGAGCACGCCGCGGAGGTTCGAGCCGAGCTGGGCGGCGAGGCGGATGCGCTGGGATTCGCCGCCGGAAAGCGTGTTGCCCGAGCGGTCGAGCTGGAGATAGCCGAGGCCGACTTCCTGAAGGAAGCTGAGGCGCTGGCGGATTTCGGGCAGGATGTCGCGGGCGATTAGCGTTTCCCGAT
The DNA here is from genome assembly GCA_913063525.1 of uncultured Verrucomicrobiota bacterium. Lineage (GTDB taxonomy): Bacteria > Verrucomicrobiota > Verrucomicrobiia > Verrucomicrobiales > Akkermansiaceae > Luteolibacter. The sequence continues at coordinate 5,092 of CAJXYV010000117.1, forward strand.
GTTGGCTGAAGCTGATTTTTTCAAAATGACTGGCGGCGTCGTGGATGGAGAGGCGGGAGATTTCGGCGATGGAGGAAGAGCAGGAGCGAGACGCTCCTTTAACGGTCTGGGGCGAGACGCCCCAGCCACTTTGCAGGCGGACGGCGGAAGCGGTGGGGTTGAGGCGCGAACCGTGGCAGGCGGGGCACTCGACCAGCTCGGCATCGTCCATGCGATCGATCGCTCGGTCGGCGTCCATTTCGGCTTCTAGCACAGAGTCGAAGCGCGAGGTATCGAGGTGCTGGCGGCGCTTGGGGACGCGGCCGTGGCCACGGCATTCGGTGCACCAGCCGTGCGGCGAGTTGAACGAAAACAGGCGCGGGTCGAGTTCTTCGAAGGATTGGTTACAACACGGGCAGCTCGATTGGGTGGAGAGCAGGGTGAATTTTTTGTCGGCGGTGAAGAGTTTGACCAGGCCTTTGCCAATTTCTAACGCACGCGGGAGGGCGGTGGAAAACAGCGGGTAATCGCTCACCGAATCGACCACGACCACGTCGATGTCGTGTTCCTTGAATCGTTCGAGGCGGGTGAAGCCCTCGGCGTCTTTGAATTGTTTGTCGACGAGCAGGCGGGTGAATCCTTGTTTGAGCGCCCACTCGGCGATCTCGTTGTGATAGCCCTTTTTGCCGCGGATGATTGGTGCAAGCAGGGTGACGGGGCCTTTTTTGAGGTGGCCGCGGATGGTGTTTTCAATGGCGGATAGAGACTGCCGCTCGACGGGTACCTGGCAATCGGGGCAGTAGAGGGTGCCGATTTTTGAGTAGAGCAGGCGGATGAAGTTCCAGAGTTCGGTGACGGTGGCGACGGTGGATTTGCCGCCGCCTTGGGAGACGCGCTGTTCGATGGCGACGGTGGGCGGCAGGCCGGCGAGCTGGTCGATCTCGGGTTTTTCTAACTGCTCAGCGAATTGACGGGCATAGGCCGACATCGAATCGAGGAAACGGCGCTGGCCTTCGGCGAAGAGGATGTCGAAGGCGAGCGTGGATTTGCCCGATCCCGACAGGCCCGAGATCACGACGAGCTGGTCGCGCGGGATGTCGACGGAGATGTTTTTGAGGTTGTGGTGGCGAGCGCCCTTTAAAGAAATTTTGGAGGTTTGATTTTGGATTTTGGATTTAGAAGAAGGCTTCGCGGGTTGGTGTTTGGGATCGAGGGCCTGCTTGAGGAAGTGGGCGGTGGGGGTGTCCGCTTGGGCGACTTGTTCGGGTGTGCCTTGGGCGACGAGTTGGCCGCCGTGTTGGCCAGCTTCGGGGCCGAGGTCGAGGATCCAGTCGGCAGATTTGATCACGTCGAGGTTGTGCTCGATGACGAGCAGCGAGTGGCCGGAATCGACGAGCTTTTGGAAGACGCCTAGCAGGTTTTCGATGTCGGAGAAGTGGAGGCCGGTGGTGGGCTCGTCGAGGATGAGCAGTTTCGAGTGCGGAGTGCGGAGCGCGGAATGCGGAGTGGAAGAACTATCGGCGAGCAGTTGGCAGAGTTTGAGGCGTTGGGCTTCGCCGCCTGAGAGGGTGTTGAGGGGTTGGCCGAGTTTGAGATAACCGAGACCGACTTCGACCAGCGGTGCAAGCATCTTGATGATTTGCTGGTGACGTTTGGTGTGGGACGCGGTTAGTCCTGTGGCTGCTGAGTAGAACGCAATCGCATCGACAACGGTGAGGTTGAGGATGTCATCGACCGATTTGCCATGATAGAGGTAATCGAGGGTGGAGGATTTGTAGCGTTTGCCGTTGCAGTCGGGGCAGGTGACGTAGAGGTCGGAGAGGAACTGCATCTCGACTTTTTCAAAGCCATTGCCTGCGCAGCGGTCGCAACGGCCGTCGCCTGAGTTGAAGGAGAAGAAGCCTGGTTTGAGCGCGGCGGACTTGCCCGCGTCGGTTTCGCAGAGGAGCTGGCGGATGGGATCGAAGGCTCCAAGGAATACGGCGGGCGTGGAGCGCGGAGTGCGGGCGACGGCGGTTTGATCGACGAGTTCGACGCCGCTCAGGTGCTGCGAGCCGAGGAGTTCCTTGATCGGCGCGGCATCACTGTCAGCTTCCTGGCCGAGTTTGCGAGCGAGGTTCAGATAGAGAACATCGTGGGCGAAGGTGGATTTGCCCGAACCGGAAACACCCGTTAGCACGGTGAAAAGTCCGAGCGGGAGATCGACGTTGAGCTTTTTGAGATTGTGGCGGGTGGCTCCTTTGATTTGGAGTTTCGCTTTGGTGGGCTTGCGGCGCTTTGAAGGGATGGCGATGGATTTTGCGCCTGATAGCCAAGGCAGAGTTCCGACCGTGGACTTTTTGGCGGGAGAACCCTGATAGATGAGGGTGCCGCCGAAGGAGCCTGCGCCGGGGCCGAGATCGACGAGGTGATCTGCGGCGTGCATGACGGCGGATTCGTGTTCGACGACAACGAGGGTGTTGCCCTTGTCGCGCAGACCGTGCATCACGCCGACGAGGCGGTCGATGTCGCGCGGGTGGAGGCCGACGGTGGGTTCATCGAGCACAAACAGCGTGCCTGTTAGCGCAGCGCCGAGGCAGGTGGTGAGGTTGACGCGTTCGACTTCGCCGCCTGATAGACTGCGGGTGGTGCGGTCGAGCGTGAGGTAGCCGAGGCCGACTTGATCGAGGTAGCTGAGGCGGGAGGAGATTTCCGTTAGGACGAGTTGGAGCGTCGGATCGGGGGAGTCGTGGTCGCGGATCAGGTTAGAAAACCAGGGGAGAAGGTCGCCGATGGAGAGGGACCAAAGTTCGGGCAGCGTCTTGCCGCCGACTTTGAAGCAGAGGGATTCGGGCTGGAGGCGCTTGCCGCGGCAGGCGTCGCAGGTGGTGTAGGAGCGGTAGCGGGACAGAAAGATGCGGACGTGCATCTTGTAAGCCTTGGTTTCCATCCAGTCGAAGAAGCCTTTGACGCCGTACCAGTCGCCCGATTCCCAGAGCGCTTCGAGTTCTTCGGGGTTGAGATGGTCGGTTCTACGGTCGCCGTAGTAGATCCATTCTTGTTCGTCTTGGGAAAGATCTTCGAAGGGGCAGATGGTGTCGATCTTGCGTTCACGGCAGTTGCGGAGGAGGTCGCGCTGGCATTCGTCGCCGCGCTCACCTTGGAAGGGCTTGATCGCTCCTTGTTTGATGGAGAGCGATTTGTCGGGCACGGCTTTTTCGAGATCGATGCCGATGATGCGGCCAAAGCCGCGGCATTTCGGGCAGGCGCCAAGCGGGCTGTTGAACGAAAAGAGTGCGGCAGATGGAGCGCGGAGGGTGAAGCCGGTTTTTGGGTTGGTCCAGTTGGTGGAGAAAGAGCGGGAGCTCGACGTTCCTTGGATGGAGGCGTAGCCCTTGCCGAGGGTAAAGGCTGCTTCTAGGGCTTCGCGGAGGCGCGCTTGGTTGTCGGGAGTGAGGGTGAGGCGGTCTTGGATGACTGAGATCGCCGCTGACAGCCGAAGTTTCGTTGGCGGTGCTTCGTCAGTGCGCAGGGTTTGGCCGTCGATGAGGATGCGGAGGTAACCTTGGGCGTTGAGGAAGGGGAAGAGTTCTTCGGCCTTGGCGTCGGCGGGAACGGGAATGGGGAAGGTAATGAGAATCGGCTGGCCTGCTAGATTTGCGGTGGCCCATGCGGCAGCGGATTCGGGCGAATCGGGCTGGATGGTTTCGCCGGTGTTCGGGTCGTAGCCGACGGCGAGGCGGGCGAAGAGCAGTTTGAGATAATCGTTGATCTCGGTCAGCGTGCCAACGGTCGAGCGGGTCGAGCGGACGTGGTTCTTCTGTTCGATGGCGATGGCGGGCGGGATGCCGTCGATGTGGTCGACGGCGGGCTTGTCCATGCGGTCGAAAAACTGTCGAACGTACGGCGAAAAGGTTTCGACGTAGCGGCGCTGGCCTTCGGCATAAAGCGTGTGGAAGGCGAGTGATGATTTACCCGATCCCGACGGGCCAGTGACGACGGTGAGTTTTCCTAACGGAATATCGAGATCGAAACCCTGCAGGTTGTGCTGGCGGCAGCCGCGCAGGAGGATCGCTGGCGGCAGGGAACGAGGAGCGGATGGTTTGTCAGCTTGGGGCACGCCGCAGCGTAAGCAGGAACCGCGAATTCGCCAGCGGAAGTCGGTGAAAAATCCGTGATTTTTGCCGCAGCTTTATTCGGCCTCCGTCATCAGACCGAGGAAATATTT
>CAJXYV010000118.1 GCA_913063525.1 uncultured Verrucomicrobiota bacterium
ATCTGGACGATTGGGAAAAACAGAAAAACAATCTATCCGCCACGGTGATGCGTGGTCTTGATAGCATCGATTACACGCGTAAAGGCCAGCGCGACGCCTTGGAAGTGGTGGTCCAAACCTTGTTGAACCACACCATCGGCAGCGGCAGTCTCGGCGGCGCATCGGGATTGCTAGCCAACGTGCTGGAAGCCGCTAACAAAGACAATGGCCCGTTAGAGCTGCGGTATTACAATAATTTTCAAGTGAGTGGCCCCGCAGGAGATGCGCTGCGCGACCTCGTTCGTCTTGCAGCCAACTGCGAAATGGCAGCGGCCCTGCAGCGGACCCGCGCGGTGCGGGAGGTGGTCCAGGCCTACGACGAGATCTGCGATCGCCAACTACGCCAGCGTGGCCTGCTCGGCTTCGACGATGTGAAGTTTTTGATGGGCGAATGGGTCCAGTGCGAGGATGCGCGACTGCGGCGGGAGGCGGTGGATTTCCGGCTCGATGCCCGCCATGAACATTGGTTGCTAGACGAATTTCAGGACACCAGTCGCCCCGATTGGTTCGGCTTGCTGCCGCTCATCGACGAGGCGGCGGGCGAAGGCGAAGGGACGATGTTCATCGTAGGAGACCGCAAACAAGCGATCTATGGCTGGCGCGGCGGCGATGTCCAATTGTTCGACGAAGTTAAAAATCGCTACGACGGCTTTGGTCTGAAAATCGAGCCGATGGTCGAGTCTTGGCGCTCTTGTCCGCAAGTATTATCGCTGGTCAATCGTGTCTGCGGCGACTCGGCGACGATGCGCGAGCTGTTTGCTGCTGCGGCGAATCCATGGGAATGGGAGGACCACGTTTCGGCCAGTCCTGCCCAATCGGGCGAGGCGCGGGTGGAGGTGGTCGAAGGGAAATGGGAACAGCGATTGGAGCGACTGGGTGAATTGTTAGTCGAACTCAGCGTCGGCCAGCGGGAGATGACCTGTGGCGTGTTGGTGCGCAGCAATGCCATGGTGCAAGAGGTCGCGGATTACCTGCGCGGCAAGGGCTTTGACGTGATCGAAGAAGGCCGCCGCGAGCCGTCGAAGGACAATCCCGTCGGCGTCGTGCTTTCGCATCTGCTGAAGTGGCTGGCCAATCCTGCCGACGCCTTTGCCCTCGGGGTGATCGAAATGTCGCCGCTGGCCGCTGCCTTGCGGGTCAGGTTTGGCAGAACGTGGGAACCGATCTGGGAAGGATTGTTAGGCGTCGCCGCCGACCGCGGATTTGCTGCGATGATCGAGGAAGTGTTAGAAGTTCACTGGTCAGATTGGTCGGACTTTGGCCGCCGCCGCGCGGGCGACATCATGACCGCATTGGCCAGTCTCGACGCCCTTGGAGGGGCGACGGCGCAAGAGGCCGCAGACTGGATCGGGCGTTTGGAAGTTTCCCAAAGTCCAGGCATCGCCGCCGTGCAGGTGCTGACGATTCACAAGTCCAAGGGGCTAGGATTCGACGTCGTGGTGCTGCCAGAAATCCCTAACGACAGCATCCCCGTCACCCAGAGTTTCGACGTGGCTGAAGGCAATGGCTGGATCTCCCAAACGCCGCCGAGCTGGGCGCGCAAGCTGCTGCCCGCGATGCGCGAGGCAGAAACACGTTGGGCCGCCAGCCAATGTTACGAAGCATTTTGCATGCTTTACGTAGCGTTGACTCGCTCCAAGCGTGGACTCTATGTTTTGCTCGAACCGCCTGCTCAATCATCAGACCCCAACAAGGCATCACTGGCCAACTGGCTGGCGCGCTCGATCGAATCCACCGGAGATTTTGGAGTGGTTTATCAAGAGGGATCGCCGGATTGGATCGAAACACTGCCCATTGCCAGTCTCGCCAAACCCGTCACCGCCCTGCCATCGCTGGCCGCCGGCGTTACCCGCCGCGAACGAACCACACCCAGCAGCGCCAAGAAAAAATCGACCGCAGCCGCAGTGATTCATTCGGCCACGGGCATGCAGTTCGGCAATGAAGTCCACGCAGCCTTTGAAGGCGTCGGCTGGGTGGACGAGGTTCCGCCCACCCTCCCTAGCAGCGACGCGGGTAAACTCGTCGCAGAGTTGTTAGAGTCTCCCAAACTTCGCCCCCTGCTCGAGCGCCGTTCGCGGTCCATCGAGCTGTTCCGTGAACAACCCATCGAAGCCATCCTCGACGGTCTATGGCTCAGCGGCGTGATCGACCGACTCCACCTCCACCGCGACGAGTCAGGAACCGTGATGCGCATCGAAGTCATCGACTATAAAACCGACGCCTTGGACGAGATCGGCGAAATCCAACAACGCTACGCCGGCCAGATGCAGGCCTACTGCGAAGTCATGCAGCGAGCCTACCCCCAGGCCGCAGTCGAATGCATCCTCCTCTCCACCCGCTGCCGCGATTGGGCGGTGGTTTGAGCCAGCCCTCTCCAAGTATCGCGTTCGCTCGCATCTGCGGACATAAAAAAAATCCCTCCATCTGAAACACCTCGGTACTGTTTTGCCCCGGCCCCGTGAGAAACTCCAACTGCATATTCAAAGAAATCAAATCCAAGTATTGACACCCCGCCGCCCGCGTCGTACTCAATGCCCTTCCGCGCCATGCGAATGGCGGAGTAGCCAAGTGGTAAGGCAATGGTTTGCAAAACCGTCATTCGAGGGTTCGATTCCCTCCTCCGCCTCCATCTAAGTGACTGATAAATCAATTACTTAGAGAGGATGAAGGAATTTAGGAAAACTTCCCAAAACGCTCGAAAACGCACCTAAAAACGGGAAGTAAGCGGAAGGTAGCCCCAACCAAGCGGGCACTATCGCTCAGGCGGTTTGCCAGCCGTTGCCGTGTGGCGCTCACCTGCGCCGAGAGAAGATAGCGGCGATCAGAAGGAGGCCTGAGAGGCTGAGCGCAGCGCTGCCAGGCTCCGGCACGACGACTATTTCGCCGCTGGTGAGCACGGATGTCGGGCCGAGCAGGGTCTGACCATTGTCGCCATAGAGATGAACGTTTAAAAGTTGCTGCGCGGTCAGCCCGGATGCGTTGTTGCCGAAGAACACGGCGTCCACTCCGCCGCCGGTGGCCTGGCCGGACCAGTTCCAGATCTCCAGGGTCGCGCCCTCGGCCCAGGTGGCACCGCTGCTGTTTGCCATGTGGAGGGCGACACTGCCGGAACCGAGGTCGATGACCGAGGTGGACGAAAGCGCGAGCAGGCCGAAGGACGTCGATAGCGAGCCGGAAAAAGCGATGGCACGATCGGAGGCGCCATTCAAGGTGACTGGCGCGGACGAGTGAATGGCCGACGAGGCGGAGATGGCAAGAAGTCCGCCATGGTTGATCAGAATCGCGGAAGTGCCGCCAAGCGCGTTGGCGGCCGCAGCTTGCAGCGTGCCGCCATTGACCGTGGTAGTGCCAGTAAACGAGTTCGAGCCCGATAGGATTTGGGTGCTGCTGCCGTCCTTGATGAGGCCGCCAGAGCCGGTGATCCCGCCAGCAAAGTCAGAGGCGTTGAGGCCGAGGGAATTGCCGATCGTCAGAAGGTGCGGGCTCGCATCGGCGCTGAGGTTGACCGAGGAGGATGCGGCACCAGTGAGAGAAAGGATGCTCTGGTTAGCGGCGGAGAGGCGCAACTGGGAATGCCCGCTGCCGCTGTCGTCGAGAATCACGGCCGATCGCGCGGGCGAGGTCGGCAGAGCCCCGGCGGCTGCGGCATTGAGGATCCCGCCGCCGCGAATGAAGGTGGGCCCGTTGTAAGAATTTGAGGTCAACAGGGTGACCGTGGCGGCATCGACAACGAGGTCTGAATTGGGCGAACTGCCGGTGATGGCGCCGCTCACTTCGAATGAGCCCGAGGCAAACGCGAGAATCGAGCCGTTTTTCGAAAGGCCGCCGGTGAGCACCACGGTGCCGTTGCCGGTGTTTCTGAGGGTACCGGTTTCGGTGGTGACGGTGATCGCGTTCGAGTAAGTGTTTTTGCTGCCGTTGTTGGCGGCGAGCGATTCAAAAACCAGAGCGGAGGCTGAGTTGAGCTGGACGGCGGCGGTGCCGAGGTTATCCTTGGAAGTCACGGTCAGGCGGCTCCCTGCCAGCACGGATGTCGTGCCGGAAAACGAATTGGCCCCGCTCAGGCGCAGCCCCCCTTGCCCGGCAACCTCAAACACCCCGCTGCCGACGATGCTCCCTAGGAAATGGCCTTCCACGTCTGTCTCTTGGAACGTAAATTTCGCTCCCGCATTGAGCATCACCGCCGTACCTGCCGCTGCGGCGGTGGCGGTCTGAGTGGTCCCGGTTTGGACAACGCGAGGGGCGACACCGACCTCGGCGATGGCCCCAGCGTAGATCGCCGCTCCGCTGTTATTGTATGCCCAGTTTTGGATGACGCCCGCGCTGCCGTTGCTCGACAGCGTCAGCTGGATCCAGCCGAAGAACGATGACCCGGCATGAGCCAGCTGGAACCCGAGGTATGCGGATTGGCCTTCTGCAAACTGACCTGCGCCCGGCCCGATGTGGCCGGAGTCGTCCTCGGCACCCGATCCGCCATAGCCGGAGGAGAACACCGCCGTGCCATCGATAATACTGCCAAAGGTGATCGGTACGATCCGATCTTCGCTGCCCGTTCCGATGCGGATCGGCTGGAAGTCGGGGGAGTTAGCGATGCCGAGACCGCCGAAAAACGGGTTCAGATCCCAGCCGCCAAACTCCGTGGTGGAGTACTGCGAGCTGAAGACATCGATGAAAACGCCGTTGAAATCCGCAGGAATCGCGATGTTTTGCGTGCCGCTGTAAATGATCTCGGCTCGGGCGACATCCCCCGATGCGAGACGCATGGCACCCAGCAATAGCATGACCCAGCCATTGACGGCGGGAATGCGCTTGGGGGTGGATCTGCGGTTTCGCATCATACGATTCGTTATAAGGACTGCACTTTCACGCGAAAGAACCTAGCCTTTTTGCCATTCACGAAAAACGGATAGGGCACCGAGACGGCCTGAACCTGACTATCTGCCGCCAGCACGGTCGGGGTCGAAGTGGATGCCTTCCAGCTCACCAGATCGCCGCTGAACTCGACCGTGTAAGTCAAGCTGGCCGACAGGTAATCCACGCGTCTCGCGAACACAGCCCGAAAGGTAAAGCTGCCGTCGCTGCCGCTGGCAAACGGAGTTGGTGCCCCCGCCGCCTGCAGGGTGCCCCCCTCCCACGCCACCGGCGCTGCCGAACCCTGAAAAGGATTGGTCCCGAAGGCGAACTCCTGCAAATTGTTCAGCCCATCGCCATCGCCATCTCCGGCGGGCCCGGCCTGCGAGCCGTTTGCGCCGAAGTATTGGACCTGCCATAGGTCGGGCAAACCATCCGCCGCATAGGAGCCGAAGTCATCCGTGCCGACATTGTTGATCGCCACGTCAACCTTGTCGGATAAATTTCCATACGCCGCGCGGGCGACGGCGGCACTATTTTGATAGACCGATCCCGCGGTCATCAGACCCAGCGAACTGATGCTGGCGATTGGGCCGCTTTGGACCATCCAGGAAACCTCAGCCGCTGAAATGGCCGCCGTGGTGTCGTCGTCGAAAACGGCAGTGACTTCAAGTTGCCGGCTGCTCCTTTCGTTGAGCGTCATCGGCGACGAGGTCTCGAGAATCGAGAGACTGACCGCATCGGCGAGTTGGCCGGCATAGCCGAGGCGCAGCGCACAGTCGGTGGAACTACCGGCGCCCCCAACGGTCGTGGAGAAGTCGGCGATGTAGTCAGCACTGCCGCCCCGCAGCCCGCCAAAGTCGACCACCCCGGGCTCAAGCCGATAGTCGGCACTGCCCTGCGCCGATGCCGCAGAGGGCAAGAACACGAGGGCAAGAATGAATCGTTGAAAACTCATGACCTTAATTGCTCAAGATCGCTTCCAGCTTCAGCAAGCGCTGTTCTTGTTGAGCATCCCTCTTTTTCGACGCCTCGATTTCACGGCGGAGCTCTTGATTTTCGCGTTGCAGCTGACGATTTTCACGGTGCAATTCTTGCACTGCGGCGGCAGCGTAGATCGTCAGCGGATAGGTATCCACCTGCAGGATCGGCGATCCATCAGGCATCACCTCGCCACTGTTCTTCACATCGTCTGGAAACACCTTGGCGAATTCCTGCGCGATCACGTTCGGATAACGCACGTCTTCAATGCTCGGATGGGCCGCCCGATATTCGTCCGTGTAGCGGAAATCCACTAGGCGCACCTGATCGAGTTTTTCCAAGGCTCCCGTGATCGACTGAATCTCCGTCTTGATCCTGCGGTCGGAGTTGGCCAACCAACTGCCTGCGGTCGTCTTGCTGGCCGTGCCTTCCACCTCCAGCGAGTTCGTGGCAGGCGTGCGCTTGATGCCAATCTTGCCCGTGAACACGTTGTCCTGATCGAGGCGGGCGACTTGGGCCGAGATCGCATCGGCCCGCAGCGCCAGGGCGTGCGTGGCACCGGCGGCGATGTGGGTCACTTGGGTGGCAGTCGATGGAATGATTGTTTCACCGTCTGTGTTATCTCCCCAAAGCACCAAAGTGCCGTCGGTTTTCAAAGCCATGCTGAAGGCGTAGCCGCCGGCGATTTTTGAAACGCCACTGAGACTAGCCGGAACCGTGACCTGGCCGCCGCCGTCCCAACCCCATGCAACGACGGTTCCGTCGCTCTTCAGGGCGAGGCTGTGGTAGGCACCTGCGGCGATGGCCACGACATTGGTGAGACCGGATGGCAGCGTCACCTGCCCCGCGTCATCACGTCCCCAAGAGATCACGGTCCCATCACTTTTGAGAGCGAGGCAGTGATCATATCCGGCAGCAATCGCCGTGATGGTCGCACCGGTCAAGCCGCTGGGAAGCGTCGTTTGGCCGAACCCGTTGTCACCCCATGCCCTCACCGTGCCATTCGCCAGTAGAGCGAGACTGTGTTTCTCGCCGGCAGCTACCTTGGTGGCCGTGGTGATCCCACTGGGAATCGTGTTTTGCCCATAGGAGTTATCCCCCCAAGCGACCATTGTGCCATCGCTTTTGCGGACAAGGTTATGGGAGGCGCTGGCCGCGATTTCCGTGACGCCGGTCAGGCTGCTAGGAATCGTCGTTTGGCCACTGGTATTGAGCCCCCAAGCCGTCACCGTTCCGTCGTCCAGCAGAACGAGGCTGTGAGAATCCCCCGCAGCGACGGCCGCGACATTGGCTAGCGTTGGCAACGTCGTCTGACCATCATGATTGTTGCCCCAAGCAACCACCGGCTTCAAGGGGGCTGCGGTGAGGCTGGCCAGCGGAACCGACGAGATAACGGAATCGGTGAAAGCAAGCGTTTTGCGCGTCGGGCTGGCCGAGTTGTTGGTCAGATAAAGATTCGTGCCATCAAACTCCACTGAACCAAATACAGCCGTGGTCAGGCTGGTACCTGTCGCGAGTTTTAGAGGTGCCGCCGAACTCGTGCCCGCAGGAAGAGCGACCGTCCCGCTGAAGGCTGGCGAAGCTAAATTCGCTTTCAAATCCAACGCCGTTTGCTGCGCCGTCGACACCGGTTTGTTCGCATCGCTGGTGTTGGTCACATTCCCCAAGCCCACCATCGACGCCGTGATCCCTGACACCGTCCCGGTGAAAGTCGGGCTGGCTAGGTTCGCCTTCAAATCCAGAGCCGTTTGCTGCGCGGTCGACACCGGCTTACTCGCATCACTCGTATTCGTCACATTCCCTAAGCCCACCATCGTTGCGGTGATCCCCGATACCGTCCCCGTAAAGGTCGGCGATGCGAGGTTGGCCTTCAGTCCGTTGTTGCCATTGAGTTTGTTGATTGCCGCCAAGATCGTGTCGGTCGCGGTAATTGTGCCTGCCCCAGAAACGTAACCCGTCAGCGCTTTACCCGTCACCGTGGTGTTGGAGATCGCCGTCGCGCCCTGCGTGCCGGTCACATCTCCCGCGAGTGATCCCGTGAAACTCGCCGCACTGCCATTCACATTGCCCGTGACGTTGCCGATCAGCGGGCCACTGAAGGCCGGAGAGGTCACCGTGCCCGTGAAGGTCGGCGATGCGAGGTTCGCCTTCAGTCCGTCATTGCCATTAAGCTTGTTGATTGCCGCCAGGATCGTGTCGGTCGCGGTAATCGTGCCTGCAGCAGAAACGTAACCTGTCAGAGCCTTACCCGTCACCGTCGCCGCAGAGATCGCCGTCGCACTCTGCGTACCAGTCACATCGCCGGCGAGTGATCCCGTAAAACTCGCCGCACTCCCCGTCACATTGCCCGTGACGTTGCCGCTGAAAGTACCGGTGGTTGTCCCACCCAGGGTCAGGTCGGAAGCTAGCTGGCTGCTGCCCACCACCCCCGTCGCCAGTGCCGAGTCCGTGAACGCGACCGTCTTGCGCGTCGGAGTCGCGGAGTTGTTCGTCAGATAGAGATTGGTGCCGTCGAACTCGACCGAGCCAAACACCGCCGAGCTCAGGTTGGCACCCCTCGCGAGTTTTAGGGGTGCGACCGAAGTGGTGCCCGCCGAAAGAGTCACCGTCCCGCTGAAGTTTGGTGATGCCACGTTCGCTTTGAGATCCAGAGCCGTTTGCTGCGCCGTCGAAACTGGCTTACTCGCATCGCTCGTATTTGTCACATTCCCTAGACCCACCATGGTTGCCGTGATTCCGGAAACCGTTCCCGTGAAGGTCGGCGATGCGAGCGTTGCCTTGAGCGTGTCGTTGCCATTTAGCTTATTGATCGCCGTTAGAATCGTGTCGGACGAGGAAACCGAGCCAGCCCCAGAAACGTAACCCGTCAGCGCCTTGCCCGTCACCGTCGCGGCGGAGATCGCCGTGGCGGCCTGCGTGCCTGTCACGTCGCCAGAAAGCGATCCCGTGAAACTTGCCGCACTGCCGCTGACGTTTCCGGTGACGTTGCCAGTTAGTGGGCCACTGAAGGTACCCGTGGTCATGCCGCCGAGCGTTAGCCCCGAAGCCAGCTGGCTGCTGCCCACCGCGCCGGTCGCCAGCGCCGAGTCAGTGAATGCGATCGTCTTGCGAGTTGGAGTGCCAGAATTGT
>CAJXYV010000119.1 GCA_913063525.1 uncultured Verrucomicrobiota bacterium
GCGTGTTCCAGCAGCGTCACAACGTGTTCCAGCAGCGTCGCAACGTGTTCCAGCAACGTCGCAGCGTGTTCCAGCAGCGTCACAACGTGTTCCAGCAGCGTCGCAACGTGTTCCAGCAACGTCGCAGCGTGTTCCAGCAGCGTCACAACGTGTTCCAGCAGCGTCGCAACGTGTTCCAGCAGCTGACCAAGGTCGATGGCCCGCCATAAAGTTTTACTGCCAAGCAATAATATTTACACCCACAATTACAACAACTTAGGCAGCAATGAATTTCAATTCACCTCTGATTTGAGCTCCGCTTAGCGATTTTTTTAAAAAAATCGGCCGTTTACCCCAATTCAACGCATTCCGAAAAATATTTTCAAGCCTCGAATGCACAAGCCAGCACCTAGGCAATCTCAGCAATCCTCAGCTACTTAATAAGGTTTACAAAGTAAACACTAACCCTGAAACACAAGATGTAGTGGTGTGAATAATTTGTTAATACTGCATGAGCAAAAATGAATTTGACCACCCCCCTTCGAATCGGCGACTCTGTATCCGTTCGGCCCCGTATCGAGTGTGTAATTCGACCACTCCATACTCATTTGCTGAACACCCACCACAAAAAACGCGAATGTCAAATATCCGCAACCAAACCGTACCCGCCCGCCGCAATCAATTCATTGATTCCTGGCGGAAATTTGCACCTGAATTGACTCTGGCAGGGGTGACCCTCGCCCAGTTCGAAGCAGAAACGCAAGAACTCGCCGATGTGCGTCAACGCCTGAACGAGGCCAAGACGGAAGTCGCCGGGGTCATCATCGATCGCCAACAGGCGGATGACCGAGCAAGAGAAAAAATGATCCTCCTAGCCCATGCGCTGCGAGGGGATCCCGCCTACGGCGAAGACTGTGCCTTCTACCGCGCGATCGGCTTCGTACCGAAGAGCGAACGGAAGTCATCGATCCGGAGGAACCCAGTGCCAGTCGTGATGGCCACAGCACCCGCCGTAAACGTTGCTTGATCGAAAAGCCCTCAGAAAGCTAATCACTAACGTCCCATAGAACGGCCCGAAGCTTTGAAAAAGCGGGCTGGTGTTGAATTGAAATTCCTGCCACTCGGTAGGATGTTATGAACAAAAAAACACCAGCCCAAGGCAATGTGATCGCCCTCAAGCAGATTCTCAACCTCATTCCTCGCGGAATGATCTATCGCCATGCTCGCGAGACGGGCGTGGACGCCAAAGCCCGCTCCTTCAGTGTGATGAGCCATCTTTCGGCGATGCTCTTCGCTCAGCTCTCCCATGCGATGGGACTCAATGACGTGTGTGACTGGTTCCGACTCAAGTCGGGGGTTCTGGTGCGCTTTGGCGTCACACCTCCATCCAGAAACGCGCTCTCCCACGCCAACAAGGAACGCAGCGCGGAGTTTGCCGAAAAGTTGTTCTGGTCTGTACTTGGTCATCTTCAGCATGCCAGTCCAGATTTCGCCGCAGGCCGCAAGGGCAGAGGCTTGCTGCGGCGTTTCAAGGTCAGGATTCATGTGGTGGATTCATCGGTCATCCAGTTGGTGGCTAACTGCATGGACTGGGCGAAGCACCGCAGACGAAAGGCAGCTGCCAAGATGCATCTGCGACTCAACCTGCACAACTTTCTCCCCACGTTTGCCATTGTGGACACCGCCGGCGAGCACGACAACAAACGCGCTCGCGAGCTCTGTGCGAACATCGCCCCTGGCGAAATCGTCATTTTTGACAAGGCTTACGTCGACTTTGATCATCTCTCCGACCTTGGCGCGCGCGATGTCTGGTGGGTCACTCGGGCCAAAGACAACATGAAATTCAGGGTCATCAAAAACCACTCTAAGGGCCATGAGAACATCATCAAAGATCAGATCATCGCGCTTCAAGGCAAGAACAAGGGGATGCAACTGCGGCGAATTGAGGCATACGTCGAAGTGGATGGCGCGTGGCGAATCATGGTGTTCATTACCAACAATACGACGTGGAGTCCACGTTCGGTGTGCGACCTTTACCGCCGCCGCTGGGACATCGAGGTGTTTTTCAAACAGGTCAAGCAGAGCCTCAAACTTGGAAGTTTTCTGGGCCACAGTGCCAACGCCGTGAAATGGCAGGTTTACACTGCCTTGCTGGTTTATGTGCTACTGCGATTCATGGCACACCTCTCTGGGTGGGGGCACAGCTTCACGCGGCTCTTTGCTGTCACGCGTTCCGCTTTGTGGGAACGGATCGATCTCTTGGCGTTGTTGAAATCCTATGGGACAGCATCGGGGCGATTCAGGGTGATTGGAGCACTCAATACTGCGTGGTTACCCGGATTAGCGCCCATTAAAACATAATCTCATGGGACAGCATCGGCGCATGTTTTCAGTAGTCCGCAAAAAACTCGCAATCGGCATCCCATCAAAATCCACTCAAGGTCTCGCTAATTCAAGGCTCCGGGCGCATCGTGTCCATTCTGTGGGACGGTAGTGAAATGAAAACACAAATCCAAGACGAGATCATCGATCAATTACTCGCCAACTATCGCAAGCCGGAAGACCTCACTGGGCCGGACGGGTTGTTTCGCCAACTCAAGGCGCGCCTGATCAATCGGGTGCTAGATGCCGAGCTGACAACCCATCTGGGCTTCGACAAGAACCAGCGCCCGCCCGAGGAGAAGTCCAACGCCCGCAATGGTCACAGCTCAAAGACCCTGCGCAGCGACGAGGGGGAATTGCCGATACGGGTCCCACGAGATCGTAAAGGCGAGTTTGAACCATCGCTTATTCCCAAGCACCAACGCCACTTTGACGGCTTTGACGACTGCATTGTCAGCCTGTATTCACGGGGGCTCGGCGTTCGTGAAATCCAAGAGCATCTCAAGGAAATTTACCAAGTCGATGTCTCTGCGACGCTCATCTCCAACGCAACAGAGGCAGTGTTTGAAGAGGTTAACGCCTGGCGACATCGCTGCCTTGATCCTGTCTACCCGATTGTCTGGTTCGATGCCATCGTCGTCAAAATCCGCCAAGACGGCAAAGTCACCAACCGCGCTGTCTATATCGCGCTAGCAGTTAACATGCAGGGTGTTAAAGAGGTTCTCGGGATGTGGTCTTCAGAAAATGAAGGCGCGACATTCTGGCTCAATGTTGCCACGGAACTGAAAAATCGCGGACTCTCGGATATCTTCATTTGCTGCATCGACGGGTTGAGCGGTTTTGCCAAGGCTCTCAAGAGCGCCTTTCCTGAGACTCGGGTGCAGCGCTGCATCGTGCACCAAGTCCGCAACAGTCTCAAATACGTCAGTTACAAAAATCGCAAGGAGGTCGCCGACGCCTTGAAGCTGATCTACAACGCCCCGACTGCCGAGGCGGGGTGGACAGCTCTTCAGAACTTTAGAGCCCTCTATGACAGCCGGTTCCCTGCCATCGGTCGGAACTGGGAGGCTGCTTGGGATGAGCTTTCGACCTTCTTTGGCTACCCTCCAGAGATTCGGAAAATCATCTACACGACCAACGCGATCGAGTCGCTCAATAGCTCATTCCGCAAAATCAGCCGTCACAGGAACCTCTTTCCGAGCGTCGACTCCGTCTTCAAGCTCTTTTACCTAAGCCTAAAGAACATCAGCCGAAAATGGACCAAGCCCGTGCCTAACTGGCACGACGCCCTAAATCGTTTCATCATCGAGTTTGCTGAACGCATGCCAACCTCCCACTAACACCCTATCGGCGAATCTGAAGTAACACAAAAATTTTGACACCCTCTCCGTGCACTGCACACGGAGAATGAAACACGGCACTTTTCAAGATTTGCAACGGAATCACGGAGATCAAAAGGGCACGGAAGGCCCGTTCACCCCTCGACACGGAGGAAATCATCTCAAAAACTCCGTGACCTCCTTCTTCCTCCCCGCCTCCGTGGTAATTCTTCGCGCCCTCCCCCCGATCGGCGGATGCATTGAATCGTCCTTGCAGCGTCCATGAAATTTTGGATCGGTGCCCTGGAGCCTAGCCCTGTGGGTGAAACCACCCATCGATACAAAGCTTCGGTGATCTGCGTGAATCCGCGTCGATCTGCGGTTCTATTTTCTCTTTAAGATGACCCTTCCCTGTTTGGGGTGGATGGATTATCACTTGCAGCGAAGTTCGGAGTTTTTTGCCGGACCGATTTTAATCTAACACATCATCCCATTCCATGAGCGCACCCATCATCGCCCAGAAATCCCCGATCGCTGCCGAAGTCGAAGCCGGCAAAACCTACTACTGGTGCTCGTGCGGCAAGAGCGCGACGCAGCCGTTCTGCGACGGCGCGCACAAGGGATCGGGATTTGCACCGACGCCGTACAAGGCCGAGAAGACGGGCACGGTCTATTTCTGCGGCTGCAAACACAGCGCCAACGGCGCGCTGTGCGACGGCGCACACAAGAGCCTGTAATATCAGGCATATGCCAACAGCGGGCGACGGGGTTTCCTGTCGTCCGCTTTTTTCAAACCTTCAGCGGCGTGCCGGCGCGGATGTAGCGAGCGGGTTGCACCGCCTCAAGACTGCGGTGTTCCAGTACAATCCCGGAAGCTTCAAGCAAGCGGTCGAGGGTGAACTCTTTGACGCCAATCAGCTCGATACCGATGAGGTCGCCTGCTGAGTCGTAATCCACGGTCACCGTGGATTTGCGTGAGTCGAGCACCTCGGTTCGGGAGACTTTGCGGCGGGAAAAACGGATATAGGCAGCCATCGCGGCACTGTCCAATTCCACGACGGGCGGAGTGTTACGATTCAGGGTGATGACGTGACGTTTAGGTTTCATTGTCAGTATCCAGTGATGAGCCAGCAGTCGGCCCCTTTAACTTCAGCGACGATAAAAAGCGTTCGCTCGCCGAAGGTTTTTTAAAAAACCTCCTTAAAGTCCCCTTCATCACCGCGGCCTTGTCTTCGCTTCTTGTCAGGGAAACGAATGCAGGATTCTACCTGTTCCAGCGCAAATCCTCGTTCATTCGCTCTTTGGGCAAAGTGATTTCGAGGATGAAAAGCGCTGGGGGGGAGGCATAATCCGACACAGGTAGGATGCAGTATCGCACCTTTTTCCGCAACTTCAATCTGGGGATGTAAATCGAGTTTTCAGGGCGGCGCACGGGCTACGCTACTTGAGCGGAGCGAGGCGGAGGCTGCGCAGTTCGAATGGCGTGCCTTCGAGCTGGATGCCGATTTTACCGGCGGCGGGCTGGCACTGGGTGACTTTGTTTTGGATGACGCCGTTGATGGTGACTTCGATGCTGGAGCCACGACAGACGATGTCGCAGGTATTCCATTCGCCGAGCGGCTTTTCGCTGTTGGCGGCGGTGCGCTCCAGGATCGGGGTGGCGACTCCGGCCGCAGTGGTGAGTTTTTCGGCGAATTTCGCGGAGTGCATCGGCAAGAGGTCGCCGACGCGGGTGGGTTTCTGCTGCATCTGGAAGCAGGTCGGCCAAGCGGTGCCATTCATGGGGCCGGAGGTGATGTGCAGGAGGATGCCACCGTTGCTGTTTTTCGGGGCGTCCTTGGACCAGCGCCACTCAGCATGGAGTTGGTAGTTTTCGTAGTCCACCTGGGTCGCGAGAAAACTCACGGGTTTGCCGGCGACGGCGAGCGAACCGTCGGCGTTGTATTTGCAGACGGTGGCAAGTTCGGCGGGAGCGGTCGGCAGTGTGATGAGCTGCCACGCGGCGAGGTCTTTGCCGCTGAGCAGGTCGATGGATTTTTCAGGCGACTCGGCGCGGGCGATCGCGGTGAGGAGCGAAAGGAACAGGAGCAGGTTTTTCGTCATTCGAATCCGTTGGAGACTTGGTTGGTGGCGCTGGATATGCGTGCCATGGTGGACAACTTTTGGATCGTAACGAGGGATCGCCTACCAGAGCAAGGGCGGCTTTCTGCTCTTCTTCTTGGTGCTAAAGTCCCGCATGGCAGCCTGGATCAATTCGTTATCGAATTTATCGACTGCTCGCCAAGCTCATACACCCCCGACCGGCAGGACCAAACGAATATCACTTTTTTGGCGTATTTGTTTGACCTCGATTTCTATCCGCTAAAAAATCGCCGCGCTATGTCGTATCATTCAAAAGTAAAAACAACGATTACGGCAGTTTCAGGAATGGTTTGTTTGATGACATTCATGTCCTTCGGAACTGCAAAAGCCGCATCTGTAACCTTTACTGGCGGAGGTACGAACCACGAACCGATCTACGCAACGATCAACCAAGACATCACGATCACCCACCAACCTGGACAGTCGTTTGGTGGCTACTTTTTCGGATTCCGCATCAGCGGTGTCCTCGATGGCTCCGCTTCGACAGCAGGACAATATACAGGCTCCGCTGATGCCGTTCCAAGTACAGTTGGTGCCAGTGCTCTTTATCAATCGTCACCGACCGACCCGGGAACAGCGTTGAATAGGTCACTCGCTGAGCTACCTTATTATGATAGCACAATCGGCCTCTTTTTTGGAACTTTATCTTACACAGAGTTTCTCGTCGCGGGTGATGCATCCATCACTTTCAAAGCGAAAACGTTTAGGATCGATCCTCCCTTGGGCAACTTGGTCTTGCAGAGCCCTGGCTCCACCTACTCGGTCACGGCGGCGAATATGTTTTCATCCACCGAGCAATACCAAACGATCAATGCGAGCAACGTGATGATTGTACCAGAACCAACGTCGATGGCTCTGACCATGCTGGCAGGCGGCATGATGCTGATCCGCCGGAGGCGCTAGTCTTTCTGGCATCCCTTAAGGGGCATGCGAATCTAAAAAAGAGGCGGTCATCCGGGACTGTCTCTTTTTTTTATTCTAATGCTAATACTGCCGCAGGAGTTGAAATTGCAATCACTGCTTCAATGGCGACGTATCGCTGGCTTGCTGAATGGCATCCAAGGCCGCCTTTTGCTTACATCTCAGCCGCCAGAACCACGAGGCCATCCAGTTGATTCGCCGCATCGCCCACCGCGGCAGTGACGGCGGGATTCCAATCGCGCTGCCAAAGATAGCCCCGCTGAGTCAGAAGTCCTGCGACCGTGGGGTTTTCCCGATGGCATCCCGATAGCAGAACCGCAACCAGCAACCCGCAGATTCGCAAGACCCCGTGGCTGTAAATGCGCGATTTCATGTGTCGCAAAAGAAAGAAGTGCCCCCGTCAAGAATCGAACTTGAATCTAGAGTTTAGGAAACCCTTGTTCTATCCATTGAACTACGGGGGCATCGGTGCCGGACGAGGCGAGCAATGAATAACGGCGCGGACGCGGACAGGCAAGTCAGTTGTGATTTACGGGGAAACGTTGGGCGGAATAGATGCCCTTGGAGCCACTGCAACGGTAGGCGATGATGCAGGCGGTGGCGAGGTAGAGACCATTGCCGGCGCCGAAAAGTTCCATGCCGAGCAGGGTCGAGGCCAGCGGGGTTTTGGTAGCACCCGCGAAGATGGCGACAAACCCGAGCGCGGCAAACAGATCGACGGGAACACCGAGAGCGTGGGCGAGCGTGTTGCCAAGGGCGGCACCGATGAAAAACAGCGGGGTGACTTCGCCACCCTTGAAGCCCGAGCTGAGGGTGATGACGGTGAAGATGAGTTTCCAGGCCCAGGCGCTGGCAGGGATATCGCTGGAGGTGAAAAGGGCGGGCAGGGTGATGGCTCCGGGGTGATCGGCCAACACGCCGAGGCCGAGGTAGTCGGCGCGGCCGACGAGGAAAAACAGGCCAATGATCATGAGTCCGCCGACGACGGGGCGGAGTTCGGCGCGGGGGATGTAGGTCTGGAAGGCGGCGCTAAGTCGGTGGGAGACGATCGAGAAAAGCGAACTGGCGCGACCAAAGACGACGGCGGCGAACATGACTTTTCCCATCAGCCAGAAATCGAGCGGAGCAGCAGCGGCGGGAACGTCGACATGGTAATGGGTGTGGCCGATGCCCCACGCGCGGCAGGTCCAGTCGGCAAGTACGGCAGTGAAAAAGCAGGGAATGAGCGCGTCGTACTGGACCCGGCCAACGATGAGCACTTCCAGCGCAAAAACCGCGCCGGCGATGGGCGTGCCAAAGATGGAGCCAAAACCTGCGGCGACTCCTGCCATCAGTAGAATGCGGACGGACTCTGAATCGAGCTTGAGCAAGCGGGCAAAGGTGGCGGCGATACCACCGCCCATTTGCAAAGCAGTACCTTCGCGTCCGGCCGAACCTCCAAAAAGGTGGGTGACGAGCGTGCCGATCAGGATCAGCGGAGCCATCCGCCGCGGAACGCCGACGCCGGGTTGGTGGATTTCATCGATGAGCAGATTGTTACCGCCACTGGCCGATTGGCCGTAGAGGTGATAAAGCAAGCCGACCCCGAGGCCCGCGACGGGCAGCAGGTAGAGCAGCCACGGCTTGGAAAAACGCTGGAGCGTCAACGCATCGAGCGACCACAGGAAAAACGCGGATGCCGAGCCGATGGCGATGGCCAAGGGCACGAGGATCGCCAGCCATTTCGCGGCGGCAAGGAATTGGGCAGTCGCCGCTTTCATCGGACGGCGGGAATTTGGCAGATGGAGCGGGAATGAGTAGCACCAAATCACCTGCGAGCGATGACGCGATCGATCACAGGAAGACCCTAGCGGCAAAAAGACCCAAGAAAATGGGCGAATTCAAGCGGCTAGCGTAATCGGGGGTAGTGTTGTGAAAATGCATGCGGGGTGGCATCGTCGATGCATTTTCTCGGCCGCGAGTTGAGCTGATCCTGAACTGCGGATACCTCTGTTTGGCGACCCATGTCGTCCGTTAGGCGAACGCGTTCCTCCGCTTAGCGAACGTGTTCCTCCGCTTAACGAACGCGTTCCTCCGCTTAACGAACGCGTTCCTCCGCTTAACGAACGTGTTCCTCCGCTTAACGAACGTGTTCCT
>CAJXYV010000120.1 GCA_913063525.1 uncultured Verrucomicrobiota bacterium
CGGCAGGGCGCTTCTACGCCGAACAAGGTGGAAAGTCGGTCGCTGGCGGCTACCGAACGGGCCCGCGGGGCAGTGTCGCCGGCGTGAAAACTGGCGGAGGTGCTGGAGCGGTCGCATGGGATACCCGCAGTGGACAGGGAGCGGTCGTTAAGGGCAAAAATGGCAATGTTTACGCGGGCAGGGACGGCAACGTTTACAAACGGGATTCCAGCGGCAACTGGTCCCCCGTCAATGCGGGCACCAGACCGACTCCAGCGACTGCCAAGTCAACGCGCGCGACTCCTTCGGCCGCTCGTCCCGCAGCGAGGCCCGCGCCAAGCCCGCGCCCGCCAACGAGCGTGTCACCCTCCACTCGCCAAAGCCTCGACCGCGACGCCCGGGCCCGCAGTGTTGGCAACCGCCCATCCGCTCCGTCCCCGTCAATCGGAACCCGCAGCAGCTCAAGTTTCGGCGGGCGCAGCAGCGCCCCGAGCCGTCCCAGTGGCGGAGGCGGTCGTGCTGGAGGCGGCGGCCGTCGTCGGTAAAACACGACGTGGGCCGATGCCGTCAGTGACACCGTTCGTTTCAGCCATGAATCGCTCCGCCTCGGTTGTTTCGCTAGGCTTCGCACTGGTCGTTGTGGGCTGCGCCTCCGCGCCGCCGTCACAGGAACCCGCTGCGAGTCAAGCGGCGGAGATCGATCTAAAGGAGGCGGGCGTGAAAACCCGACCTGCCGCAGAGCGTGCCGATCTCTATCTGAGTTCGGCAGCACAGTCCCGCAAGTTGCTGGGCTCGCGCGCGTCGGGCGTTGACGGAGCTCGGATCTATAATCAAGCGACGGCCGATCTCACAGTGCTGCTGCGCGACGCGGATCACGGTCGACTGTGGAATCGTCCCCAAACGTTCAGGTCCGACGGCGCCCCTTCCTATCGGTTGAGCTTCGCAGCAAAGACCCGCGACGGCGTTTGGGATGCAGACTATTTCACCTCGTTTAGGCCAGCTGACGACGTGGAGCAGGGGATGATTGCACGGAGAAACCAACAAGACGGCGTCGGCGGCGCGCTGGTTGGGGTCCATCAAACCGCGCCCCTTGAACCTTTTTCGCCTTGGGTCGGGGTCACCGCACCGGTCACGGCAACTCTCGACTTCAAGGGGCAAGACGCGACGCTTACGCTGGTCGATCCGAGCGAAAAGCCAAAGGCCCGCGTGGCCGGTGTCGAGCGCCCCTTGAATGCGGATTTCTCAGCGCCCTTGGCTTACTATCCGCAGAAGTCCGAATGGTGGAATGGCCTGATGGGGGCGATCCGTGTCAGCCAATACTCGGGGACGACCGGGCTCTACATGCTGCAACCCTACGACCCGAGTCGTATCCCGGTGATCTTCGTGCACGGTCTCATTTCCACGGCCCGGATGTGGCGCAATGTGGTTAACGAATTGGAAATGGACCCGCAGCTTCGCGGGCGTTTCCAATTCGGCGTCTTCAACTATCCGACCGGCAATCCGCCAGCTTACTCGGCCCTGCGCTTGCGCGAAGAACTGGCGAAATTCCAACAACTCCACCCGGACTCGCGCGGCTATGTGCTGATCGGTCATAGCATGGGCGGCCTGCTTGCGCGGATGCAAGCGACCACCCTGACCCGTTCATCCTGGGACGTGATTGGCAAAGAAAAGGCGGGACAATTTTTCGCGAATGTCCAGACGCGGAGCCTCGTCGAGCGCGCCACGATTTTTGATGCCAACCCGCACGTCGATCGTCTCGTTTTCATCTGCACGCCTCATCGCGGCAGCGAAATGGCGCTCGGCGGCATCGGCGCGATCGGTCAGCGTCTCATTTCGCTGCCCGTCGATCTGACTGCCATGGTGACGGGTTCGCTGGGGAGCTCGATCGCCGTCATCACCGGCGACCCGCGCCGGATGCCCAACAGCGTGATCGGCCTCTCGCCCTCCAATCCTTTGCTCAAGGCCCTCGATTCGCGACCCATTCAAGCTCCATTCCACAGCATCATCGGGGATCGCGGCAAAGGGGATACACCCAACAGTTCCGATGGCGTGGTGGCGTACTGGAGTTCCCACCTTACAGGTGCAAAGTCCGAACGGATCGTTCCCGGGCCCCACGGCTCGTGCGAGCTGCCCGAGACTCTCGATGAGCTCCGCCGGATTCTCCGGCTTCACCTCATGGAAAAGGGTGGGACATATCGCAAGCGGTGAAAGGTCGAAACTTTCCAGTCTTGAGAAACATCGGTACCACGCTCAAGCCCCGGGGCACCCAATTCCACCAAGGGATGGCGGCAGGCGAGGGGGGATCACGGTGTGGATGATGGCGGCACGGCGGATTCGTCGCTCGGTTTGCTGGGTGATCTTCTAAAGCCGACGAGCCTCGTCGCCGTGGCGTGCTGGTGTTAGCGTGCGTTGCTCAATTCTGTGCGCGGCTTGGCGGTGGCGACGGCGCGGTAGCGCAGCAGGGCTTCGAGGAAATAATAATCGGCGTAAACGAGCGGGACATTGATCTCGCTCTTGCCCGGCAGGTGACCGGTCGAGTGGGTCAGCAGGAAACCGCCATTGGATCCGGGTGCTGCCAGGTACGCGGGGGACGAGAGCGAAAGCAATTGGCTGCGGGCAAAATCGAGGTATTTTTTGCCGTCTTCCGCCTGCTGGCTTAGCTCGACGAGGGCCGATGCCATGACGGCGGCGGCCGATGCATCGCGCGGGGTGCTGTCGTTTGCCTCGGCACCGAAATCCCAATACGGCACCTTGTCGCTGGGGAGCTTGGGGTGCGCCATGCAGAAATCGGCGACGGTTTTTGCCCGGGCGAGGTACTCGGGTTTCTGAGTTTCCCGGTACATCAAGGTGAAGCCATAGATGGCCCACGCTTGGCCGCGGGCCCACGGCGTGCGGACGTCGGCCCCTTGGTTGGCGTGGTAGGCCCGGATCCAGCCGGTTTCGGGATCGTAGTCGACGACGTGATAGGCCGAACCGTCGGGGCGGAAGTGTTGCTGGTGGGTGTGGTCGGCGTGGCTGGTAGCGATCTCAAGCAACTTCGGAGCGCCGCCGTTTTTGGCAGCCCATGTCAGGAGTTCCAGATTCATCATGTTGTCGATGATGACCGGGCAGCTGTAGGGTTTGTAATCCCACGAGCGGATGAGCCCAAGTTTCGGAACAAAACGAGTGGCCAGCGCTGCAGCACCATCGCGCAGGACTTGGCGGTACTCTTCCTGCGGATCGAGCCGGAGCGCACTTCCATAGCTGCAGCCGAGCATGAAGCCGACGTCGTGGTGGCCTTTGAAATGGCGGATGCCCTCGAGCTTGCGCGTGTAGGCCAGTGCCTTTTCTTTCCACTCCGGCGATCCGGTGTATTCGTACAAAAACCAAAGATTGCCGGGGAAAAAGCCGCTGGTCCAGTCCTCGGGTTTCACTGTGAGGACCGAGCCGTCGGGCTGGGTGGTTCGCGGCAGATTGGAATTGGTGCCGAGTTTTTTGAGCATCCCGGAATATTGGCTGCCCGCGCGTTGAAAGACGCTGGGGATCTGTTCCAGCAGCTCGTCGGCCGCACGGGCGGGCAGGCAGGTCAGGCCGATCACCACGGCCTGGATCAAAAGGTTTTGCACAAGGGTTTTCATGGGGCTTTGTTCGTTAGAAATAGCTCAAAAAGGCATGTTGCTGCCTTGGGCTGTAAATCATTTGTGCCATGGTCAAGTTGTCCAGACTCCATTCGGGGGTGGGCGCATATTTATTGCGTGGAGACCGCCTTCACTCGCAGGAAGCGCAGCGGGGGTGGATTGACATCCGTCGGGGTGACGATGGCACGGCGATTGGGTGCGGCCGTATAGCTCACATCGAATCCCGGTAAATAATAACTGGGTAGGCTGCCTGTGCGCAGGGTGGCAACAGTACTCCAAGCCGCGAGGTCACTTGAGTTCTGCACTTGCCACTCGATACCTCCTCGGTTTTCTGGCCAAGGAAAGGAAAATTGTCCGTTGGCCCAGATGGGCAGGGCCCGGTCCGTGGCATTGGCAGGATTGCTGCCGAGGGCATATTCTAGAAAATCATCGTTGCCGTCCGAGTCGGAATCCAAGAGAGCGCTGGCGGCAATGCCATAATCCTGTGCCCATGAGTTGAAAGATACCTGCGGATCGCCGATGCGGGCGATAACTTTGGTCGAGAAACTGGTATAGCTCGTGTAGGTGCCGTAGAACCAGACGAGGAACTCGGATCGGCCGTGATTGATCGGAACGATGGGTCGCAGGTTATCGGCGGTGGAGTTTTCTGTGATCTGGGTCCAGCTGAAGGTCAGCCCACCGTCGGCAGTGAAGCCGCGCCAGATTTCGTAGCGCTCGTTGGGTCGTAGCGGGACGTTGCTGATACTGCCGAGGTTGAATGGGTAGGCAGCATTGCTGGATAGGTAAACCACGCGCGGGTCAGCGGGATCGAGGCACATGCCGCCGCCGTAGTCATTTTCCGCAGCGTAAAGTGGGCGGCCGGCTTGGGCGATGAAGCGGCGTTGCCAGACGGTGCCAGTCCATCTGGCGTAGTAGTAGTAGATCCGATCCTTGATGGAGCCAGTGGTCGCTGCGGCATCGACTTGGACTTGGAAGACGCAGACGGGTGCGCCGCCTTGGCCGTATTGCACGTCCCAAGTCCAACCCCGACCGGTGGGGATCCAGTTGTCCGGGCCGTCACCCGTGCCCCAAGCGGCGTTGGAAAATTGATAGACGACGTTGCCCCGTTTGCCGGCATCGTGATCGAGCGGGATGTTTGCCAAGCGATCGATCAAGGTGCCGTCGGTTTTGTAGAGACCGCCGCTTTTGTAATACATGTGGTAGACCGAGTTTTCGACATCGCGCGGATGGCCGTCGGTGTAGATCAAGTCGATCCGGTCCACGCCGTTGGAGCAGTAGCGCGGGTAAGGCCGAGTGCTGCCAGTGCCGGTGCCGACGAGTTGGCGGGGACTACCCCAAGTCGCCCCGTTGTTGGTTGAGAGGGTGAGGGTGGGGTTGAAGTTGATGCAGCGCGAGAAGTTGTAAATCGTATTGGACTCGCCGCTGAGAGTGTAGGTGTTGGCGTAGGTGTTGGCGGCCGGCATCGCGACGATGACTTCACTGCCCCAATCGGCATCGGTGTTGGGTAGCGTTCCCAGTGAAGTTCGCTGGAAAAATCGGGAACCGGAGATGTGCTTCGAATAGACGACCATCAGTTTGCCGTCGGGCAGCTCGGTGATGGAGGGGTTGTTGTGATCGTCGAGCTGCTGCGAGGTGCCGGTGCTGATGACCATGTGATTATTTTCCCCCGTGGCGAGGTTGCGGCGGGTGACGCCGGTCTGCCCGTTGCCTTTGACGTAGCCCGAATAAAGGGACCCTTGGTGCAGGACGCTACGCTCGTCATTGAACCAGGTCCACGCCCCGTCCGGTGCGATTTCCACCGCCGCACCCGGCAAGACTTCCGGCGGGGCCGGCGGCGCATAACCCACTCCATCGAACCAGGTGCGCGAGTTGGTTGTATTGCCGCCGAAAATGGCGCTCGTTTTGACAAAAACCTCAAGCACACCTGAAGCGCCCACCGTTGCCTGGCCGATATTGGCTCGGATCATCGTGCGGTCTGACTCGACAAAAACCGTCGGCGCGAAGCCCGCCGTGTAGGTCGAGGCACTGGCGGCGGACGTGCTGCCAACTGGAGCCGTGGTGGTTCCACTGCTGCCGTAAAAGTTGGAGGTGGAAGTGCTGGTCAGCCCTGCATCGATTTGCCAATGCACGTTGCTAGCTACCCAGAAGAAAACAAAAATGTCGTAGGTCCCGGCGGCGACTCCTGTCAAAGTCTGCTTGAGCATGGGGGCAGCTTCGCCACCGCCGCCCTCAAAGATCGTGCCGCCACTAGCCAATCCCGTGCGCTGCGACCAGTTGTTATCGGTGTAAACATTGGCTGTGGCGACGGGCGTAAACGCCGTTCCATCGACTCGCGTGGTGTTGGAGGTGCTGGCATCGATGTAGGTGACTTGGCCTTGCAGCTGTTGTGGTGCTAGGAGGCAAAGTCCGCAGAAAGCGAGGATTTTGGAGTGGATCATGAAAGTGAGTTTGGCGGCAAGTGGGGATAACGACCCAGAGCTGTGCCAAGGTTGTTGAAAACTGGCGGTTATTCTCGCCACAATCCTTCAGGGAAAAAGCCGGAAAAATGGGGAGGACGCGGATTAGGGAGCTCCCTCCCCATTAAGGGGGGGGGGACACAATTGGGTTGATGGACGGCAGAATCAGTTATTGGATCGAACAAATCAACGACTTCTGAGCTCATCAACTCGGGTGAAGTTTTTTGTAAAACCCATCGGGCAACCCGCCCATTTCAGGTTCACTAGACTCTGAAAGTTTTTCAAGAACGACTCTTAATAAAAATCCAAAATTCTATCATGAAGCCAAAAAACCTCGCCCGCAACCTGTTCGGAAACTCCGCTGGTTTGACTGCTGTCATCGTTGCGTCTTTTGCTCTGCCCGCTGCCAATGCTGCCACGCTTAGCTGGGATGGCGCAGACGCAACTTACAACGCTTCTTTGGGCGGCACGGGTACATGGGACACATCACTTCTCAACTGGGGTAACGGTGTGGCAGATGCAGCTTGGACCGATACGACCGGCCTTTTCGACATTGCTTCATTCGGCGGGACGGCTGGAACCGTGACGCTCGGCACCAACGTCAAAGCGAGGGGGTTGATTTTTGGCACCGCAGGTTACACGGTTACGGGCAATACATTGACCCTTGGCACTTCAGGGATTGATACCAGCGCGTTGTCAAGCGGCACCACCACGATTAGCAGTGGCCTGACTCTCGCATCTGGAAGCCAGACTTGGAATGTCGGCACCGGATCCACCCTCGCTCTCAGTACTGGCACCTTTGCCCGCAATACAGGAGCTACGCTTTTGATCGACAAGAGCACCAATACGGGAACCGTATCCGCATCGAATATTTCCAATACCAACGGGATTGTCGGGCCGTGGGCGATTGTGAAAAGTACAGGTACTGTGGCAAATAACACCGCCGCCGGGTACAATTTTGCCACGAAGGATGGCAGCAATAATCTCGTGGCCTATACCGGAGCGACCGCCGTGACCACGGGCTTTCCTGCCTCCAGCGCTACGACGAACTACGATTGGTCGGCGTCGGGCACACAAGGACAAATTGGTAGCTCACGCCTAGTGAATACCATTCGTTACACTGGCACTGGAGTAACCCAACAAACGAACTCCACCCAGACAGAGACGATTAACGGCTTGTTGAATGCTGGCACGGGAACTGTGACCCTCGGTGGTGGAAGTTTTACGATGAATATCCAGTCGGGAACTGGTGAACTTGTGCTGGCCGCGATGACGAGCGGAATCACCATCAATGGCCCCATCATTAATAATGGAGCCACGGCGGGCGCGGTGACGATCTTGGGCGCAAACAGCCAGGCGGTGACTCTTGGCGGCACCAACACTTTCACGGGCGATCTGACCATCAACGGCACATTGAATGCAGGCACAGGTCAGGGAGCTTCACCATCGGCAAGCAATCTCGGTGCTTTGCAGGCGGCATCCAATCGCAACATCACCGTGAATAATGGAGGGACCCTCTCGCTGACCGCGGGTAACGTGCTTGGCCAAGGAGGGAGCACCAACACCCTGTCGAACACGACCTTGGTGGTGAATGCCGGCGGCGTTTTCCAAACCGGCTTGAATGGTTCTGGAACAGGATGGTGGAACAAAATTGGAGCGACCAATCTGAACGGTGGCACGATTCACGTGGGGAGTGGTGCAAACACCGGAGTATATCAAGGTCTGGCGCTGATCGGCACCGTGACGGTGGGGGGCAATAACGTTTCGACGATCGATAATTATGCGGCTTCAAACAGTACGACTAATGGTGTTCATCTTGGGCAGAATTCCACGGCCAACCAATCCATCACGTTTAACGTCGCGGACGTGACCAATAGCTCGGCTTCGGATTTGGATGTTTCAGCCAAACTGTTGAACACTTCATCAAATCTCACCGCCAGTGGATTCACCAAATCGGGTGCCGGCACGATGACACTCAGTGCAACGAGCGCCTACACCGGCGCGACGACCATCAGCGCGGGTACACTCCAAATTGGCAATGGGACCACGGATGGAAGTATTGCAACAAGTAGTGGCATCACAAACAATGCGACACTTGCCTACAACCTGGTCGGTTCGCAAAGTTATGCGAATGCGATCACGGGCAGCGGGGCTCTGACCAAAAGCGGAGCGGCCACCCTCACGCTCTCCGGAGTGAATACCTACAGCGGCGCGACTACGGTGAGCGCGGGCAATTTGGGCATTACGGGGAGCTTGGCGAACTCGAATGTGACTGTAGCTACGGCGGCGACGATCTCTGGCGAAGGATCCGTTAAGTCGCTGGGCTTCGGCACGGGCTCAACCACGCTTGTTGCTGATGGTCTCACGACGGGTGCTCTCACCAGCACGGGCACGCTGACAGTGAATGGCATTGTATCTGTTGATCTGGCGGCAGTTCCGTCGGGTGCGGTTACAGTGCTCAATCACGGCGGCACTTCTGCAACAGCTGCTAATTTCACTCTCACCAATCCAACAAACTATCGTAACACTACATTTGTCGTTGGGACGAACAATGTAACGATTGACGTTAACAAGAAGACCTTGGCATGGGATGGAACCACTGCCACATGGGAAATTGCTGGAACGCAAAACGGCATCACCGGCATCCAATTGGACCTCAAGATCGATGGCATCAGTGAAGAAATCATTCGCAACTCCCTCAAGCAAGCCAAAGAGGCTCGCATTGAGATTTTGCGAAAGATGCTAACCTGTAT
>CAJXYV010000121.1 GCA_913063525.1 uncultured Verrucomicrobiota bacterium
GGCCAGTTAGTCAGCGTGCGGGTCACCGCGCCTGCGGGCGACGAATTTGTCGGCATCGAAATTCCCCAAGAGTACAACAAACTCAATATTGACTCGAAACAGAAATACTCCTTCCGCGTGAAATTCCGGCAAGGCGGCATCCCTGTCGCCACGGGGGTGAATCGTCTCTAATCCCAAAATTGACACCCACCCATGAAAGCCCGTTTTCTGCTTCCTCTTTGCCTCGTCGGTTTAGCCCAAGCCCAAGTTTACACACCGCCGCCTGCCCAACAGCCACCCGCTTCGGCAGCGCCGAAGGACAGCGCCGCCAGCCCGGCCAAATCCCAATCCTCTGCCAGTCCGCTCGGTCAGGAAATCCCCATGCTCGATCCAGCGGCGGAGACCATCACCGTCGGCGGCGTGGCCATTCCTCTGGGCGACAATCGTCTGCTCAAGGCACGCTTTGACAAATTCCTCAGCCAGCCGCCCGAAAGCGATGAATCCGCCGCCCAATATCGGAAAACCATCGCCGACATCCTCGCCACCATTTCCCCGTTCAAAGCGGGTGGCCCCGATCTTTACGCCGCTTTCAAACAACTGCCCGGCGCATCCGCCTATCCAGGCGATGCCAACCTCTGCGGCTCCCTCGCCGAGTCGGTCTACATGGCCATGCTTTCCAAGCAGGATATCAATGGCCTGAAAAAACTCAATCAATCGATCGAGGATGAGAAAAAATCGATCATCGCCGAAGCCGATTGGAACGCCCGCCACGAAAGAGACCCAGAGCTGGGCGCCAGCAAGGATGTCAAAGAGACCAAGGACAAGAAGAGCAAAGCCACGCCATCCACCGGAGTCGGCATCCATTCGCTTAATTACGCCAACACCCTCCGCCGCATCGCCGAGATCGAAGTTCTCAAAAAAACCAACATCGCCCGCACCGAGGCCCAAACCCTGCGGACCAAGGCGCAGTACCAAGTCAGCATGATCCAGTGGTTCGTCGAGCGCCGCTACGAGCACGTGCTGATGGCCGCGCGCTTTTACAACCAGATCTGGAAAGACGGCGATGCCACCCTGCGCATCGATAAAAACTCCGACGTCTCAAAGCTGTTCTCCGAGTCCGTCGGCGTCAGCCCGACCGTCGCCTCACTCGACTCGCTCTCGAACGAGGCGATCCGCGAAGCCGGCAAATACATCGAAGCCTTCGACCTCATGCTCTCGCGCGACGAACTCCACGCCGCCTCCCAACGCCTGATGGAAGCCTACGCGCTGGGCGAATACCTCGCTCCCGTCGCCACGCTTTCCTTAGAGAAAAAGCGCCGTGTCGCCGGTTACTTTCGCGATCTGAACGAACTCTACGGCACCCTCCAAGCCCACGATTACACCAAGACCATCGCCCTCACCACTCGCCTCAAAGCCGCCGCCAAGGATTTTCCTTCGTCCAAGGTCGATAGCGCCATCGCCGGTTACACCCTCGCCTCCGACCTCGCGATTGAGGAAGCCAAGGGCTACCTCCTGAGCAAGGACAGCGACAAGGCGGCTGAAAAAATCAAAGCCGCTGCCGAGATCTGGCCCACCAATCCGAAGCTCACCGAGTTTCGCAACCTCGTCAACAACACCAGCGGTCTCGTCACCGTTCGCAACGACTTCGACCGCCTGCTGAGCGAAAAAAACTTCCGTGAAATCGCCCGCCGCCAATACGAAATGGCACCTGCGATCCAGGGAGACTCCGCTCGCGAAGAAGCGTTCAAGCAGATCATCACCAGTCTCACCAAGATCGAAACCGCCCTCGGCAAGGCATTCGAATTCAGCAAAATGGGCCAGGATTACGCCGCCTGGGAGCAACTCGCCGAACTCCGCAAGGACTTCCCCGACGACCCGAAACTGGGCCGTGAACTGGAGCTGCTAGCCCCCAAGGTGGCCGTCTTCACCCGCGCCCTCGACAAGGCCCACCAGTTTGAAAACCGCACCCCGAAACAAGTCGGATCCGCACTTTCGTGGTATCTCAAGGCACGCAGCATCTATCCGCAGAGCAGCTTTGCCGACGCCGGCACCAAACGCCTCAGCAACGAAATTCTACCCTCCGACGACGGCACCACCACCACGGCGGAAATCCCCGCCAATGAGCACTGACTTCGGTCGGCGCTGGTTTTAGAATGCCTCCTCTTCGGTCTGTTTCATCACCGAAACCAGCTTTCAGCCATATCAGGCGATTCCTATCTTTACTTATTTAGCGCGATCGTGCAGTTTACTAATGCCTATATTGGCATCGAACCCCCCCAGTAAACTCCATCATGAAAACCTCCGTATTGCTCGCCGTTGCCTTTGCCGTTCTTGGTTTTACCTCCCCCATCCATGCCGCCACCACCGACCACAAGGTCAGTGGCTCGGTGCTGGAAGTGAGCGATACCAAAATCGTGATACAAAAAGGTAAAGGGAAGTGGGAAATCGCCCGCAACGCCGCCACCAAAATCACCGGCGACTTGAAAGTCGGTGCCAACGTCTCGATTCAATACACCATGACCGCCACCGCAGTCGAAGTGAAACCCGCAGACACCGCCCCAGTCGAAAAAAAGAAGCCGTAAACTTCCGCCCATCAACCGCCTCGCCATTGACGGTGCGTCGTGGCGAGGCTCTTGATCCAAAAGTCAGGAATCTCGATTGAGAAACTCCAACAAACTAAGCGCGGACTTTTTCGAAATCCCCGGCAGTTTGGCGATCGCGTCCGCGTCGGTTTTTTTCAATCGCGCGACACTCCCGAATTTTTCCAACAACAGCCGCTTCTTGTTCGCCGACATCCCAGGACAATCGTCGAGCAGACTCTCCTTCATCCGCCGCCGGTAAAGCAGCGAGTTATAGCCGTTGGCAAATCGGTGCGCCTCGTCGCGGATGCGTTGCAGCAGTTTCAGCGCCCCGCGATCGTGTGGAATCAGGATCGGCTCGCTGCGGCCCGGCACAAAAACCTCCTCGCGCTGCTTGGCCAGCCCGATGACCGGCAGATCGTGCAACCCCAGCGCATTCAGCTCGCGCACCGCCATCCCCAGCTGACCCTTGCCGCCATCGACGATCACCAGATCAGGCAGCACAATCTTCGCGCGACCCTCCCGGGCCAGTCGCCGCTGGGCGTCGATGACGTTTTCCTGTGAAAACTCCGCTTCGGGATTCGCCGCGTGGTTTTCAGCCAGAATCCGCGAATAACGGCGACGTATCACTTCCGCCATCGACGCAAAATCGTCCTGCCCATCGACCGTGCGGATGCGATAACGCCGGTAGTTCTGGTTGTCGGGCTTGCCATCCGTAAACCGCACCATCGATGCCACGATGTGATTCGACGACACATTCGAAATATCAAAACACTCCATCACCCGCGGCGGTCCGGCCAGATGCAGCTCCTCGCCCAATTCCGCCAAATCCTCCGTCGGCTTCACCGTCGTCTGCACCCCGCGTCCACGGCTGAACTGCCGCGTCGGGCTGAGGGTTTTTTCCAAATTCTGCAAGATGTCGCGCAGACTCGCCGCCTTTTCAAAATCCAGTTTTCCCGCCGCCTCGCTCATCTCCGTGCGCAACGACTCGAACACCTCGCGCTTGCCCTTGCCCTCCAATACCCGACACGCTTCCTCGATCTTTGCCAAATATGCCGCCCTGTCGATCCGCCCGATGCACGGTGCCGAGCAGTTCCGGATAATGTCCGCATTGCAATGGCGGTAATCCGATTCCCCAGGGTTCACCGCACGGCAAACGCGCAGCCCAAACCCACGGTTCAGCCACTCCAGCGTGCTGATCAGCGCGCTCGAATGCGGAAACGGCCCGAAATAGCGCGATCCGTCGTCCTTTTTCATCCGCGTCGTCACAAACCGCGGCCACGGATCCGCCAAGCGAATTTTCACCAAGTAAAAGTTCTTATCGTCGCGGAAGTCGATGTTGTAACGCGGCCGGTAGTCCTTGATCAGCTTCCCCTCCAGCAGCAGCGACTCCTCCTCATTGCGCACCGTGTGAAACTCAAAATCGTAGATCGAATCGATCAGCGCCCGCGTTTTCACATTCGCCCGCATCTTCTGCGACGCCATGAAATACGACGAAACCCGCCGTTTCAAATCCAGCGCCTTCCCCACATAAATGATCGACCCCAGACGATCCTTCATCAGGTAGACCCCAGGCTGGTGGGGCACCTCGCGGAGCATCGCTTTAAAATCAGGCTTCAACATGAAAAATCAACTGCCCCAATCGAAATGCCGAATTCCCAAAGATCAACCCCCAATCTTGCAACTCCGAAACTCCGCCCTCCAAATCGAACCGCCAGCCCGACAAGATTCACACCAAAATGATGCACAGGGCCTCGCGCCGAAGTCACAAAGCCTCAGGCAGAGGGTAATTGGCCGTGAATGGGAATGGCCGTTTTTAGCCTCCGACTCATCACCAAACCTTTCGATCTCGATTCCCGATTTGCTGCCTATTTCTCGATTTGCTTCAATCCCTTGACGCCAAAAAGCCGACAATCCGAAGATTGCCGACTTTCTGGGTTAAGGTTAATAATATAACGCCTTGCAGCGCTGGCTTAATTTTAACTTTCCACGGTAGGAATTAAGCAGCGTCTGCAGGAGGCGTTGGGGCCTTGCGATTGGTCTTGCCAGTTGCGCGTTCGCCGGTGGGGGTGAACCCCATTGCACGATACAACGAACTGTTTTGACCAAACAGTGGATTTCCACGCACGGCGTTGATCACGAGGCTGAGAGTATCACGTAACTGGGCATCCGCCACGTTACGTTCTCCAATCAAGCTCGATAGCAATGCTTTTGCATCCACAAGGTTCTCACGAACCGTCATCGCATTTTCCGTGGAAGCAATGAACTGCTCGAGGGTCATTCCCGCGAAGCTTTCTGTTGCCGCCAGTTGTCTCCACGCCGAAACGAACAGGTCGCGACGCTCATCTACTTTTGAATTAGTTGACATAATAAATTTCCTCCTTCCTAGCGTTAGTCGTTACACCGACTTCAAAACCTGCCACTCAGCAAGCCTCTTTTTCGGTCTTATGCTTTCCTTTCGGATCACGAAAAGAAAAATAACATGATCTAAACGAATTTGCAAGCAGAAACTTTAACTAGTGCTAAATTTGTTTATTATTGAAATAAACAGCAATTATTTAGATGAGACGCTATTTTTTGATAACTTATCATTCCGTGCATTTTCGCGCATCATCCTGCTATTGCCTCGTTCAATACTCCACAGAGAATGCGACGGCAAAACGTAGAACGCGCGACTCACGCGCAATAAACGCTCTGCCCCTGATCCGGGTACTTCTCTAGCACGTGTTGAAAGAGCACCCCACACTTCTGCTCGAATAGCTCTGTCGTATATTTCTCCGGCAACCCGGAATCCAACATTTTCTCAATCTCCAAACGCACCGCCGCCCGCGTCGTGCGTTTCGCGCGCCACGCCAGCACCAGCTTCTCGGTCTTGAGTTTGGCTAATAGATCCTTGCAAACCTTCTTGATTGCGTCCGTTTCCTGCGGCGTGAGATCCGGGCCGGGCCGCGTGAGAATATCAAACACCGCCAGCTCCTCCTCGCTGATCTGCTCGCGCAAATGGCGCTGTTCTTCGTAGTTAAGATCCTGAGTCAATGTCACCAACTCGGCAAAAAACTGCTCAATGCTCAGCGCGCCGTTGTTATAGGCCTCGATCATCTTCTGAAAGCGGTCGAGATAGTCGTGGCGGCTCGCGTTCAGGCGGATCAAATTATCCAGCTTGCGCTCGATCAGAGCCCGCAGTTGCTGCGCTTCGATGTTCTTGTTTTTCGTCAGCGAAAACTTCTTCTCCAGCGCGACCATATCGATCTTGCTCAGATCAATCGTCTTCGCCGCCGCGCCGGGTTCGATGTGCGGCTCGGCGACAATCGCACCGTCCAATACTCCCGAGATCGCGCCCATCACCTCCGTGATGTTCACCGGGTCTTTGGTCGCTCGCACCGCTTTCGCCAGCTCGGCGATGACTTGCGCCTTGGGTGCTAACAAAGGAATCACCGGATCGGGCATCACTGCCTTGTAGAGTCGCGCCACGTCGTTTGCCTGACCGAGAAACGAATCCACCACCTCGTCCGTGCGGATCAGTTGGTTCACGGCCAGAATGAAAAACTCGCTCGTCGCCCCGGCGACCGCGTCCAAATCCACATTCTGTTTCCGGCAGAACTCCGCCACCTGCTCCAGTGCGATCTTCAGCGCCGCCACCAGTTCCGACTTATCCTTCACGGGCATCTCGCCGCAGCTGCCTGACCCATAGATTGCCAAGGCCTTTTCCAGCTCTTGAAAGACGTTTGCATAGTCGACGATCAGGCCGTTCACCTTCTCGCCATACACCCGGTTGGCGCGGGCGATCGTCTGCATCAGCGTGTGGCCGCGCATCGGCTTGTCCAGATAGAGCGTCGAGCAGCTCGGCGCATCAAAGCCCGTTAGCCACATCGCACAGACAAACACCAAGCGGAACTTGTCCTCCGGACTCTTGAACTTCTCCTCCAAGTCCTCCTTCATCATCCGCTCGCGATGCGGCAGGATGTCCAGGCCCTTCGCCCGCATCTCCGAAATCTCGTTCTGCCCCGGCGACACCACCACCGCCATGTCCGTCTCCTGCAGATTCACCAGCCGCGCGTGCAGCGCCGCAGAATCTGGATGCGTGCCCGCCATTCCCGTCACGGCTTTCAGCACCCGTGCCGTCTCATGCTCCCACTCGGCCCGGACCTTCTCGTACATCCGCAGCGTCGTTAGCTTGTCGATCGAAACCACCATCGCCTTGCCCTGATAGCCGCGATTCAGGAAATGGTGCACGATGTCCTTCGCCACCGAGTCCAGCCGGTCGTCGCGGGTGATCAAGTGATAGCGCTGGCCCAGCACTTTTTTCAGCTTCTCCTCCTGCGCGTCGTCCAGCCCCGCGTCCTCGATCGTTTGGTAAATCTCCTCGTTCAGCTCCGGATTGGTAATCTGCAATTCCGGCGTCCGGTTCTCATAGAACAACGGCACCGTCGCGCCGTCCTCCACCGACTGCCTAAAATTATAAATACTCACATAATCGCCAAACACCTCCCGCGTCCGCTCCTCGCCCGTGATCAGCGGCGTCCCGGTGAATGCCACAAACTTCGCATTCGGCAGCGCCGTGCGCATATTCATCGCCAGCGTGTCGTATTGGCTGCGGTGCGCCTCGTCCGTTAGCACGATGATGTCATCCCGCTCCGACAACACCGGATGCAGTGTGCCCGGCTCCGTGCGGAACTTATGGATCAGCGTGAACACATAACGATGGTCCGCCCGCAGCAAATCGCGCAGGTGGCTCGCGCTCGTCGCTTGGCATAACTCCGACGCCGCGCCACAGGTCGCGAAAGTCCGGTAAATCTGCGTGTCCAACTCCGTCCGGTCGGTGATCACCACAAAAGTCCAGTTGCCCTTCAACTTCCGAAACACCTTCTCCGCAAAAAACACCATCGAATAGCTTTTGCCGGAACCTTGGGTATGCCAAAAAACTCCGATGCCGTTTTTAGGGCCGCGTGACTCGACCGAAGGATCAGCGGGCAAAAGCCCCTCACCCCCAGCCCCTCTCCCAAAGGTAGAGGGGAGTGAAGAGGCGATCTGTCCCAGCGCGGATTCAGTGTCATCTATAATGAGTGCGTTCGGGAGCCTGACGATCTTGAAGCCCTGCGTCGTTAGGGCTGAATCCCGCGTCTTGTCCTTCTTGACCGCCGCTTCATTCTCATGAATGCCTCCATCCGCCTCGACGATCAAACCATACTCCGCGCAAAAGAAATCCGGTATGTAATCGCCCACCTGATGTTGCCGCCGGAATTTTAGGCCAAGGAATCTACGGTCCCGCAATAGCTCCCAAAGAACATCCTCCGCCGGAGTCTGTTTCTGCCTCAACTCCCGGGCTCTCTTCACCATGCCCGCAAACTGAAACCCGCCCCGATAATGCGGCATCTCTTGCCCCCTCTCCCCTTGGGAGAGGGCCGGGGTGAGGGTAGGTTCTGGAAGGCAAAGGCGGCTCAACGCTTTGATGGCCCGGTTCACTCCATGAAACTGGTGATTCCGCGCCAACAGCTTGCCCGTGCTGCCTT
Organism: uncultured Verrucomicrobiota bacterium; assembly: GCA_913063525.1. GTDB lineage: Bacteria > Verrucomicrobiota > Verrucomicrobiia > Verrucomicrobiales > Akkermansiaceae > Luteolibacter. Next base: position 8,069 of record CAJXYV010000121.1, read on the forward strand.
TGCTGTCCACGTACCTAATGAAGTTCTCCACCAAATCGAGCAGCCGCCCCTTGTCGCAAGTCCCGCGCAGCAAAGTCGCCAGCGAAATCCCCGCCGAGTCATCCTCGCTCGTCGCCTTTTTCCAATCGCCGAAATGCTCCCACTTCGCCGTCAGGCTGCCCAGTTTACTCTGCACCCCGTTCGACACCAACAACAGCGCGTTGTAGTGGAACAGCTGCGGGATCGTCTCCTTGTAATCGCGGAGGTTCTTGTCAAAGCCTTCGCGCACGTTCACGCCCGGCTTCTTCAGCTCGATCAACACCAGCGGCAAGCCATTCACAAAGCCCACCAAATCCGGCCGCTTCAAATACAGCTCGCCCGCCACCCACAGCTGCGAGACCAGCAGAAAGTCGTTGTTCTCCGGCACTTCCCAATCGATCACCCGCACCAGCTCCACCCGCTGCCCGCCGCGCTCGCGGTCCGGGAACTCCACCTTCACGCCCTGCCGCAGCAGCCGGTCGATCTCCCGGTTCGCCTCCACCAGACTCAGCGCCGTGCGATCCCGCGAAATCTCCTCCAACGCCCCGTCGATCGCATCCACCGGCAACTCCGGATTCAGTGCAATGAGTACCGACTTCAGTCGGCCCGTCAGCACCACCTCCCGCTTGCCCTCGCGCCCCAGCGAACTCCCGCCGTTCCACTCGTC
>CAJXYV010000122.1 GCA_913063525.1 uncultured Verrucomicrobiota bacterium
CCGGATGAAGTATGTGGTGCGAACCATCCGAATTGATCGTCGTGACCGAATCAAGATTGGGTCGCTTTGCTATATCAGGGCGGTCGGACACGGAGTTTGGTTTTTAAACAATCAGTCAGTTCTGAGCTTCAGGGAAATCCTTCGGATTTTGGCGAATGATGAATGAGACCAGCTCAACGATCTTGATCGGAGCCATCTTCAGCCCCCAAGCTTCCATTTTTGCCCCGTTATTGCCAGCACTGTCTGGCGGGGTACCCGCATTGATCAGCTTGAAAATATCCATCGGATGGGAACCATATTTCCATTGGCCGTCGATGAGCGACAACCCGGGCAGCGGCACGGACTGGCCATTGCCGATATCCATGCGGGCAGATAGATTCTGGCCATGGCAAGCGGTGCAGTTCGCCATGAAAGTCTCGCGACCGTTAGCAACCGTCTGATCGTCCTTCGCCCATTTGTTGATCAGCACCTTGTCATCCAGCTTGGCCAGCATTTCATCCAGCGCCTTGGCCTTCACCTTTTCAATCTGCGCCATTTGCACAGCAACTCTTTCACCATCCGGTCGCATCATGCCAAATTGGTAATACGCCAACCAGCAAAGCGGAAAAAACAGGATGGCTCCGTAGAAAATGAATAGCCACCAATTGGGCAGCGTCTGATCGTATTCTTGAATACCATCGTACTCGTGAGGACGCATGACGATCTGCCCTTTTTTTTTGGCGTACGAGGCGACTTTAATCTCGGGATCTTCTGACATCTGATGAAATAGCTAAAGGTTATTGGAGGAAATGATTTACTTAGCAGGCTTCGATTCGTTAAGCGGAAGATTGGCGAGCTCATCGCCACGCTCTTTCGACAACTTGAGGGCCCGCACCGTGGTGTAGGCGAAAACCGAAGCCGTGAAAAAAAAGGCGATGATGGGCATGATCACGGTCCATTCCTCACAAACAATTCGTTTAAACATCTTGGTAGTGCGTAAAGGGTTCGTTTCCGTCTATTTGGCAGCCTTCGAGGCACGCAGGTAGCTGTCGGGATCAAGCGGGCGTCCCTTATTGTCGGTTGGTACCGCCACGTCTTTATAGGTGCCCAATTTCTGGAGGTAGGCGATCAGTGTCACCACCTTGCTATCAGCCAGTTGATTGCGCAGCGCATCTTGGCTCAAGTCAGGCTGATTCGGCAGGAAGGCACCGGCCTTGACCAGCGAACCTGCGATTTCCATGCCTTGATCGCGGGCGCTTTGCTCGATCGCGTCATTCGTCATCGCAGGCCACGGAACCCCGAGGCGGGTCTGGACGGCGATGCAATTCGGCAGCGTTTTGAGATCGGCTTTAGTGTCGAAGAGCCATGGATAAGGCGGCATGTTCGATCCCGGCGAAGTTTGGCGCGGATTCATCAAGTGATTGAAGTGCCAGAGATTGTCGCGCTTGCCGATGCGCAGGATCTTGGAATCCTTGGCAAGTGCTCCCCCCTCGCGGGCGAGATCGGGACCAGTCCGCTTGGAACCCCACTGGTAAGGATGATCGTAAAGCGATTCCCCCAGACGGCTGTAACCTTGGTTTTCCGCAGGGCCGTAGCGCAACACATCGGGCACTAACGTGCGAATCATCTGCGAATGGCAGTTATAGCACCCTTCGGAAACATAGAGATCGCGGCCAGCCAGCTCTAGCGGCGTGTACATCACCTGCAGGCGGTCCTCAACATTGGCCGCGCGGTTCACTAGCAGAGACGGGATGATTTGCACCGCACCGCCAATGGCGGCCGCCAAGAAAATTAGCACGGTGAACGGTAGATAATTCTCGATGAGACGGTCAAAGAAATCTGACCACTGGGTGCCGTTGGTTTTGAACAGTTTCACTGCCCGCGCAATGAGAAGAATCGACATGGCAAATGCGACCTTGTCCGCATGAGGCGGCAGGAAGAACCACAGGATCATGAATGCAAGAGCCAACAGGGAGTGAGTCACAGGATCGCTCTTGAAAGTTTCCCCCAGGCGCATGCCGTCCTTTTTGTCGCGGTCGAGCAGGACCACTTCCGCTGTCGCATCAGTTGCGGAGCCAGAGCGCGCCGTCATTATGATATTGATCGCACAGAGGATAAATCCCACCAAGTACAGCCCACCGCCAAAGGAGCGGAACATGTAGAAAATTTTGATCTGCTGAAGAGTCTCGATGAACTCATACTTCAACGTCGCACCACCCGGGTTCGTTTCACTGAGCATCAGACCTTGCATGATGCCAGCGGCCCACATCGCAGCGACGTAGATGAGGATCCCCATCAGACCGAGCCAGAAATGCATGTTCGCCATGGATTTCGACCATAACTTGGTGTTCCAAAGGCGCGGGGCCAGCCAATAAAACATCCCCGCAGCCATGAATCCGTTCCAACCCAACGCCGCTGAGTGCACGTGGCCGATCGTCCAGTCCGTGTAATGGGACAATGCATTCACCGCGCGGATGGAAAGCAGCGGCCCTTCAAAAGTCGCCATGCCGTAGAAGGTCACCGCCGCCGCGAAAAACTTGAGCACAGGATCCGTGCGTACTTTATCCCAGGCACCCCGCAAAGTCAGCAGACCGTTGAGCATCCCCGCCCACGAAGGGGCCCACAACATCAGCGAGAAAAGCATCCCGAGGTATTGAAGCCAGTTCGGCAGCGACGTGTTGAGCAAGTGGTGAGGGCCGGCCCAGATGTAGATGAAAACAAGCGCCCAGAAGTGGATGATCGAAAGCCGATAGGAGTAAACCGGACGATCCGCCGCCTTCGGGATAAAGTAGTACATGATCCCTAAAATCGGGGTCGTCAGGAAAAAGGCCACCGCGTTGTGACCGTACCACCACTGCACCAGACCATCCTGCACTCCGCCGAAAGTCGGATAGGAATGCGTGAACGAAGTCGGCAGCGAGAGGTGATTGACGATATATAGCATCGCGATCGTCACAATTGTCGCGATGTAGAACCAGATCGAGACATAGAGCGCGCGCTCGTTGCGCTTCGCCAAGGTCCAGAAAAAGTTGACCCCGAACACGACCCAGATCACCACCACCGCAATGTTCAGCGGCCAAATTAGCTCGGCGTATTCCTTACCCCGCGTCAGCCCTGCAGGTAGCGTGATCGCAGCACCCAGGATAATCGCCTGCCAACCCCAAAAGTGAATACTCGACAGCCAATCCGACGCAGTCCGCGCTTTGCAGAGCCTCTGGGTCGAATAGTAAATCCCAGCAAACGCCATATTCCCGACAAACGCGAAAATGACCGCGTTGGTATGCAGCGGCCGGATGCGCCCGAAGGTGATATAGGACAAGCCATCCGCCTTGAATAAGCCGAAGGTGATCGACTCTAAAAACTTGCCGTTCATCTGCCACCAAGAAAGCTGGGTAGCGGCGAGAACGCCGACTAACATGCCAACAATCCCCCAAAATAGGGAAGCAGTCATGAAGCGGCGAACACTGCGGTCGTCGTAGGTGATGGTCGTTGTGGTGGACATAAATACTGGTAGAAAAAATTACAAACGATTCGCTTCTGGCGTCGGGTGGCCCGGCGCATCGTTAAGAGGAAGCAGCGAATCCCGCTCTAAACTCTTGTTGCGGCAGCGGCGGTATTCCGCAGCGAAACAACAAATAAAAATCCCCGCCAGACAACTGCTGACGAGGATTGTTAGGGCGAGAACGTTCACGCCGCTATTGAAGCGTAATTTTGGATAAACCGCTGTGCATCGGTTGCTCAAAAGTACGCAGATCTTACGATCCCGCCAATTCGCGCCGCGCTTACAGCTCCACAAGCTGATCTTTGTAAGCTCCAGCTGGCAACGTCTTGCGCTCGGCGTCGGTATTCCTGACTTCCACGTCACCCTCAATCACCACGCCAGCCGGAAAGTGAACCGGCCCTGCCACCTTCAACGAATGGCACTTCAACAAACTCGGCACTCCCAGCGGTTCCAGTTGGTCCACCAGCTTGTACTCGTCCGAAAGCAAGATGACTGGCGGAACTCCCTCACGATCGGCCATCAATCGAACCTGACCATCGTCCAATACCTCGTAGGCATCGGATCGCAGCGCCAACAGGTCGCCCGTTGTCTTCACTGGCGCAAAGCGGCTGCGCGGCACCTCGATCGCCGCGGCACCCTCAAAACACTCGATGGCCGCGCCCATGGCGATTTCCAACTGCACCACCGCCGGCGACTTTTTATCGCGCGGATCCACCGTCTTATTGTTGCGGATCATCGGCAGCGGCAGCACTCCAGAGTCGGCGGCGAGCTGATCCTTCAACAAATCCAATCGAAGCCACAAGCTATTGGTATTAAAATAGCGGTGTCGATCAATGTTCTGGAATTCGCCCAAATCCTCATCCGGACACTGCGCCACCTCGCGCAACAGCAAGCGCCCATCCGCTTTGCGCAGCGCCAGATGCCCACCCTTGCGGTCTGCCGCCGTTCGCCGCGTGACCTCCATCAAAAAGGGCGAGCCCGACTCCGCAAAATAGCTCAAAATCGCAGGGTCGAGGATCGCCCCGAGATTGTCAGAGTTAGAAACAAAGGCGTACTTCACGCCTTCGACTAACAAACGGTCCAACCACCCGCTACCCACCAGCGCCGGATAGAGATCGCCGTGCCCCGGCGGGCACCATTCCAGATCAGGTTCCGCCGGCCATTCGATCGGTTCTAAGGTCTCAGCATCGATCTTCGGGATCTGGTTCTGCATCAACTCCACTTCCGCAGCGTCAGCCAGTCCCGCCGCCCGATATCGTTCAAGATGCGCCAGCGTATCCTGGCTGGTGCTAAAGCTGTTCATCAACAAAAGCCGCACCTTGGCGCCGCTGCTTTGCCGCAGATCCATGATCTGGCGCACCATGAGGTCCAAGAAATTCACCCCATCGCGCACCGCCAGCAGACTCTTCGGCCCCTGCAAGCCCATCCCCGTGCCCAGCCCTCCGTTGAGTTTGATGACTACTGCCTCCGATAACAGCGACGGATCCACCGGCCCGCCCGAGCTGATTTCTTCCAGCGAGGCCAGTCCCGTCACCGGTGCGATTGACTCCTCCGCGATTAACCCTGACTCATTGCGCAGTAGCGCTGAATAATTGCGGTGGAATGCACGAATCGCGGCATCGCCCATCCCTGCAGCGGTCATCTTTGTCTCAAAAGCGGTAAAATTTCCCATGATTGTCTGAGGTCGTTAGCGACAAACCTTGCCTAAGCCACCCCAGAAGGTCACGCCCATATTGCGCGCTCACTAAAAAAATCAGCCGCATTTCACCGCAAATATCCCTTCTTGCCTTGGGCTTCAAATCTGATAGAAACATCAACTTATGAACGACTGGTACTACGCCCGCGGCGGACAGCAAAACGGACCGATCAGTTTCGAACACCTCGTCGATCTCGCCCGCAACGGCACTCTCGATCCTGCCAAGGATCTCGTCTGGACCGCCACCATGAAGGACTGGCTGCCCGCCGGTCAAGTGCCCGGGCTCTTCGATCATTCTTCGGCGGAAGCCTCCAATACGGAATCATCCCTCACAGAAATCATCCCCGGCAGCGAACCGCTCGACGTCATGGCCTGCATCAAACGCGGCTTCGAGCTCACCAAGCGCCACTTCGGCGTCATTTTCCTCGTCATTCTGGCTTATGTGGGCATCGGTATCGCCGCCCGACTGATTTTTGGCGTGATGGATAACGTGCTAGGACTCCATAAGATTCAACAGAATGGCAGTGCGCTCAACATCCTCGCCACTCAATTCCTGTCGATTTTTCTAGGCTTGGGATTGACCCGCATCGGCCTGAATTTGGTTTCCGGCAAGGAGGTCAAAGTCGGCATGTTGTTCGGCGAGAGCAACAAACTGCTGCGGGCCATCGGCGCAACAATTCTATTCGGACTCATGGTCGGCTTCGGTCTCATTTTGCTGATCGTGCCCGGCATCTATCTCGCGTTGAGATACGGCCAATACATAAAAGCCATCGTCGATCGCGATCTGGGAATAGCAGAGGCATTTGCTTACAGCTCATCGATCACCGCCAACAATCGCCTACGTCTTTTCGGTTTGGGCCTTCTTGACATCCCAATCTTTCTCGCAGGTCTGGTTGCCTGCGGCGTGGGATTAATTTTCGCAATCCCAGTCATCTGGCTTAGCTCGCTCGTCGCCTACCGTTGGATGCAATACGGCCGCCGCGCGGTGCAAGACTAATTCGGTTCAACCGCAGCCACGTCTTTGCTCGCTAGCCAACCGTGAAGTTGGCTCGCGGGAACATCGACATAATAGAAGCCACCGCTTTTTTCGCCGAGTCTAACGAATCGGCCACAGCCCGGAACGCCGAGCGCCTCGGCCTTTTCAAACGGCGAAAGACGGACGGCGGCATCCGGCGAAAGCACCACACCTCGGTTCGCCTCATCGCGGCGCAAGTAAAGAGCGGCAGCCCCTGCGACTAAGACAACTCCCGCAAGTCCGGCTGCAGTGAAAACGTAGGGACGCAAGCCGCGACGCGACACGCCCATCGCACCGACAATCAGGGCGAGTCCACCGAGCGACAAAGCCGCACCCACAACCAGCCACGACCATTCGTTGCGACTGAGATAACCGAGCACCGCATCGAGTCGAGGATCGCGAGCAGGTTCCTCGATGGCATTGGCGGCCTTGCGCGCGAGTGTTAGATTCGCAAGCAGATCGGGATCCCGCGGAGTGACGAGTCGGGCGCGCTCGTAGGCGAGAATCGCAGGGCCGTATTGACCCAGCCGCTGATAGGCGTTGCCGAGGTTATAGAAAATGGCCGCGTGCGGGCCTTCGCTTGTTAAACACTTTTCGTAAGCGGCGGCGGCACTGGAGAAGTCGCCCGCTTGGAAGGAATGGTTCGCCGCTTCAAAAGCGGACGATTCGGCGGCATGAAGCGCCGAGCCCAACAATCCAAAACAAAACAGGCCGCGGAGGAGTAGGGAGTTCATTTCAACGAGCAGCAGGAGTGAGGGAGGCAACGGCGTCATCCAGCAAACTCTGCCACTGGGGCAGGATTTCGCCGCTGGATTGACGGCTGTATTCGTGGAGATCCGCCTCGCGGAAAAAGCGGGCGACCGGCGAATCAGCGGCCATGCGGCCCTGGACTTCCGCCGAGGTGATCGCTTGGGCAGGTTGGTTCCACGCCGCGCCGAGCCGGTGTTGGAGAGCAAGACGTGCGGCAGCAAAAAAACCTGCAACATCCCGTGCCGTGGAACACTTCGCAGCGGCAGCGAGCGCCTCGCGAACCGCCTTTTCCATCGCAGCTTGAGCGCGACGTTTGGGATCGTCGCGCCGACAGCGCAGCCATGAAAGGACTTTGCCTAACACCCCACACAAAACGGCCAAAACGAGCAGCGGGATAAACGACGGACGAGAAACGAGCGGCGTGAGCGAGGCGGGTACACCCACGGCGAGATGCTGCGGGGCAAGCGTTTCGATTTTCTTCTCGGGCTTTTTCTCGGGCTCTTTGGGCGAAGACGGCGCAGCCGGAGAATCCTCAGCCAGCGCTTCGCCCACCACTTGGATTTTCTTCGTCGGACTGGTCAGTGTTTTATAGGCGGCAGCGGCAGGATCAAAATAACTGAAAGCGAGCGCCACCTCTTGATCACCGCCTTTGCGCGGCACCGCGCTGAACTTGAAACTCTTGCTGCCCGAGAACGATGCCTGATCGCCCGCGCTGAACTCGCCCTTGCCGGGATAAGTTTTCCACGCCTCGGCGGGAGTCAGCTCAGGCGCGTTCATCAACACGAAATTCCCCTTGCCGCTGAGGCTGGCGGAGATCTGTTGCGGTTCGCCGGTTTTCCAAGTGTTCGGGATTTCGAAGCTGTCGAATTGGAACTCGCCGACAGCGCCCGTAAAACCGTTAGGACGGCCTTCGGTCGGCAACGGCCGCACCTCGATTTCTTGATCGTCGGACTTCAGCGTGACCTCCTTCTGGATCATCGGCGTATTCATCTGATCAAAAACATTGTCAAAAAACGGATCATCAAAGGGTCCGCCTCTTCGGCTGCGCGGCTGCTTCAGTGCCGAGGGATCGCGCACCGCGACCGTGGCGTCTAACGAAAGGGAGGCCGGGTATTTTCCCGCCTTGGTGGCCGACATTCCGCCGAACCAGGTGATGACCGTGTAGCGCTTGCCGTCCCGGATCTCCTCGGTCTGCTGCGGCTGGGAACTGACGTTGTGGAGGGTGAACGCCTTACCCTCGGGCTGGATGCCGCTGCGGAGTTGGGCGCGGGAAGCGGCTGGCAGCCAGGCCCGAATGCGGACGGGCGCGATCTCGCCGACATAGGCATGCTTCCGGTCGTTTGCCGCCAACTCGACGGTGAGAAAACCAAAGCGTTTTTCGCCCGTGTCGGCTTCATCCGCAGGAGGCGGCTGTGGCCCTGCGGAATTGGGCGGAGTCCCCGCAGGCGGTTGCGCCGCACCCGCGTCGAGCACCTTCAGATTGAGCGGCTGGCTGCTGAGCTTTTTGCCGTCGACGGTAACGGTGATGGCAGGAATCTGATAATCGCCCGGCGTTTGGGAGCCGACGATGTAGGTGTAAGTCATCGTCACCGTAGTGTGCCAATTGACAATCTGCATCTGCTGGCTTTGACCGCGCGACTCGATGATCAAATTAGGAACTTCGGGGATCTCGGGCTTTTCCGCTTTGCCGCCAGAGATGCGAAGGGTCATGACCGCGGCATTTCCCGCAGGCACCGAATCGCGATCGAGCTCGGCAACGACTTCCGCCGCAGAACTCCATGACGCC
>CAJXYV010000123.1 GCA_913063525.1 uncultured Verrucomicrobiota bacterium
GGCTTCATCTGGCAATGGTATTTTCAATCTGGCTGATTTCGGGACGACGTATTGGGGGACCAATGGCGCCACTCTCGACATGAGTCGCGAGCTCGTTGGCCAGTCGACATCGGGCCAGACTTTCGGCAGCACTTCGGGCAGCGGCGGGGAGTTCAATTTTTTCCCAGCCGCCAACGGCAATCCCGCCACTCCCTCAGGCAGCTGGTATTTCACTCTAACCACTAACGGCGGCAACGGCGATTCTATGGTGCTGACGTCATTTGCGCCTGTTCCGGAGCCGACCTCGTGTGCCCTTGCGGCGGTCGCTACGCTCGCGCTGCTGACTCGCCGTCTCCGTTCGACCAACGGATAAGATAGGGCGATTGCCACCAAAAAACCGTAGCTTTCGGATCATGACGTATTCGGGTGGAGCGAGTGTCAGTGAATCTTCCTCGAAATCGACGGTCCGCGATTGGCTTAGTCCCCAGCGGTGTAGGTCGTCGCTGCATGGGTAGATATCAGCCTTGAAGCCGGTTTCGTGATGGATGATGTTAAAGTGTCCGCGCTGGGCACGGGTGATTTCCACTCTCATCACCTCTTCGGGAGGGCAATAAAACTCATCCAGAGGGAAAGCGTGGGTGAGGCGGGGGGAGGTCAGCCTCTTTGAGTAGAACAATGATGTCGACGTCGTTGGTCATTCGCGGTTCACCATAAAAGATCGCCGCGACACTGCCGCTGATCATGTAGGGAATGCCCATGTGCCCGAGCTTGCGGGTGAATATGAGAAACGGCTCAGGAGCTGGCATGGAGGAAGATTTGTTTTACCTGATCCTCGACCTAGCGTTGGCTCCAATCGGGATGTTGGAGTCGCAGCGCCGCGGCTTTTAGCTTTCTGGCGGACCAATAAAGTGAAAAGCCGTTCGCAGTTTTTGCTGGCCCGTCATTCGTTGAAGAACGGCGATATATTCGGGCGATAGGCCGTTTTTCATATCTTCAATTTACCGGGTTGATTGATGGCCTCAAGTGGCAATTCCTAAGAAGCCTCAGGATTTGATCTCCGCGGCCTTGGCGATGCGGAGGAGTTTCGCTTCGCCGAGGTGAGGGGCGAGGATCTGGAGACCGACGGGAAGGTTTTTGCCGCCGTCGAAATCCGTGGTGCCGCAGGGGATCGAGATGCCGGGGATGCCTGCGAGGTTGGCGGCGAGGGTGAAGATGTCGGAGAGGTATTCGTGCAGCGGATCGTTGGAGGAGCCACCGATTTTGCGGGCGGGGCTGGGGGCAACGGGCGAGAGAATGGCGTCGACTTGGGCGAAGGCGGTTTCGAAGTCGCGGCGGATCAGGGTGCGGACTTTTTGGGCGCGAGTGTAGTAGGCGTCGTAGTAGCCGGAGGAGAGTACGTAGGTACCGAGAATGATGCGGCGTTTGACCTCGGGGCCGAAGCCTTGCTCGCGGGATTTTTGGTAGAGATCGAGGATGTCGCTGGGGTTGGCGGCGCGGTGGCCGTAGCGGATGCCGTCGAAGCGGGAAAGGTTCGACGAGGCTTCGGCCGGGGCGATGACGTAGTAGGTGGCGACGGCGTGTTCGGTGTGGGGCAGGGAAATCGGCACGATTTCGGCGCCTTGGGCGGCGAGTGCTTGGATGGCGGCTTCGACGTTCTTGCGGACGCCGGGGTCGATGCCTTCGCCGAAGTATTCTTTGGGAATGCCGAGTTTGAGACCTTTGACGCCGTCGTTGAGGCCGGAAAGGTAATCGGGCACGGGGGCGTCGAGGCAGGTCGAGTCGAGCGGATCGCCGCCGGCGATGGCTTGGAGGATCAGCGCTGCGTCCTCGACGGTCTGGGTCAGCGGGCCGATTTGGTCGAGCGATGAGGCGAAGGCGACGAGTCCGTAGCGGGAAACGCGGCCGTAGGAAGGTTTGAGGCCGACGACGCCGCAGTGGGAAGCGGGCTGGCGGATCGAGCCGCCGGTGTCGGAACCGAGCGAGGCGATGGCGGTGAAATCCGCCACGGCGGCAGCGGAGCCACCGGAAGATCCGCCGGGAATGCGGGCGGGGTCGTGGGGATTGCGGGTGATTTGGAGCGCGGAATTTTCGGTGGAGGAGCCCATCGCGAACTCGTCTTGATTCATCCGGCCAAAGGGAATGGCCCCTGCCGCGCGGAGTTTGCGGATGACGGTGGCGTCGTAGGGCGAGATGAAGTTTTCAAGGAACTTGGAGCCGCAGGTGCAGGGCTGGCCGAGGACGTTGATATTGTCCTTGATGGCGATGGGGATGCCGCCGAGGGGCAGGCTGAGGTCGGCATTCGCAGCTTCGGCGAGGGCGGCCTCGAGGTTGTAGGAAAGGTAGGCGCCGGTCTGGCCATCGCGGGCGGAGATTTCTCCAGCGAGGTTGTTGAGGATGGCGGCAGGAGTGGTTTCCCCAGCGACGAGTTGCTGGCGGAGCTTGGAAATAGTCATGGCGAAAGAAGTGGGGAGTTCGGAGTGCGGAATGGGCAGATCAGGCGTCGGTGACGACTTTGGGGACGCGGATTTGGCCTTGGGCTTGGTCGGGGGCGTTTTGCAGCATCGCCGCTTGGGTGAGGCTTTCGTGTGGCACATCGTCGCGCATTTTACCGAAGACCGCACCGGCGTGGGCGGTCGGGTCGATGCCAGAGACGTCGAGTTTTGAAAGCGCCTCGACGTGGCCGAGGATGGCTTCGAGCTGCGGTTGGAAGGTGGCTACCTCGTCGTCGGTGAGTTCGAGACGGGCGAGTTTGGCGACGTAGCGGACATCGATGTGGCTTTGCGACATGGGCGGGATGGTCAGAAAATGGCGGGAGTTTTCCAAGTGCCAAGTGCGGCGGATGGAAAAGAGGCTTACCTGGCGCGGAGATTGGCGATTTTTTTCTCCGTCTGCGCGGCCTCGTCGGGGAGGTTGGACTTTTCGTAAGCAGTCTTCAACCCGAGCAGCGCGCTCATGTCATTGGGAAACGCCGCGAGCGCGCGTTCGTAAGATTCGATGGCGTCCTTGGGCCGGTTTGTTTTCAGGTAATATTCGCCGAGCCGGGCAGCCATCGGGGTGAGGACGACGGGCGGCAACATCATCAACGCAGGGTGCTGGAGGTCGGCGGCTCCGACGAACCAGTTGTAAGCCGTGCCTGCACCGCCCTTCGGATTGGCGAGCTCGATGCAGCCGTGCAGGTCGCGCCCGAGAATATCGAGTGCGGTGAAAGAGCGATTCCAAAGCGAGCGCTCGCCGTTGGCCGTGGCGGTGTTCTGCTGTTTTTTCATTTCTTCGCTGTGATGGGCAATGGCGGCGGCGACCTCGCGGGCCTCGCCGAGTTTTCCTTCATCGATCAAACGGCGCCCTTCGGTGTTGAGGCGCAGACCGTCGATCCACCAGTAGGCGAGCGACTTGTCGCGAGTGTCCTTGGTCACCTCAGGTTTGGGCAGCGAATTGAGGGCGTTGGCGGCGTCTCCGCGCTGGCCGCGGTAAAGAAGAACGCTGGCGGGGAGAGTCTTGGCTTCCCACAGCAGAGCGCGGGTGCCGGGGGACAACGCACGGTTTTTCGGAAGCGGGGTGGCCGCGAGTTGGTGGGCCGATGGCAGCGCGAGCTCGAAATCGCCCTTGGAAGTCAGTGCGACGATCCGGTAGCTTTCGGAATTTACCCATTGGGGGCAGTCGGCGACGCTGGTTTTGTTTTCCTTGATCCAGTGTTCGAACCCGGTTGCCGCGCTGTTTAAGGCGGCGATGGCCTCGGCGTGGTGGCCGGCGCGCCATTCGTAGTGGCCTAACAAATGAACGTAGGGCGGATAGTTGGGGACCATTTCGCAAAGTTTGCGGGCGAGATCGACCGAGCTGCTCAAGTCCGGTCCTTCCGCGCGGATCGTCAGCAGGGCGTTGAGCGGCAGCGGGCTTTGCGGGTTCTTTGCAATCAGGGCGAGCAGGCTTTGTTCCGCCGCCTGCTGATCGGGCGTGGCGGTGCCAAATTCGTCGTAGCCGCCGCGGCTGAAAAGTGCGGCAAAGATGCCGGCTTGCAGGTCGTTGGGGAATTTTTCGGCGGTCCAGCGGAAAGCGTTGGCGGCGCGGGCGGGTCCCTCCTCGAGGTATTTGATCAGGCCGTAGGCGTAACTGCGCTCCAACTCGCTGCCTTTTCCCTGGTCGATCAAGTCGAGCATGCGGGTGGTGACTGCCATGCGGGCGGCGTCGGTTTCGGGTGATGGGGTGAGCATCGACATCAGCATGCCCCAGTGCGCGAGCAGGCATTCCGGATCTTCGCGCAGGGCGGCGGCGAAGTGGCGGCTTGCCTCGAACTCCCAGCCGCCGTGTAGATGGTTCAGCCCTTGGTTGACGCGGGCTTGGGCGTTTTCCGTGGCCGCGCTCACCGCCATTTGGATGCCGCCCGGGAATTCCATCATCGCGGGTTCGCCCAACGCTTTGACGGGGGCGGGGATCTCGGCTTCGACTCCCGTGGCGGGTTCGGCGGCAGCGGCGGGTTCGGCGGCAGCGGCGGGTTTTGGCGTCGGTGGTTTGGGGGCGGCCTTGGGCTTGGCACCCGCCGCAAACGAACAACTGACCAGCAATGCGGCGAACAACCTGAAATTCATGGAGGGAAGATGGCCACGCGCAGCCCGCAGCTCCAAGTAAAATGACGCTGGTATGCGCCGCCGCCACCGGTTTAGTCTCCGGCCATGAAGCTTGGAGTCATTGGATGTGGGAAAATGGGGACGGCGCTGATTCAAGGTGCGATCCGCGCTGGAGTCGTTGCGGCAGGGGACGTGATCGGTTGCGATCCTTACGAAAAATCCCGCGAATCATTTGTCGCCGCGACGGGTGCCAAGGTCACCGCCAACGTCAGCGAATTGGCTGCTGCCAGCGAAGTGATCCTGCTCTGCACCAAACCACTCGACGTCGCCGCCGCCTTGTCCGACGCCGCGAAAATGGCTGCCGGCGCACCGCGTCTGGTCATTTCCATCGCCGCCGGTGTGATGCTGGGCGCTCTGGAAGCTGCCGCTTCGGAAAATTTCCGCATCATCCGCGCCATGCCGAACACCCCCGCGCTCGTCGGTCACGGTGCCGCCGGCTATTGCCTCGGAACCCGCGCCACTGCGGACGATGCCAAAACCGCACAAGCCTTGCTCGGCGCCGTGGGCATCGCGGTGCAAGTTCCCGAGCGCCTGATGGACGCCGTCACGGGGCTTTCCGGCAGCGGCCCAGCTTACATCTACGTGGTCATCGACGCGCTGGCGGACGGCGGCGTGCGGGCGGGCATTCCGCGGGCGGATGCCGTGCGGTTGGCTGCGCAAACGGTTCTTGGATCGGCAGCGATGGTCTTGGAAACCGGCGAACATCCCGCCGTGCTCAAGGACATGGTCACTTCGCCCGGCGGCACGACGATCGCCGGTCTGGCTGCGCTCGAGCGCCACGGTCTGCGCTCGGCCTTGATCGAAGCGGTCGGTGCCGCCGTCGAGCGCGCGACCGAACTTGGCAAGTGATCGATTTTGGGCTTCCCCAGATCACCGGGCCATCTATGCTCATGCACATGACCTATCGGTTAATCGCTTTTGCGCTGCTTTCCGCCGCCGCCATTCCCCTCACTTCATGTGGCACAGACACGGACCTGCCCATCATGGCGGGGGACACCCGGGCTGCTGCCAGCAAGGGTGAAAATCTCTATCAGGAGGCCAAACAAGCCGACGACGCTGGAAAAGTCGGCAAGGCGATCAAACTCTACGATCGCACCGCCACCTATTATCCCTTCGCTCCATCGGCGCCACAGGCTCGTTTCCGCCAGGCTCAACTGCTGGAACAACAGGGGGAAATCGTCAAATCCTTCGAGGCCTACGACAAATTCCTCTCGCGCTTCCAAGGCAGCAGCCTCTACACCACCGCCCTCAATCGCCAAATCTCCATGGCGCAGTCCGCTGCCGATGGCGACGTGAAGTCCAGCCTGCTCGGGTTCAAGACAAAGCTTTCGCTGGAAAAAACCGTCGAGATGCTCGGCAAGGTCTGCATCAACGCGCCGAAGTCCACGGCCGCCGCCAAGGCCCAGTTCACCATCGGCCAGCTCTACGAAGCAAAGCATAAGTCGAAGGATGCGATCACCGCCTACCGCCAACTCGTGCGCGACCAGCCGGGCAGCGCCCAAGCTCCCGAAGCGCTCTTCCTCATCGGCGTCATCCTCACCGAAGACGCGGATCGTGGGAATCAGAACCAAGCCAACCTCGATCTCGCCCGCGAAGCCTTCAACGATTACCTCATCCAATACCCCAGTCACTCGCGCAATGCGGAGGCCCGCAAACTCATTGCCAATCTTGGTGGCCGCGATCTTCAGCGCTCCTACGACATCGCCGAATTCTACCTGAAAACCGGCAAAAAGGAATCCGCCAAAGTCTATTACCGCGACATCGCCAATCGCGCCAAGTCAGGCCCCTTGCACGACAAGGCCACCGCTCGTCTCAAAGAGATCGGCCAATAACCTTCAAGCCGCCTCCGACTCATGAAGTTTTTCGCCCTCATCGCCTCCGCGCTTTTTTTGGTTTCTTGTGCCGGCTACCAGCTCGGCGGCACCAAGCCCGCGTCATTGGCAAAGGTGAAAACCATCGCCGTGCCCATGTTTACCAACTCGGCCCAACATCCGCGCGCCGAAGTCATCGCCACTTCCGCCGTGGCCAATGCCTTCATCCAAGACGGCACCTATCGCCTCAGCAATCGCGACCATGCCGACGCAGTGCTGGAAGGTGACCTCCGCAGCATCCGTTACGCCACCGTTCGGGGGACTCGTTACGACACCCTGCGCCCTGAAGAGTTGACCAACACCGTCACGATCCAGTGGAAACTGCTAGACGCCAAGGATCCCACCAAGATTCTCGCCGCAGGTAGCTCCACAGGCAGCAGCCAGATTTTCACGTTGGATAATTTCCAGACCGCGCGAAACAACGCGCTGCCCGAAGCATTTGAGCGGGCCGGCACCGCCCTCGTCACGCGCTTGGCCGACGGTTTCTGAAACCGCGGCGGCTCAGAATAAAATCTCTGCCAGGATCGTCAGCGCCACGACGAACACCAGGTTGAGGATCAATCCCACCCGCATCATTTCGCGCTGCGGCACTTTGCCTGTCGCAAAAACGAGCGCATTGGGCGGCGTGCCCACCGGCATCATGAATCCCGTCGATGCCGCGATCGTCAGCGGCAAGACCAGCTTGTTCGGGTGGATGCCCAGTTCCCCGGAGATCAGGAAAAAGATCGGTACCATCAGCGCGGTCAATGCGGTGTTGCTGATCAGTTCAGTGAGGAAAACCATGAAAAAGATCACCGCGCCGATGACCAAAGGCACCGGCCAAAATTCCACCCACTCCGCAAACAAACGGGCCATGAACAAACCCGCCCCCGTCTGGCCGATCAGGGTGCTGAGTGTGATTCCCCCGCCGAATAATAACAGCACCCCCCAGTCGGTGCTCCTGCGGATTTCCCGCCACTGCAGCACCCCGCTGGCCACCAAGGCGACCACCGCGATCAATGCCACCAGCGTGTTGAATGCCCCGCTTACCCCCAGCCGTCTGGCCAGCGGCTCGCTGAAAATCCAGCCCGCCGCCGTCAGCCCGAAAATCATCAAGGTCAGCACCCGCGCGCGGGTGAAACGAAACTCCAGCCTCTCCAAATCTGGAATCCGGATCTTCTCCGGCCGACACACCCGCCCCAGGACCACCACCAACAAGGGCATCAGCACTAGCACCGCGGGAATGCCGAACTTGAGCCATTCCAAAAATCCGATTCCTAACTGCGCCGCCGCGATCCCATTTGGCGGCGTGCCGACCAGCGTGCCGATCCCGCCCACACTCGCCGAGTAGGCCACCCCCAGCAGCAGGAAAATCGTATTGCGCGGCGTGCCCTCACCCTTCGGCATCTGGTGGAGGATTCCCAGAGCCAGCGGCAACATCATCGCCGTCGTCGCGGTATGGCTCACCCACATCGCGATTGCCGCCGTCACCCCGAACAGCAGATAACAGACACGCAGGAAATCCCCCCTGCCTAGCCGCACGATCCGGTGCGCCATCCACCGATCCAGCCCCTGGCCCGACAAGGCCGCCGCCATCGCGAATCCCCCGAAAAATAAAAAAATCAATGGGTCCGAGAACCCCGCCAGCGCCGTTTTCATCTCCATCAGGCCGAAGCTGCAAGCCAGCAGCGGCACCAACAATGCCGTGATTGCCAGAGGCAATGCCTCCGTCAGCCAAAGCGCCGCGACACACGCGCAGATCCCGAGACCCAGCCTGACCTTAGCCGGGTCCAGCCCGCTCAATGCCGCCCCTGCCGGATCGAGCCTCAACCCAAAAGCGATGCTCACGAACAGCAGCAAGCCCAGCAAAAATCCTCCAGCCCTTCGTCGCGTCGATGCGGCGGCAACTTCCGGCTCAGGTTGGCGTGTTTGCGCGTTCATCCACCTAGCATCATGGCGTTTTTTACTGCCGCTCGCAATCAAAAGGGCAGATTTCTACTGCGGGCTTCTAATGGCGTTCATGCCCGTCATCGCTTGAGCTAAAGCCTCCCAGAGAGCCCCGAAAACGCCAGTTTTCGGTCCGGAAACGGTCGTTTTCGGTCTGTAAACGGTCGTTGCCGGAGCAGAAACGGTCGTTGCCGGAGCAGAAACGGTCGTTGCCGGAGCAGAAACGGTCGTTGCC